>JBGAUU010000136.1:0-10717 GCA_044228465.1 Cyclobacteriaceae bacterium
AGCTACGCCTTGCTGTTGCATATGTTTGCGCAACAATGTGATCTTGAGCCCGGAGAGTTTGTTTGGACGGGTGGAGATGTACATTTGTATTCAAACCACATCGAGCAGGTAAAACTTCAACTGAGCCGCACACCTTATCCATTGCCACAATTGGTAATTAAGAGAAGGCCGCCATCTATTTTTGACTACGAATTTGAAGATTTTGAAATGGTCAACTATCAGGCACATCCATCTATCAAAGCGCCTATTGCCGTATGAGATATATAATTTGTACTATTACTTTATTGCTGATTTTAGTGAGCTGTGAGAACAAAAAAGTTGAGACGAAATCTAAAAAGAAATCAGATACAACGGATGGCTCCAAAAAATACTATTCACAAGATGGTAAGTTAAAAACGGAATTGACAATTTTGAATGGAAAGAGGCATGGTGTGGCTAAGAATTACTATAAGAATGGTAAGCTGAGCTTAGAAATGAATTACAAAAATGGAAAACGGGAGGGGCTTTCCAAACGATATTACGAAGATGGCACTCTCTATCAAGAGACTCTATATAAGGATGACAAGATCGATGGTGAACGAAAGAAATACAAAGAGGATGGAAAACTAATGTCGGTTGCCAGATTTGAAAAAAACCGCCCTTGCCTTGGATTAAAAGAGATTTTAGTAGGCGGATCGCTAAAAGACAATTTCCCCAAAATAATAATTACACCTTCCGATAGATTAAAAAGAGAGGGGGTTTATCAGATTGATTTGACTTTAACGGAATCAGCACGGTCAGTAAAATATTACATCGGTAACTTATCGGCATCAGGTTGCCTAACTGATCAATTAATTTCAATAGAAACCAACAACAAGAAAGGCACAATTAAATATTCACTTCCCCCAGGAGGATTTATGATGCAAGAATTAAATTTTGTAGCTGAGATAGAAACTCGAATGGGAAATACTTATTTAGCTCAAAAAAAATTTTTTGTCTCAATCGAGAATTAATGGCGACTGTTGATCATTTGTTGTCGGGTGCGCAGCTCAAAATTATCCGGTGATAACTCAAGCCCTTTTTCCAACAATTGCATTGCTTTGGATTTTTGCCCTTTCTTATAATAATATGAACATGCTGAAGAGTAGGCAGAGCCAATAATCGAAGGTACAATATTAATGTCTTTGTTGGTTTTTACCATTTCTTCAAATTGTGCTTTGTATTTTTCAGCTTCCGACAAATTCCCCTTTTCAAAGGCTTCACCAAACATTAAAGCATAGCTCATAGCAATCATTGAGTTGAAATTATTGTTTTGTGATAATACAGGGTATTTTTTTTGGTACTTTACCAAGGTATCATATGCTTGTTTTGGACTTCTCTCATTTCGTAATGAATTCGCGATTGAAGTAGTAAAAATACCGGCCAAATCTGTATTGTTCGGTTGAAAGAACAGAGCCTTTTCGAAGAATACCTTGGCGGCTGAGAAACTTCCTTGATTATACAAGATTCGTCCGTTTTCGTAGTTATAGATATAAGAGATATCACTTATTAATTCTTTATCCGAAATTCCGTTTACAAGAATTTCAAAACACTCTTTATACAATGATTTATTGTTATCACGGCTTAGGACTTCGTTAGTTAAATTTCCGAACTCACCTTGAATCATGTCATTTGTAATTCCTTGATTTTTATATCTGGATACCTTGGCGATCAATTTTGATTTTTCTTTTGGCTGAAGCTTTTCTTTAGTAATTAGCTCTACTCCAAATTGCATCAATAAATACTCCGTCTTGGGCGCCTGATACAGGAAATAAGCTTTTTCCATTTGTTGATATGCTCCCTTGATGTCGTTTTTGTCACGTTTAAACAACGCATCATTACTGTAATGAATGCCAACCAATTGCTGCAAGTTTAGTTTATCTCTTTTAAAATAATAGGAATTGAAGAGCTCGTCAGTTGATTTATTGGATATGTCAGCATTCCCAATAATTTTTTGGTTTTTTAAGGCATCCACAAAACTTTGTTTAAACCTTTCATCAAACACGATAAAGCCTCTGAGCGGAGAAGTACTTTCCACTAAGATATTTTCAGCATTAGGATATGCTAGCAAATATACGTGAGTCGGCTCTTCCTTTACTTCATAACTAATTCCTAGTTCCTCGAAGACGAGAGCATAAAGAGCGGTGGCGGTAACGCAATTGTAATTTCCATTGGTGAAAATGTCAGCAAAACGCACGTCCTCTTCATACTTCTTTAGAAATGTGTTGTGAACATCTGCATAAATAGCTTTGACCTTTTTTTCATTTTTCTTTTTCAAAAGGCCATCAGCAATAAGTTTATCGGTGATTCCTTTAATCTTGTTATTGATTTGCAGTACCGTTTCTTGTGTGCTATTTGGCGAGGTGCAGAGAAGCAATGGCAGCAATTGAGATGTCGTTTTTTGGGATGAGAATTCAGCAAAAGCTTGCTTTTCAAAAGTAGATATGAAGTGTAAATCTTGCACTCTCACCAAAGAATCCTGACAGTAAGATGGTATAACAAATTGACCAGCTACAACAAGGGAAATGAAAGTGCGACATAATAGGTTCATGAGAGCATATTTGAGCTTCAAATTTAGTTCAAAACAGGATTGGGAGTAATAACTTCAATGGATATTAGCTTTAAAATAAATCGCATATTCGTTTAATTGTGTGATTCTTATTCGTTAGTACACTTATCAATTTTAGGTATACTATCTCTAAAATGGCTCCAAAACCCTATTTTTGCCGCTCGCAATAAATACCTGCTGAGGGTGTAGAAATACCCAAAAAAGAAATCCTTTTCGGGTTTATTGCGTTAGAAAACCGCGTATGCCCGAAAAAAGCAGTGTTTTTGATATGATTGGCCCAGTTATGATAGGACCTTCCAGTTCGCACACTGCTGGGGTCGTTCGTATTGCCAAAGCTGCCATTAAAGTTTTAGGAGGTCTGCCAGACGAAGCTGAAATCATTTTTTATAATTCATTCGCGCGTACATATGAAGGCCACGGCAGCGACAGGGCGATTTTGGCCGGACTGATGGATTTCTCAACAGACGATAAAAGAATAAAAAAGATGCGATTGAAATTGCCGATAAATCAGGTTTGAAATATCAATTTAAATCGATTGGCAATGCCTCTACACTTCATCCCAATTCAATTCGCTTAACATTAAAAAAGGGAACCAGATCTATTGAAGTATTGGGCGAAAGCCGTGGAGGAGGCATGATCAATATAGCTGAAATCAACGGGTTCAAAGCAGACTTTACGGCTAACCTGCATACAATTATCATTTTTGCAGATGATGTGAAGGGAAGCATCGCATTTATTGCTGATGTAATTGCTCATGATGATTGTAATATTGCAACCATGTCTGTATCCCGTAAAGGAAAAAATGATTTGGCGTGTCAAGTGATAGAAATGGATTCAGGAATCAAACCTGTAACATTTCAGTATCTCATGAGTCTAAGTTGGATAAAAGAAGTTATTTATATACCAGATATCAATCGTTAATATGAGGAAAGGATTACTTTCAATTGCATTGTTTGTTTTTGTGGTTAATGCCTCACTGGCACAAGAGAAAAAAATCTATACATTGAAAGAATGTGTGGAAATTGCACTCAAAAATAACTTAACAGTTAAGAGAAGCGAGTTAGGACTAAAGGGAGCTGATATTAATCTGGATCAATCCAGATATACCATGTTACCCAGTTTGAACTTATCCAGTTCGGCAGGCTCTAATTTTGGTCGATCTATTGACCCAACAACTAACGGGTTCATTGATCAAAAAATCGACAATGCCAACGTGAATGCCAATGCGAGTTTGTTGTTATTCAATGCGTTTCGGGTGATGAATACAATTCGTCAAAGCGTAAATGATAAAGCTGCAGCGGAAAATGATCTGACGAAAGCAAAGAACGATGTGATTTTGAGCGTGGTTACGCTTTATACGTCTGTTATCTTTAACCAAGAGCTTCTTCAAAATGCACAATTTCAATTACGAACCACGCAACAACAGTTAGAGCGGACCAAAAAATTGGAGCAAGCCGGATCAGTTCCTCTTGGAAATGTTCTTGATCTAGAAGCGCAAAATGCCACGAATGAACTCAATTTAGTTCAACGAGAAAATAATTATAATCTATCATTGTTGCAGTTAAAGCAAGCGCTGCAATTACCGGCATCCACACCGATGGAAATTGAAGTGCCACAATTAGGTGTGGAAGATGTAACACTCAATCAATCCACTGAACAAATTTTTGATATTGCGAAACAAAACATGCCGGAGATAAAAGCCGCTGTATACAGGACCGAAAGCGCCAATTATGCTCTACGAGCAGCGCGCGCCAGCCTTTATCCACGATTAAGTTTAAACGCATCTGCATTCACTAACTATTCGAGTGCTGCTCGCGTCTCAACAGGTTTCTCTGTGGTAGATCCGAACCCTGTGGTCGGCTATACAGGAAATGACCCCAACACAACGGACCCGTTACTTCAGGTGAAATCGTTGCAACCGATAGTTAAATTTGCATCGAAGGAAAAGCCATTTAGCGATCAGTTTTCAGATAATATTTCTAAGAGTGTATCGCTTGGTTTAACCATTCCAATATTTAATGGCTACACCACTCGTGCGAGTGTGCAACGAAATAAAGTTGCAAAAGAGCAAGCCTCCATCAACCTAACCGATGCAGAGAACAAATTACGTCAGGCAATTGAAACCGCACACAACGATGCCACCGCTGCAGCTAAAACATATGCATCATCAGCTAAAGCAGTAAAAGCAAGAGAAGAAGCATTCCGCATGACCAAACAACGTTATGATGCCGGTGCTGCGAATTACGTAGATTATCAAGTTTCTGAGAATAACTTGTTTCAGGCAAAGTCAGATCAGGTTCGTGCAAAATACGATCTCATCTTCAAAAAGAAAGTTCTCGATTTTTACCAAGGCAAACCAATAGACTATTAATACTTTTTACGAATGGCAAAGCAAAAGAAAAAGTCCAACTCACTTCTTTATTGGGGTATTGGCATCGTTATTTTCCTTATCATTTTCACCTTTGTTGGGAGATCACAAGGGTGGATTGGCAAATCACAAGAATTGGAAGTTGATTTAGCGAAAGCGAAGAAGGCTTCCATAACTGAGAAAGTGAGTGCATCAGGAACCGTACAACCTGTGATTGAAGTTAAACTCGCACCCGAAGTTTCTGGTGAAATCATTGCACTCAACGTGGAAGACGGTGACTCGGTGCGCGCAGGCGAAGTGTTGGTGAAAATCAGACCCGATGTTTGGATGAGCCAGTTGGAGCGATCCGAAGCTTCTTTGAGCCAGCAGAAGGCTAATCTGGAATCTTCACGTGCTGCTTTGTCAAGAGCGGAAGCAACCTATATCCGTGCAGAGCAAGAGTACAAGCGTCAGGAGAAATTGTGGAATGAGAAAGTAATTTCTGAATCGGATTGGCAATTAGCCCAACAAAACTATAAAGTAGCACAAAACGATTTGAAGTCTGCGACTCAGACTTTGGAAGCATCGCGTTTCATTGTCAATAGCACGGATGCTAGCGTTCGTGAATCTCGTGCCAATGTGGCGAAAACTTCAGTAGTAGCTCCGATGAAAGGTATTGTATCCAAATTGTTCGTGAAGAAAGGAGAACGCGTGGTAGGTGCCGCAACCATGACTGGTACAGAAATGATGCGTATTGCTGATTTGAATAAGATGGAAGTACGTGTGAATGTGAATGAGAATGATATCGTACGCGTTCACTTAAATGACTCCGTATTAATTGACGTTGATGCGTATGCTAATGTTGACAAACAGTTTAAAGGAATTGTAACCAGCATTGCCAACACAGCAAAAGATAAGACTTCAGCAGATGCAATTACAGAATTTGAAGTTCGTATTTTAATTCTTCGTTCTTCCTATGAAGATTTGATTAAACAAGGCAATAAATTTCCATTCCGTCCTGGAATGACAGCCAGCGTAGACATAATCACAACAATGAAGGATAACGTGCTTTCTGTACCGCTGACAGCCGTAACCACCCGCAATCCTGAAAAAGATAAAAAGGAAAAAGACGGACCTCCGGCCAAAGATGGCGATGATGAGAGAAAAGTAACGGACAATAAAATAAAGGTTGAAAAGAAGGATGATAAAGTAGTTGTTTTTGTAAATGATAAGGGTGTTGCAAAAATGACAGAAGTCAAAACCGGAATCAGTGATTACGATAACATTGAAATCATTTCGGGCTTGCCTGAAAATGCTGAAGTAGTTACTGGCCCATTCCTGCTTGTCTCAAAGCGATTGAAGGATGGAGACAAGATCACTCAGGCCAAGAAAGACGATAAGAAAGATAAGGATAAAGAAAAAAAATAATCAGTGCTAACTATAAAAGCCCCTTGCCTGTAAAAGCAAGGGGTTTTCTTTTTTACAGAGATGCTAAATATTCCTACCTTCACACTCTAATATCTTATAATCATGATCAAGCATCCATGGCATGAAGCACCGGTAGGAACCAATGCTCCTGAGTTTGTAAATGGAATTATTGAAATATCAACCGGAATGCGTACGAAGTACGAGGTTGATAAAGAGACTGGCTTATTGAAATTAGACCGCATACTTTATTCTGCAGTTTATTATCCGGCTAATTATGGATTTATTCCTCAAACAATGGGAGAGGATAAAGATCCGTTGGACATCATGATTTTATGTCGCGAACCCATTCAACCACTTTGTTTGGTTCCAGCTCGTGTTATAGGCGTGATGCGAATGGTAGATCAGGGCCTTGCAGATGATAAGATTCTTGCTGTAGCTGAAAACGATGCCAATACCAAACATTTGAAAGATATCAGTGAACTAGCTGCGCACTTTAAATTGGAATTAAAGGAATTCTTTGAAAGCTATAAAAAGCTTGAGAACAAAGTTGTTACAGTTCCTGATTTTCAGGGAAAAGAAACGGCTTTGCAAATCATAACAAGCGCAATCAACTATTACCAAACGGAGTTTAAAAAATAGTGGATCGTCCGAAGTCTTTTTTGATCATTCAAACGGCCTTCATTGGTGATGTAATTCTAGCCACTGCGCTAATTGAGAAATTACATACCTATTATCCGGAAGCAACTATTGATTTTTTAGTACGCAAAGGAAACGAAGGTCTTCTGGAAGGTCACCCGTACTTGCACGAGGTAATTGTTTTCGACAAAAAAAGAAAATACAAAAACCTACTGCACATCATTCAGAAAATCCGGAGAGCCCGATACGATGTGCTTATTAATGTGCAGCGCTATGCCACCACCGGTATCATAGCAGCACTCTCTAAAGCGAAGCAGCGAATTGGCTTTGATAAAAACCCGCTTGCAGTTTTTAACACAACAACTATTACGCACCATGCGAAAGATATTCATGAAGTGGAGCGCAATCAAAAATTGATTGAAGTTTTTACAGACAGACAAACAGTTAAGCCAAAGTTGTATCCTTCGGACAGCGATTGGAATTTTGTTCAAACCTATCAACAAGGCAAGTACCTTTGCATGGCACCCACATCGGTTTGGTTTACCAAACAATGGCCTGTAGAAAAATGGATTGAGTTAATACAAACTGTACAGAAGCAAGTTGATTTTATTTATCTCCTGGGTGCACCTGCCGATCACCATGTGTGTGAATCCATTCGATTAGTTACAGGCACTAGCAAGGTTGTTAATTTAGCTGGGAAGTTATCGTTTCTTCAATCGGTGGCGCTCATTAAGGGAGCAAAGATGAATTATGTCAATGACTCGGCACCGATGCATTTAGCTTCTTCCGTCAATGCACCTGTTACGGCTATTTATTGCTCAACGGTTCCATCTTTCGGATTCGGACCGCTTTCGGATCAATCTGTTATTATTGAAACGAGAGAAAAGCTAAGTTGTCGTCCTTGCGGATCACATGGATTTAAAGAATGCCCACAAGGTCATTTTAAATGCGCGTACTCTATTTCTACAGAGCAATTCGCTTAGCGGTTAGAATAGCTGTAGGTGCTGATAAACTTTGTGGATGGGTAAGCCCATCACGGTAAAGTAAGATCCATTGATTTTTTCTACTCCAATCATTCCCAACCAATCTTGTGCGCCATAAGCGCCTGCCTTATCGAATGGTTTGTAATGATCGACATAATACTCGATCTCCGGAAGTGAAAGCGATGCAAAGGTAACTTCAGTGCGATCGTCAAAAACGATTTGCTTTTCTTTGCTTAGAAGACAAACCGCGGTAATCACCACATGTGTTTGTCCACTTAACATTTGTAACATGCTAATTGCCTCAGCACGATCGATCGGTTTGTTTAGAATCTTCTTCCCTAATATCACCACCGTGTCGGAAGCAATGACAACTTCGTTTTCGAGTTCAGGTAACAAAGCTTTGGCTTTCTTTTCTGCCAGATAGCCGGGCACTTGTTCAACCGGCATTTCTGATGAAAAAGATTCGTCAATATTTGGTGCGCTTACACGAAATGTAAATCCAGATTCATGTAACAGATATTGTCTTCGCGGTGAACTAGAAGCGAGAATAAGCGGGCGTTTGAAATTCATCTTGTTTGATTGAGCTAAATAAAAATCCGCTAATGACTTTTGGATAGAAGTAAGTTGACTTTTGCGGCATCGTGTATCCGCTGGCGCATACTTGTTTCACTTCCTCAATGCTTACCTCTTGTGTGATGATTGCCATCTGCGCCTGCTCGTGTTGCACCATATTCAGGCAGGTGGCAAAATTTCGCTCGAAGAAAATATTATCAGAACCCCGCTGGTCTTTCCCGGGAATGCCAAGTATTCGTTCAATGATGAAGTAATGCAATACCGTTAAATCTAAATTTTTAATCTCTTGCGGAAAGTTCCACGTCATTTTGTGAATTGCTTCCGGCTTCAAGCGTACTTTCAACGCCTGATTTTTCAATACGATGCCAAACGCCCATTTCTTGCCCATGATAATTTCATTGAGACTGTCGGCAGTGTCAACGAATTTAATTTCAAAGTCTGTAGCTAGTTTTTCGATTACTTCATCTTCGTTGAAGTGCGGAATATTTTGAATGATTCGATGAGTCGGCAAAATCCGCAAATCATCTGCTTCTGTATTCGTCAAATACATCAAGTGATAATGAAAACCTTCTTTTCCCGTAAGGGGAGACGTGCTTTTTTCTAAACGGTGTTTTAGTTCCAACGAACTTTCATAGCGATGGTGTCCATCCGCCAGAATAATTTTCATAGGTTCAATCACTTCAATAAAGCGTTGAATCACCTTTGCATCTTGAATCACTGCCAACACATCGCGCACACCTTGATAATCTTCTGTTTCATACAGTGGTACATGCATGGCTTCGTCCATGTATTTTTCCAATTCAAAAGTAGGATCGGTATACAAGCCATGAGTGGGACTCGCGTGCAACTCTGTTTGCTCCAACAATTCAATCCGGTCATTCACCGCTTTGGGAATCGTATTCTCATGTCTGAGAATGACATTTTCTTTCCAATCGTACGCACGAATGTGGCAGACAAATCCTTTGCGGCAATATTCTTTGGGTGATCCGGCTAGCTTAAAATATTGGTAGTATACATAAATGCCCGGTATGGCATCTTGTCGAATAACACCTTTACTTTTCCACTCGTTCAATAATTGTTTCGCTTTCGCGGAAGGGTTGGGTCCCTTAGGCACGGAGAGATGAATCGAGTTGTACGGATTTTCATACAACTTCTGTCGCTGTTTATCCGACACCACATCAAACAAAGGAGCCGTGAGCTCTTCAATCTTCGTTGCCAGACTCGAATTGTATCGCCAGGCGCGAATGGGTTTTATTTCCGCCATAAGTTAAACGCGGTTTTTCTTCCACTTGCTGGTCGGGCGTGCTACCACCTGCGAGGTTGCGGAAGTATTTGCCTGAGCCGAAACGGTAACAGCTAATGCTGCCACTACTTTTTCTACATCTTCATCCGCTTGCTGTAGGAGATATTCCGGCTTGAAATAGTTTTCTATAAATCGTGTATTGAAATTTCCGGATCGGAATGCTTCGTGCTTCATCACAAAAGCCCCGAAGCCCAGCGTGGTGGCTACACCCGTGATTTCATAATCCGTAATCGCGCGAACCATTTTATCCATCGCCAACTCGCGCGTCTCGGCATAAACAATCAGTTTGGCCAACAGCGGATCATACTGTACCGGTATGGTCATGCCTTCTTCAAAGCCATCGTCTACACGAACTCCATGGCCTTGTGGCCTGCGATAGGTTTGTAGCGTACCAATGTCCGGTAAGAAGTTGTTAGTAGGATCTTCTGCACATACGCGCACTTCAATGGCGTGTCCGTGGATCGTCAATTCATCCTGGGTAAACGGTAACTTCTCGCCTTCAGCAATTTTGATTTGTAGTTTAACCAAATCTAAGCCGGTGATCATTTCCGTTACCGGATGTTCCACCTGCAAGCGTGTGTTCATTTCCAGAAAATAGAAACTCATGTCTTCATCTAAAATGAATTCAATCGTTCCTGCATTGTAATAGTTCGCGGCCTTCGCTGCGTTGACAGCCGCTTCGCCCATTTTTTTGCGAAGCTCCGGAGTCAGCACCGGAGAAGGCGCTTCTTCAACTACTTTCTGATGTCTGCGTTGGATGGAACACTCGCGGTCAAAAAGATGCACTACATTTCCGTGCTGGTCGCCAAATACCTGAAACTCGATGTGACGCGGTTTCGCAATATATTTTTCAATGAATA
>JBGAUU010000137.1:0-10016 GCA_044228465.1 Cyclobacteriaceae bacterium
GGGCTGGCCTATTTCTATGGTGGTATGATCGACACCAAAAGCATTATTTCCACCATGCTGCAAAGTTTTATTGCGATGGGCGTGGTGAGCGTGTTGTGGATAGTGGTAGGATTTAGTTTGGCTTTCGGAGATTCCGTTGGTGGTCTTGGTATTATCGGCAACCCTGCTTCCTTCTTCATGTTTCAAAATGTATTGGATGGCAAACCATGGTCACTTGCGCCCACCATTCCATTGGTGTTGTTTGCCTTTTTCCAACTTAAGTTTGCCATCATCACTCCGGCATTGATCACCGGTACATTTGCCGAGCGGGTTAAATTCAAATCCTATATCATCTTTTTAGTTTTGTTTTGCCTTTTCATCTATGCACCATTGGCACACATGACGTGGCATCCTGAAGGATTCTTCTTCAAACTCGGCTTATTGGATTTTGCCGGTGGAACAGTAGTACACATGTCCGCAGGCTTTGCTGCTTTGGTAGCTTCTATTTATTTAAGAGATAAAACTGTCGAGAAAAAGGCAATTGCGCCAGCGAACATTCCATTTGTATTGTTGGGCACCGGTTTGTTGTGGTTCGGTTGGTTTGGTTTCAATGCCGGTAGTGCGTTGAGTGCCGGAGCATTGGCTGCTTCTGCTTTTGCCACTACCAATACAGCTTCTGCGGCTGCCGGATTGTGCTGGGTATTGTTTGATGCGGTGCGCGGAAAGAAACCTTCAGCGCTTGGATTTTGCATTGGTGCCGTAGTGGGATTAGTAGCGATTACACCTGCTGCCGGTTTCGTTACCATTCCTTCCAGTTTATTCATCGGAACCATTGCCAGCTTAATCAGTAACGTGGTAGTGCATTGGAAATCAAAGACTTCTTTAGAAGATACATTGGATGTTTTCCCTTGCCACGGTGTAGGTGGTGCAGTAGGTATGTTGATGACGGGTTTATTGGCAAACACGGCTGTGAATGCAGCGAATACTACCGGAAACGGATTGTTGTTTGGCGAATTTAACCTGATCAAAATTCACCTGATCGGAATGGTGTTAGCCATCGGCTTTATTGTAATCGGGTCTTTCATCATCTTAAAAATTACCGATTTGATTTCACCGATGACGATCAGTGATGAAGAGAAGAAAATTGGTTCTGATTTAAGTCAGCATGGCGAGCGCTTGCAAGCTTATGAGATGGAGCCGATGCGCGAGGCAGTTTAAAAATCACTAAAGCGCCCCGGGGGGAGGTGAGATTCCCCACCGGAGGCTCTAGCTTATTGTTCATTAAAACACATTCAAAATTATGAAAAAAATTCTATCTGGTTTTCTATGCCTTTCCCTGTCTAGTTTAATAGCAAATACGGCACTCGCGCAAGGAGAGTTAACCGCATCCATCGCTAAACCGGCTGTGGTTTCAACCGATGAAAAAATTGTGACAGCAGGCGAGGCGAAAGCCGCGGCTGATGAAGAAAAACCCGAAGACAAAGGGAAGTTTACCTACTCGGGATATTTCGACACCTACTACTTTGCTAACTTAAATGCTCCTGCTTCGCGCAACAACTTAGGTTCTTCCGGTATTAGCCGTGGATTTGATCGCTATGTGGGACAGTTTCAACTCGGTATGTTTTTAAATCGCATCAGCTATGCGTATAAAAATACAGAGGTAGTTGCCGAAATTGGCTTTGGTCCGAATGTGGAGTACGGTAGCTATGGAAGTGATTTCAGATACCGTTGGGGAACGGTTGTCGCCAACAGCACCTATTCAGCTTTGATGATCAAACAAGCCTACATTAATTATAAGCCCAGCGAGAAATTAACGCTCACGATGGGGCAGTTCGGAACACACATCGGCTATGAAATGATCGATGCTCCGCTCAACTTTCATTACTCCATCAACAACACTTTCAATGCAGGGATCCCTTTCTATCATTTAGGTTTAAAAGCATCGTATGCCTTCAGCGACAAAGTTACGCTGATGGGTGGCGTGGTGAATGGAACGGATAACATCAATGACAATAACCGTGGGAAAAGTTTTATCGGTCAGTTGATGGTTACACCTGCCAAAGGGTTGACCGTTTATTTGAACACGATACAAGGAAACGAAGGCAATGCACGTGCTACTGGAAAGGATACCACTTCTTATTTTGGTGTTCTGGATTTAGTGGCTACGTATCAGGCAACCGATCGTTTATTATTAGCTATTTGGGCCATGCAAGGATCAGTAAGTGGAGAATTTCAAGGAGGCACTTATTTTCCTGAAACGAAACACTGGTCAGGTGCAAACTTGTATGTGTCGTACAAGTTCACTGATATCTTCTCATTGGGTACTCGCATCGAATACTTTGATAACGCTTCCGGAGCGCGTGGTTTGTTGACCAACGGTAAGGGAACCGATGTGAGAACATATACACTCACCGGCAATTTTGCACTAGCCGATGGAAAGCTTACGCTGAAGCCGGAATTCCGCTTTGATGATTTCCAAAAGATGTCTGGCTCGGGTGGAAATGAACCGCAGCAATTTCAAGATTCAGACGGAAATTTTACGAAGAACACACAGTCTACGATTGGTATGGCGGTGATTTATAAGTTCTAAATAAATTAAATGAAATAGTAAAACGCCTGATTGCTGAGCAGTCGGGCGTTTTATTTTTCTACCAGCTTACGCTGAAAGATGTTGTCCCACGTAGTCAGCGATAACTTCGGTTTTAGGTTAATATCCACCAGACCGAGATAAGCGAAATAACTGATAGAAGGATCTACGTTGGGTGGAACTTTCGAAAGGTCAATGTCTGTGAATGGCAATTGAAAATAGGCAATGCTCGGTGCGGCATTTAATAATTGACTTTGACGCGTAATGTATTTTTGCTGTGCTTCCACGCTGCCTTGAATGGTTTTTTGATTAGGCCCTTCAAATGAAGCAGAAGTCCAACCACCTTCGGTGATCATCAAGTTCATCGACTTTCCTTCCACTAACCGCGAATAATAATTGATTGGAATTTCATCTGGATTTGAAAAGTCGAAATAAGGATAAGAAGAAATGCCCAACTCTTCTATAAATGGAAAGTCAACGAAATCTTGTTGAATGCCCACATACGTTCCGTTGCCCAGCAGTTTTCCCCAGGCCACATCGGCTTGCACACTCACACTTAATTTTACAGTCGGGTCGATCGCGCGCACATCAACGACCGCGTCATTCGCAGCTTTTTTTACACCATTATATATAGAGGAAGATGCAGCTATGCGAATCAAATTGGTTTCGAGTGCTAATCCTAGATGATCGGGATGCAGCATACTATCCATCACCACTACAAACCTGCGATATAATTTTTGCATCTCCGGTTGTGCGATGCTTTTGCCAACGGCTACAAGGGCATTAGCATCCGAAGTTCGGTTCAAGCCATTTTGTGGATCGATGTACACCCACAGTTTAAATTTTTTGCTGCGGTAGTATTCCACCAACCCCACATAATTATTTTTCACATACTGCTGCGGAGTTTTACCGGCCAACAAACTATCCCACGGCACTTCGGTAGTGATCATGGCAGCATCAGCTCTTGTGCTCCAGAGCGCTATTGTTTGTAACACTAAATTAAAGTCATCGTAGCGAGGTGCGGAGTTTTGAAAACCCATTCGATAAGTTCGGGTAGCTGCAACCGGAGCTTCCTCTTTGCAGGAGTAGAGAAAAAACAATTGAACAAGGAGAAGAAAGGACGAGAAAGCTTTAGCGAGCGATTTGAAACTGATTCGAACAAAACAATTAATGTTGCCGAATGGAGTTATTGGTAAGCGTGCTAGCATAAATGTAAAAATACGATTTTGTCGATCATAGTTAATCTGGGAATTTGTGCAATTCGGTACACAGTTGTGTTAACACAATAGAATTGTTTTGTTAATTAATCTTAGATTCACGCACCAGTATATAAAATGGCAAGCGAATCAGCATTTGAATCCATCTATCAGGAATACAAAAATCTGGTGTTCAATGTGTGCCTGCATTATGTGTTGAATCGGGAAGACGCCCAAGATGTAGCCCAAGAGGTTTTTGTGAAAGTTTATCATCACCTCGATCAATACAATCCGGAAGCGGCATCATTTAAAACCTGGATTTACCGAATTGCCATCAACCAATCATTGGATTTTTTAAAGGCTAAAAGAACCAAGAAGCGATTCGGATTTATGACTTCTCTTTTTCATGCCGATTCAAATGAACCATTGCACGAAATGGCCGAAGTGAAACATCCGGGCGTAGCGATGGAAGACAGCGAAAGCCTGAACGAATTGTTATCTATCATCTATGCTTTGCCCGATAACCAAAAGACGGCTATCATTTTAACTAAAATCGAAGACCGCCCGCAAAAAGAAGTAGCGGAGATCATGCAAATGAATGTGAAAGCAATCGAATCCCTTTTGCAGCGCGCCAAACAGACCATTGAAAAAAAAACTGAAAGACCGCGAAGGATTCTAAATAAAACATCGTATCACTAATCAATCAAGCTATGAACATCGATCAAAAGCTAGACTTGCTAAAGAAAATACAGAAGGTAGATGCACCTCCTTTTATGCTTACGCGGATCCGGCAGCGACTGGATTCAGCGGAGCTGATGCCTGCTTCAACTGCTTGGAAATTAGCTTTTGGCAGCGGTTTGTTGCTGATAGCAGCGTTGAATGTTTCGATTTTATTATTACGTTATTCTAACACAGATAAATCGCAAATTCAGGAAATAGTGAGTACCATGGATTTATCGAACCAAAATGATTTTTACAATGAGTAAAGAAAAATTATTGACGATAGCAGTGATTGGCTTGCTGCTCATCAATGTGTGTACGGTGGCCTTTTTCTTTTTCACGAAACCACCGCACCAGCCTGGTGGCCCGCCCACTTTCGGAAGAATGGAGCCAAAAAATCAGATTGTAGAGAGTCTTCACTTCGATCAACAACAAGTTGCTGACTATGAAAAACTGATTGCTCAGCATCGGCAATCTATTCGTGAATTGAATGATCGCATACAAGACACAAAGAGTTCACTCTATCAATCACTCGCCATTGAAAATAGTGCCGTAAAAGATTCGTTGATTAACACACTTGGATCATTGCAAATGCAAATTGAAACGACCCATTATAATCATTTCAAAGATATCAAAGCGCTATGCAAGCCGGAGCAATTGAATAATTTTAATGATTTGACTGGACAGCTAGCCCATTTTTTCAATGCGAAGCCAGGTCCCCAGCATAGACCACATTAAGGTAAATCAGGGGTACGAACGAAGGATTAGAAAAAAAAATCGTATAAACATCAAAGCATTAAAATTTGAAATTAACCATTGGAAATATGAGAAACAGAAAAACATGTATGGCCACGATTTATTTGTTTGCGTCCCTATCACTTATAAACTGCAGCAACAGCGATCCTGCTCCGGCCGCATCAACTACTTCTACCACAGTGCCCGATGTGTACAAAAAAATTTATGGTGCCACCAGTGTCACATCCGATGGAACATACATCACCATCAAA
The DNA here is from genome assembly GCA_044228465.1 of Cyclobacteriaceae bacterium. Classification (GTDB taxonomy): domain Bacteria; phylum Bacteroidota; class Bacteroidia; order Cytophagales; family Cyclobacteriaceae; genus ELB16-189. Next base: position 5,490 of record JBGAUU010000137.1, read on the forward strand.
ACCAACGCACTTCCCGATCATACCAGCGTTTATTATGCTACTAACAATGCACTCTATGCAAATTTTAGCGGCACTACCTATGCCGGATATACATTCTCCAAAAATCCGAATAGTATTTCATCGCAGACATTGACTTTTAAAATTCCTCTGAATCCAAAAGTTGCTTCATCACATGCAGCCACACCCATGGGGCCGATTGGTGTTTCAATTAATGGTATTCCATTTTTCAACCAATATGCTGCCGGTGGTTCACCTGTATCGAATGAAATTGCCGGGTTTGATCAGTGGTGGGGACATCCGCAAAACTCTGGGCAATATCATTATCATGTAGAACCGAAATATCTTACCACTGTCAAAGCATCGAAGTCTGCCTTGCTTGGATTTTTATTGGACGGGTTCCCGGTATATGGTCCCGAAGAAAATGGAAAGACTTTAGTAACTTCTGATTTGGATACCTATCACGGCCACACCGGAGTAACTACCGAATTTCCGAGTGGTATTTATCATTATCACATCACAGCTGACGCGCCTTACTTAAATGGCTCCGGATTTTACGGAACAGCCGGAACGGTTTCTCAATAACATGAGAAATTGCTTAGTGATTCTGATGTTGTGTGGTTTGTTTGCTTGTTCTTCAAAAAAAGAAGTGAAAGCAACAATCAGTACGCGTCACATTCCGGCACAATGGGTGGATGCAACCGAGAACAAATTGACTCAACATCAGGATACACTATTCTATAACAGTAAAAAATTTTCAGGACATCTTTTTCAATTATACCCAACTGGTGATACGGCTTTGGTGATTTCATTTTTTGATGGAGTGCAAGAGGGCATCACACGCAAGTGGTATGACAATGGTCAGCTAGCTGAAAAGCGCTTATATGTTCAGGGGAAAAAAGAAGGAATACATCAGGCTTGGTGGGAAGATGGTAAACCAAAATTTGTTTTTGAAGTGAGTGATGATGCCTATACCGGTGAATTGAAAGAATGGTACAACACCGGACAGTTGGCAAAAGAATTTCATTATAAAAATGGCCAGGAAGAAGGCGTTCAAAAAATGTGGTGGGCCGATGGAAGGTTGCGCGCCAATTATGTCGTGCGCAATGGAAAAAAATATGGTTCGATTGGTGTTAAACTTTGTCTCAATCCGAATGATTCGATTAATAAAAAATAGTTTCATTATCGTTTTGCTTCTCGTAGCATGTCAAACCAACAAGGAGGATTCACTACCGTTTTATAATGATCCGGAATTTACGCCCCGCTGGATCGAGTCTTCATCAGCCGCGTATGATTCCATTCACACCATTCCAGCTTTTTCCTTTACCGATCAAGTTGGACAAGTTGTAACAGAGAAAATGGTGGAAGGCAAAATCTATGTCGCCAATTTTATGTTTACGAGTTGTGTCAGCATTTGCCCGGTCATGACTGACAATATGAAAATTTTGCAAAAGGAATTTGAAAATAATGAAGAGGTGGTTTTGCTTTCGCACTCGGTGCTGCCCATGGTGGACAGTGTCTCGGTTTTGAAAAAATACGCTGAACGAAAAGGAATCCAGTCTTCTAAGTGGCATTTACTCACCGGGAACCGCGATTCCATTTATAGTTTGGCCAAGCGACACTATTTTGCCGGAGACTCCATTGGCTTCTATGGCAATCAACGCGATTTTTTGCATACGGAAAACTTTATTCTGATAGATAAGCACCGAAGAATTCGCGGAGTCTACAACGGCACCATAAAGTTTGAAATGGATCGCATTATTGAGGATATCCGTACTCTGATGAAAGAAAATGAATAGAGGTACTCATTTTTAAATTCCATTGATTAACTTGGATGGTATGAATCATTCAAGAAGATTTTTCTTCCAGCGTATTGCTGCCATAGCAAGTGGTTTACTTTTGTCTTCTTTTCATTGGATTACGCGGTTGGTTACAGAAGATGTCGTTCAATATAATGTAATCTTAGGAAGGCCAACGAAAGACTCCATTGCTTTGAGTGTTTTGACAAAGACAACGGTTTTATTTTATGTTCGATATGGCCAAGAGCGAAATAATCTGAATCAGAAAACGAAACCCTATTCTTCAGATGGCATTCATCCAACAGAAGTAACACTGACAAACTTAAAGCCAAGTTCGCAATATTTTTATCAAATCATTATTGGCAATACCACATTTTCAGACACCACCATTCACACTTTTTTTACACAGCGGTCAGCATCGAGTGATTTTACTTTTACCATTTCAGCCGATTCACATCTAGGCACTCCGCGACACTGCAATGTTGATTTGTACGCACGCACTATTCAAAACATCAAAAGCCAGCAACCTGATTTTCATATTTCGTTGGGGGATGATTTTCGAGCATCAAAAGTTAAAAACCCTTCAGATGAATCCATTGCTGCACTTTATGTTCGACAACGGGAATTTTTAGGTGAGCTTTGTCACTCGGTTCCTTTCTTCTTTGTGCAAGGTAATCATGAGATGGAAACGCCCGGTAATAGTGATGGAACAGAAAATAGTTTAGCGGCATGGTCGTTTAAGGCACGCACTACCTTTTTGCCGGTTCCGCCTGCTGTTAATAATAATCGTCACAATTATTACTCCTTTAGCTGGGGTAATTCATTGTTTGTTGTTTTAGATGTGTATTGGTATTCAGCAGGTTCTTCGAATGACGATGGCCGCATTTTAGATAATGAGTGGGATTTTTCGTTAGGAAAAGAGCAATACAATTGGTTAAAGGTAACACTAGAACAATCCGATGCGACAAACAAATTTGTATTTGGTCATCATGTGTTAGGATCTTGCCGGGGTGGGGTAGAGTGGACGGATAAATATGAGTGGGGTGGCAAAAGTCGAAGCGGGTTGTATCAATTTGATGATAAACGTAAAGGTTGGGGGCTTCCAATTCATCAACTGATGGTAAAAAATAATGTTACTGCCTTTTTTCAAGGACACGATCATATTTTCGTAAAGAATGAAAAAGAAGGAGTTTCGTACATCACATGCCCGATGCCCGCTGATGCGTTTTCTAATCCCTACAATAGTGAGGCATACCTGACAGGCGATAAAATTCCGAATGCGGGTCATTTACGTGTCACGGTTAGTCAAGCAGAAGTACTGCTGGAATATATTAAATCTGTTTTACCTGAATCGGAATCAGCAACAGTGAAAAATGGACAGAGCATTTATGCGTGTTCGTTGCTAACGAAAGAAGTCAAACATCATATAAAATAGTACCTTGCGACCACTAATTTTTTTATCGTGTCGATTGGTATTTTAATTGTTTGTATCGCTGCTTTTGCGGCCGGATTTATTGATGCTATTGTTGGTGGCGGAGGGTTAGTGCAAACACCCGTTTTGTTCATGACGTTTCCGAATTATTCGGTGGCCACTTTATTGGGCACTACAAAGCTGCCTTCATTTCTTGGCACTTCCGTTTCATTATATCAATATGCCAAGCGTGTTACCATACAATGGAAACTTGTGGGATTTATTGCTGGTGCTGCCTTTTGTGCTGCTATGTTTGGTTCGTATTTGGTGAGTACGATCAGCAATCAAACATTCAAGCCCATCATTTTAGTGGCGCTGATCATTGTTGCGATTTACACATATACCAAAAAGAATTTCGGACAACATGAAGAAAAAGAGTTGCCGTTTGGTTGGGCGTTAACACGAGGATTAATCGGTGGCTTGGTGATTGGTTTTTACGATGGCTTCATCGGTCCCGGCACCGGTAGTTTTCTGGTGCTGATGTTTATTAGTTTACTCGGCCATGATTTTATGCACGCCAGCGCGCATGCCAAGACAGTTAATTTGGCTACGAACATGGCTTCAATTATTTACTTTGCCAGTACCGGAAATATTTTGTTTGAGTTGGCCATACCGATGGCTGTGTGCAATATGGCCGGAGGATTTGTAGGCACTCGCTTTGCGTTGCTGCGCGGAAATCAATTCATTCGCATTTTCTTTTTGTGCGTTGTGTGCGCTACGATTTTACGCTTCGGTTACGATGTGTTTTTTAAGTAAAGATCAACTTGTTTGTCTTATAATTATTTACTTTTGATCTGATATGAATCGGATCGATCGACTTACCGCTATTTTAGTTCAGTTGCAATCCAAGAAGATTGTAAAAGCTGAAGAAATTGCCGAGCGTTTTCAAATCAGCGTGCGCACGGTATATCGTGATGTGAAAGCACTGATGGAAGCCGGTGTGCCCATTGGCTCGGAAGCGGGCACAGGCTACTTTATTGTTGATGGCTACCATTTGCCCCCGGTCATGTTTACCGAAAATGAAGCGAGCGCCATGATGATGGCCGGAAAGTTAGTGGAGCGCATGACGGATAGCTCCGTACAATCCGCATTTGAAGGAGCGCTATTCAAAATTAAAGCTGTGTTGAACGAAGCGCAAAAGGATCATTTGGAAAGTTTACAAGATCATATTGAAGTGATGAAGCCACGCGTCACTCTTCCGGCACAAGCAGGAAACTTTTTAACTGATTTGCAGAAGGCGGTGGTGGGAAAGCAGGTTAT
>JBGAUU010000138.1:0-10128 GCA_044228465.1 Cyclobacteriaceae bacterium
GGATTTATTGGCTGTAGGAGATTCTAGTCAGCTTGTTTTCCAAAACTATACTCAATTAACCCCTGAGGTTATTTTAGCTTGTATTGCGCAACCAGATGAATGCAATATCCTTAGTTCTTCCGATAAGATGGTTAACAATTAACTTGTTCTTAAATCAGCCTCTCCTCAATCTTCCCTGTCTTCTTATTTTTCAATATCAACTTCTTCGCACCATAGTGCGTCATTTCTTCTTTTACCAGATAATGATCTGCATCGTATGATTGCAGGTGCGCATCTTTACTCACACCTACGCGTCCGCGCCAGATGTCGAGCTTTACTGGTTCCCACTGTTTGCTTTTTGCAGAACGGTAGGCCGCGTCTAAAATGGAGTTGACCACATAGCCATCGTAAAATGTTTCTTTGGGTTGTGTTTTGTTTTCGAGGGCATTGAACATATCCATGAACATGTGGTTGTAGCCCAACTCGTTCAACTCATCTCCTACCGGAAACAACCAACCCGAATTGCTCTCAGCTTTTTCTGCTACATAGTCGGCACCTTTGCCGGTGGTAAACATTTCAAAGCCGGTGCGCAAAAAACTGTTCGTCCAAATCGTTCCCTCAGTGCCCATCACTTCATCGCGCAAGTCGAGCCCTCCACGGAATGTCCAACTCACTTCAAACTGGCCAATGGCACCATTTTCATATTTCACCAATCCGATGGCGTGATCTTCGGCATCAATGGGTTTCACTTGCGTATCTGCCCAGCACATTACTTCTACCGGTTTGATGTCTTTGCCGATGTAGCTTCGCGCTATTTCTACACAATGGCATCCTAAATCAAGAATACAACCACCGCCTGCTTGTTCAATGTCCCAAAACCAATCGCTGTGCGGGCCCGGATGTGTCTCCCGAGATTTTGCCCACAGAATTCTGCCCAACGCTCCGTTTTTCACGCTCTCATGCGCTTTGATAAACTTGGGTGTGTACACCAGGTCTTCCAGATAGCCATTGAAGACGCCCGCTTTCTCTACAGCTTCCAGCATGCGCTTGGCTTCCTCTGCATTACGACCTAATGGCTTGGTGGTGATCACTGCTTTTTTGTGTTTGCAGCAGAGCATTACCGCCTCTTCGTGCAAGTGATTGGGCAGAGAGATACAAACAATGTCTACATCAGGTCGATTGATTGCATCTTCCAAAACAGTTGTGGCGAATTCTACTTTGTAATCCGCTGCCCGATAAATCCGGAGCCAAGCATGGCAATGTTCATGGAGTCGTTGTTGGTTGGTTGTTAATTGTTAATCGGTTGTGTCTTTACAGATTCGTGCGGCAATTCATTATGCATTTTTGGCGTTTCCCTTAAAGAACAATCCAAAAAGCACCATCACTCCTCCGGCAATGGCAGCAGGAATAATCCAAATCTGTTGCCAGTTGTGGCCACCGGCTTCTAGTTTATATGATTCGGTGATTTGTCCGGCCAACCAAAATCCGATGAGCATACCCACGCCATACGTAGCCAACGTAATCAATCCTTGCGCTGCCGACTTAGCTGTTTCTCCGGCACGTTGCTCCGTATAGATTTGCCCACTCACGAAGAAGAAGTCGTAACAAATTCCGTGAAGGATAATTCCTAGATATAAGAAAGATGAAAGTGAATCGGCATTGCCAAAGCTGAACAATAAATAGCGAGCTACCCACGCACCCATACCAATCAACAACATTGTCTTAATTCCAAATCTGCGGAAGAAGAATGGAATCAAAACCATGAACAGCGTTTCAGAAACTTGTCCCAACGACATTTTTGCAGCCGCTCCGGCCATGTTGATTTCATTGAAGAATTTATTCGCTTCTTGGTAATAGAATGCGAGCGGAATACAAATCAAAACGGAAGAGATAAAGAAAACGAGAAAGCTGCTGTCCTTTAATAACTTCAAGGCATCGAGCCCGATGATATCGCCAAACGAAATCGATTTGCCGGCTGCACCGGGAGGTGTGTGTGGTAAGAATAAACTAAGAACACCTAAAATAGCCGAAGCCCCGGAAGCTAATAGGAATGTGTTGGCTAACAAATTTTGACTTTCCCAAGCCAACCAGCCGATGGTAAGGCCAGCTACAATCCAGCCGATCGTTCCCCATACACGAAGACGGGCAAACTCTTTTTCAGGATTGCTCAACTGACGGAATGCGACCGAATTGACTAATGCCAGCGTAGGCATGTAGGCAATCATATAGCCGAGAATCAAGGGATAAAAACTGGAGAAATCGGTTTGCTGCGAAAGCATATATAAAAGACCCGCGCCCACCAAATGTAAAACGGCAAGTATGCGCTGTGCAGCAAAGAAGCGATCGGCAATTAAACCAATGATAAAGGGAGCAATGATAGCGCCCAACGACTGCGTGCCATAGGCAGCTCCATTTTCAATGTCCGAGGCGTTGAGACTTTTACTCAGATAGGTGCCCATCGTTACGAACCACGATCCCCAAATAAAAAATTCGAGGAACATCATGAGCGAGAGTTTAACAGTAGTGATCGGTTTCATTCGTATCAGTTTAAATTTAGGTAGTTCGATTTACGATTTATTTTTGAAATAAATGAATAACCGAATGTAGAATTGTACGAACGGTCTCAGGCAACCTAAGCTGTGAATAGTGTAGTCACCTCCAACCGATTATTGTCGGGGTCGAGTGTTTCAAATTCATAATAGCCATCGCCTGTTTTTCGTGGGCCGCTTAGAATTGGGAAACCGGCATGGGCTAGTTCCTTCGCTTTTTCATCGACCTCCGCCATGCTGTCGACACCAAAAGCTAAATGAATGATGCCCTGATGTTGGGCAACGACCCGATCATTCGTATTAGCAGGCACACCTACCATCTGCATCAACTCCAGCCGAGCGCCCGATTGAAACGTGAGGAAGTAACTTTGAAACTGTTTTTTATTGTTGGTATATTTTTCGTTCGGCACACCGCCAAAAAATTTCACATAGAAATCTTTCAAGGCTTCCAATCGTTCCGTCCAGATGGCTACGTGTTCGAGAGTCATGAAAAAGGATGTATTAAAACCGATACCCTACACTCATTCCGCCCCAAGGAATAAAGTTGGTCGGTTCATCGTCATATTTGTCTTCTGAATAGAATCTCCTCCAGATCGGAGTAAACCCAATTCTAAAAAAAAATCTTTTATCAGGCTTTTGATATCGATATCCGGCAAATGCAGTTAGCATTATCCCGTTGTTTGTTTCTTCCCGATAAAGCACATTCAAATAATCATAATGTTGTGTGCGATAATTCAAATAAGTAGCGCCCGCGCTAATTTCAAGATGATGATTTTTAGAGCCAAAGACTTTTCCAAAAAGAACGGGTACTGTCACAGTATTCGAAATATAAGCCAAACCAATCCTGCCTGTGAAGCCTTTGTAAAATTGGCGTTCATAGTTTATGGAATATAATGCAGAGGCTCCGCCAAGTTCCAGAAACACCCCATTTTTATATTTGCTCTGTGAAAAAGCAAGGTTACTGGCCGTAAGTAGAACTACTAAGACCAATAACCTTGAAATGGAATATGTTGTTTGAAATCTCATCAAACCATCTTCTCCGGCCTTACCCACTCATCAAACTGTGCGGAAGTAAGCAAGCCTAACTCTACCGCAGCTTCGCGGAGTGTCTTGTTTTCTTTGTGCGCTTTCTTGGCAATCTTCGCGGCATTCTCGTATCCTATGTGGGTGTTCAATGAAGTCACCAGCATTAAAGAGTTTTCCATGTGTTGCTTGATGATCGGCAGATTAGGTTCAATACCAATGGCACACTTATCGTTGAAAGAAACACATGCATCGCCAATCAAGCGAGCGCTTTGCAATACATTCGCAGCGATCACCGGTTTGAATACGTTCAATTCGAAGTGACCATTTGAACCGCCAATCGTAACCGCCACATCGTTGCCCATTACCTGTGCGCACACCATCGTCATCGCTTCCGGTTGAGTAGGGTTTACTTTACCCGGCATAATGGAGGATCCAGGTTCGTTATCAGGAATAATAATTTCACCAATGCCGCTGCGTGGGCCCGAACTGAGCATGCGAATATCGTTCGCGATTTTCATCAATGATACTGCCACACGCTTCAACGCTCCGGATAATTCGACCATCGCATCGTGTGCTGCCAGAGCTTCAAACTTGTTGGGGGCTGTTACAAATGGAAGGCCGGTTAATTCGGCAATCTTTTTCGCTACCAACACATCGTAACCTTTGGGGGTATTCAATCCCGTGCCAACGGCCGTGCCACCCAATGCCAATTCTTTAATTGCTTCCAATGAGCTTTTGATGGCGCGAATGCCGTTATCAATTTGTTGTACGTAGCCACTGAATTCCTGCCCCAGCGTAAGGGGTGTCGCATCCATAAAGTGCGTGCGACCGGTTTTTACAATGGCTTTAAAATCAGTTGCTTTTTTGTGAAGCGTGTCGCGTAGCTTTTGCAATCCCGGCAAGGTAATTTCTACCACTTGCTTGTAGGCCGCGATGTGCATAGCCGTTGGATAAGTATCGTTGCTCGATTGCGATTTGTTAACATCGTCATTCGGGTGCAACACTTTTTTCTCATCTGTCAGTTTGCCGCCACTTAACACGTGTGCGCGGTAAGCGATCACCTCGTTCGCATTCATGTTGCTCTGAGTGCCCGAGCCTGTTTGCCAGATTACGAGCGGAAATTGATCATCGAGTTTACCGGCCACAATCTCATCGCACACTTTGGCGATCATATCTTTTTTATCAGCTGACAGAACGCCTAATTCATGGTTAGCCATCGCGGCTGCTTTTTTCAAATAACCAAAAGCATAAATAATTTCCTTCGGCATGCTGGCCTCGGGGCCGATTTTAAAATTGTTGCGCGAGCGCTCCGTTTGTGCGCCCCAATATTTGTCGGCCGGTACTTGTACCTCGCCCATGGTGTCTTTTTCGATGCGGAAGTTCATAATCTAATTTAATTTTAGTTCAAAATTAGCAACCTTACATAATTAAATCTAAGTAATTGTTATAAGTTTGTACCTAACCAAAAAATGGAATTTAAAAACCACAAAATAACAGAAGCGGTTTGCGCTTTCAGGTTTGATCAAATAAAGAACCCTTGGGATGTTACTTTTTTTGCCCACTATTTCGATAAAGTGAAATCAAGAGGATTTGAAAAGAAACAAGAAATAAAGCCTTTTCAATTGAATTTTGAATTTAAGACTGATTCTGAGCCTCATTCAAATATTCAGCATGGAGATACTCAAATGGTTTTTAAGACAAATGATGAAAGACATGCTATACTAATAGGCAATAATTACCTTTCTTTTCATTCATTGAATCATTATTCTGGCTGGGATGTTTTTATGCCTCAAATCATTGAGCCTAACATCAATGACTACTTCAATTTAGGTTTAGGAAAGGGAATAGTTAGTGCCCAAATGATATACATAAATAACTTTGAAATAGAACCAATGAAGTCAATGTCGGACTACTTCAAATATGTTCCGAACATGAAAGATTTTGGTGAGGGTGAGGAAAATTCCCACTTCTTTCAAAGCAATTATATTATAGCGCCTAATAAACACCTTTCTTTAAAAATCGTATTAAACTCAGTTTTGATGCCAGAAGTCGTAAAGCGTGTTATTTTAGAATGCAATTGTATAGCTACAAATAATGGAGGCTTAGAGTGGTCTGGTTTAGCCAAAGATGCTCATGAAGCAGCAAGAAATGCTTTTATAAAGATTTCTTCTGATTACTTTAAGAAACTAATAAAGTAACCGATATGTTAATTACGGATTTAGATTTGGATATTGAGAAAGTTAGATTCAACCCTGCAATAACTGTTACTGAAATGGTTTCAAAAAAGGACTATGCTTTTCCAGACCCATTCAAATATTTTATCCTTTCATCAGTGGGCAAACAGTATTCTATATTAGGTAACGGCTCCGTATTGCTAAACCCCTCTAAAGGCTATTTTTCATTACCCTTTACAGTTGATATCCGACAAGCTGAAGTTATAAATATTGCTAAAGAAATATTTAAAAACTCAAGACCTCTTTCTGGTAAAGCCACCCTTGCAATTCATTATGCATTAAACAAATCTGCGAAAAAGACCACTTCCCTTCCCAACAGATTGTAGCAATGTCATTTAGTTTAGAATCAATTGAAAAACTATTGCCCGCTGAGCTGACAGAGCATCGTAAGGGAAGGCTCAGAGATGGTTTGAAACAATTTGCATTAAATTCTAATTCAAAAATTTACACTGATTTTTATTTAAATTCTGGACCAAGTTATTTTCTTCAAGGAGATTTGGTTTTTGATCTAAGATTTCCAACATGGGATGCTGAGACAAGGATTTTTGAGAAGGCCTATTTTAATTCAATTGTTTTATCAAATAGTTGCGATATAGATGAAGCAAATCAACAATCTAGAAAGCTACCTAAGCAAGTAATTATATCAAAGATTTTTACTTTAGCTGACTTTACAGAGGGGCTCGAGTCTTTGAATATTGAAAATAGTAAGGCAATAGTTACGAGCGTAAGGAATCAGGAATATTCAAATTTAATGTATCTTCCCCCAATCAATAACATAGAATACATCGTATTTTTTGATGAATTGAGCTCAATTTCTAATGCAGAGCTCAATGCGCTGAAATCTAACATAGATGCCAATCGAATTGCATCTTTGGATTTATTTGGATATTACTTATTGATGTTCAAACTCTCATATCATTTTTGCCGACTACCTGAGGAAATCGACAGATAATAAGCTTTGGTTTATTCGATTAACTTACCAATACTCTCATTTACTGAAAGTTAACCTCTCTTTTTTCATAAGTTGATAAATTATTTTTTGGATTTGTTACTAACTAGTAGAACAAATAACCAACTGTTCCGTATGTTAGTTCTACAATTTAGTAGTATATGATAGAAACACGACTGGGTGAATTTGAAGAAGTGATCTTATTGTTGACGGGCATTTTAGGCGAAGAGGCTTATGCCTTTAAGATTGCAGAAGAATTTGAATCGCAAACGAAGCGCTCTGTTTCCATCGGTGCGGTGCACTCTACACTTACCCGATTGGAGGAAAAAGGCTTTTTGAAATCGGAGATGGGCAAAGCAACAGCCGAGCGTGGTGGCAGACGCAAGCGCATTTACACCATTACCGCCTACGGCAAAAAGACCTTAACCGCAGCCAAAGAATTCAAACAGGCGCTATGGGATCAATTTCCGGGCTTTGCTACTTCCAAACTGAGTTTTGTTTATTCATGAGTGTAGGCACAAAACCACCCAGATTAGCCACTAGGCTATTGAACAGCTTTTTGCGCGATGACCTTGCCGAAGAAGTGCAAGGAGATTTGGATGAAAAATTTCAGATCGATAGTAAAACCAAGTCTCAGTTTCGGGCCAAGTGGAATTATTGGTTTCAAGTAATCCACTACATCCGGCCATTTGCCATTCGCAAATCCAAATCTTCATATTTAAATCAATACGACATGTATCAAAGCTATTTTAAAATAGGTTGGAGAAATCTATTACATCACAAAGGATATTCATTCATTAATATATCCGGTTTGGCCGTGGGCATGACGGCTTGTGTATTGATTATGCTCTACGTAGTGGATGAAATGAGTTACGATACACACCATGTGGATGGAGATCGTGTTTATCGGGTAGCTTCGCAGATAAAAGACCTTCGGTTTGTAGCAGCCGCAGCGCCCATTGCAGAGGGATTGAAACGAGACTTTCCAGAAGTAGAACAATCTACCCGTGTGCTTCGCTTTCCGGGTGCCGATCAAATGTTGCTGAAAGAAGAAAAGAGCAACAAGCAATTTTTTGAAATCAATGGCTACTATGTTGACTCCACCTTTTTCCAGCTATTTACTTATTCATTTAAATATGGAAATGCGCACACCGCGTTAGACCAACCCAATTCCATCATCTTATCCGAATCGCTGGCTAATAAATTTTTTGGAAATGAAGATCCCTTGGATAAAACACTGCGTGTTTCACTTCCTTTCGGAGATTTTAATTACAACGTGAAAGGAGTATTCACAGAAGAAAACAAATCACACATTCCGGCTAACTTTTTCCTCACCATGAACAATAGTGATATTGGTGGCTGGGTAAAAAATCAAACCAATTGGGCGACAAACAATATTTTCTACACGTATGTGAAATTGAAGTCAGGAACCAGCGCAACGGATTTTGAAAGCAAGTTGCCTGCTTTCCTCGATCGCAATGGAGGTAGTGATTTGAAGGCTGCCGGTTTTAGTAAAAACTTGTTTATTCAGCCCATGCCTTCTATCTACCTGCATTCGCATTTTGATTATGAAGTAGCTGCCAATGGTGATGTGAAATACCTCTACATCTTTGCATCCATTGCCGGATTTTTATTATTAATCGCCTGCATCAACTTCATGAATTTAAGTACGGCAAAGAGTGAGCGCAGAGCAAAAGAAGTAGGCATGCGCAAAGTGGTGGGCGCCATGAAGCAAGCATTGATCAGTCAGTTTTTGATGGAGTCATTGCTCACGTGTGCGATTGCATTTTTCTTTTCGCTGTTGCTCATTCAATTGTTTATTCCGCTTTTCAATCAGTTAGTGAACAAGCAACTTTCGCTTGTACAATTGCCGAATGTTTATTTCTGGTTGGGGCTTCTCACATTCATCACAGGAATAGTGGCAGGAATTTATCCGGCATTCTACCTCTCTTCTTTCAAGCCGGTTACTGTATTAAAAGGAAAATTAATCAACACCTTTTCAGCGGCAGCCATCCGTAAAGGGCTTGTTGTTTTTCAATTCACCATTTCCATCGTCCTTATTCTAGGTGCATTAGTGATCAGCAATCAGATGGATTTTTTAAAGACAAAAAATTTGGGCTTTAATAAAAACCAGCAGATTGTTTTGCCATTACAAACAAACGAATCCGTTCAAAAAGCGGAATCGTTAAAGAACGAGCTTCTCATGCAAAGCCAGCTTGTTTCAGCTACGCAAGCTACGGCTTATCCGGGAATTGAAAATATCAGTGACATGCTATTTTATGCAGAAGGCAAGTCAGTAAATGAATCGGTGGATGTGATGCTTACTCACACAGGTGGCGATTATTTGCAAACGCTAGGCATTGAATTGATCAACGGACGCGATTTTCTGAAACCAACTCGAAATGATTCGCTCTCTATGATCCTAAATGAATCAGCTGTTAAAAAATTAGGCTATACAAATGAGACAGCCGTAGGTAAAAACATTTATTATGATTGGATGGAGAAAAAGTACACCATGCGAATTATTGGCGTGATGAAAGATTTTCATTTCCAAAGCCTCCATCAGGAAATCAAACCAATGGCGCTCACCGTTTCTCCGAATTTTGCAGGTTCTACTTACTATCTCGTTCTGCATGCGAATACAAGCAATTATACCGAGTTGATGAGAAGCATCGAAACAACTTGGCATAAAATCAATGCCGATTCTCCGTTCGTTTATTCTTTTTTAGATGGCGATTTCCAAAAAAATTATGAACGCGAAGAACGAACTATGGCATTGATACGCTACTTTACTTTGATTGCGATTATCATTGCTTCGCTCGGCTTGTTCGGCTTAGCCAACTTTACAGCAGAGCAGCGCTTAAAAGAAATAGGAATTCGAAAAGCGTTGGGAGCAAGCGTGGCCCAAGTGGTGATGCTGCTGTCTAAAGATTTTTTGAAGTTGGTTGTCTTTGCGATAGTCCTTGCCGCACCTATTGGCTATTTCGCGATGGATCGTTGGCTGCAAAGTTTCGCGTACCATATCAATGTTTCAATCGGGGTATTTGTGCTGGCAGGTGTATTCGCTATTGCGATTGCATTGCTCACCATTTCGTTTCAATCAATTAAAGCTGCAATGGCTAACCCGGTAAATAGTTTGAAAGCCGAGTGAAAGACGCTCCCTTAATTTTGATTTTGCCCATTAGAAAATGAGCGCATCCAAGTGAACGCACTGTTCACCATCGAACATCGCAACTTTAATGTAAGCCTCAAAAACGCGCAATTCGCGCGTTTTTGTTTTTGGCACAATTATTATTACTACAAATAGGAATTAATTTCTTTATGAAGAAGTATCAACTAGGTGAATTTGAAGAAGTGGTGATGCTTACGGTGGGAGTTTTGTACAACGAAG
>JBGAUU010000139.1:0-9850 GCA_044228465.1 Cyclobacteriaceae bacterium
TGGCAAAACGTTTTGCATAGGTGATGCCGCCTTTGCCATCGGTATAAATCAGGTTGTAGATCATACGATCATCGCCTTTGCGCCAAATACCCACATGCAAAATATCTTTGCCCATGAACACCTTTTCGTTGATACGACTCACTTTAGCTTTTCCGTCTCTGCGGATGACGATCACGTCATCCAATTCAGAACAGTCGGCAATGAATTCGTCTTTCTTCAAGCCCCAACCAATAAAGCCGTCTTCGCGGTTGACATACAACTTTTGGTTGTTGGCAATAACTTCTGTGGCTGCCACCGATTGGAAGCTCTTGATTTCGGTTTTGCGCTCGCGGCCTTTGCCGTATTTATCTAACAGGTTTTGATAATAGGCAATAGCGAAATCAGTAAGGTGCCTAAGGTGATGCAAGGTTTCTTTTAACTCCTTCTCCAAATCGCGCATCAACTCATCGGCTTTGAACGAGTCGTATTTAGAAATACGCTTGATGCGAATTTCGAGCAAGCGAAGAATATCATCGCGGGTGATTTCGCGATAGAATTGTTTTTTGTATGGGCGAAGACCTTTGTCTACTGTAGTGATTACCTCTTCAAAGGTTTCTACATCTTCAATGTTACGATAGATTCGTTTTTCGATGAATATTTTTTCGAGTGAGGAGAATAAAATTTTCTCCATCAACTCGGCCTTTTTGATTTCGAGTTCTTGTTTAAGAAGTTTTACTGTTTGCTCGGTGTTGTACTTCAAAATCTCATTCACTTTCATGAACTGAGGTTTATCGGCTACAATCACGCAGGCATTGGGAGAAATGGAAACTTCGCAGTCCGTAAAGGCATACAACGCATCAATGGCGATCTCCGGAGAGATACCGGATTGCAAGCTGACAGTTATCTCGACATCTTTGGCGGTGTTATCAACCACTTGCTTTACTTTGATCTTACCTTTCTCGCTGGCTTTCACAATAGAATCCATCAAAGAAGCGGTGGTGGTTCCGAAAGGAATCTCACGAATGATCAATGTCTTCTTATCTTCAATTTCGATTTTGGCGCGCACTTTTATTTTGCCGCCTCGGAAACCCTGATCGTATTCGGAAAAATCTCCAATGCCTCCCGTAGGAAAGTCTGGGTAAATCTTTGGATTTTTTCCTTTCAGAATATCAATGGATGCTTTGATCAACTCGCAAAAGTTGTGGGGCAAAATTTTGGTAGACAAACCTACCGCGATACCTTCTACGCCTTGTGCCAGCAACAAAGGAAATTTCACCGGCAATGTTACCGGCTCCTTTTTTCTACCATCGTATGATAGTTGCCATTCGGTAGTTTGTGGATTATAGACTACATCCAACGCAAATTTGGAAAGTCGTGCTTCGATGTAACGAGGAGCAGCTGCACTATCTCCTGTGCGTACATCACCCCAGTTTCCTTGTGTATCGAGGAGCAAATCTTTTTGACCGATGTTCACGATCGCTTCACCGATAGCGGCATCGCCATGCGGATGGTATTGCATCGTGCTACCGATTACGTTAGCAACTTTGTTAAAGCGCCCGTCATCCATTTCTTTGATGGCGTGTGCAATTCTTCGCTGCACAGGTTTCAAGCCATCTTCAATGCGTGGCACGGCACGTTCCAGAATTACGTACGATGCATAATCCAAAAACCAGTTTTCGTACATGCCATCAATAGCGATGGAGTGTACATTTCCGTCTTTGTCTGTTGATTCGTTGGGAATTTGTTTCTTAGCCATTACTTCTTAGCTTAATCCTTCAAAAATTAATAAGGCTACTCGCCAGCCTCCACAATAATTTCTTCTTTCGCCTCTACTTTATCTAATTCAATGCGCAGGTTCTCGATGATAAACTCCTGACGATCGGGTGTGTTTTTACCCATGTAGAATTCGAGCAACTTCGCCAGGTGTCCTTCTTTGGATAAGAGAACCGGCTGCAAGCGAATATCTTCACCAATAAATTTTCCAAATTCATCCGGTGAAATTTCACCCAAACCTTTGAATCGTGTGATCTCCGGCTTGCTGCCTAACTTGGCTACTGCTGCTTGTTTTTCCTCTTCGCTGTAGCAGTAAATGGTTTCCTTTTTGTTTCGCACGCGGAACAATGGCGTCTCCAACACATACACGTGGTTGGCTTTTACCAAATCCGGGAAAAACTGAAGGAAGAAAGTCATCAGCAACAAGCGAATGTGCATTCCGTCCACATCCGCATCGGTTGCAATAATCACTTTGTTATATCGTAATCCGTCCATTCCATCTTCAATATTTAAAGCGTGCTGGAGCAGATTGAATTCTTCGTTTTCATAAACGACTTTCTTGGTGAGTCCATAACAGTTGAGTGGCTTACCACGCAAACTGAAAACGGCTTGCAATTCTACATTGCGTGATTTGGTGATAGAACCGCTTGCTGAATCACCCTCGGTAATAAAAATCACCGACTCACTTCCCTTCTCTCCTTTTTCGTCATCAAAATGAAAACGACAGTCGCGTAGTTTTTTGTTGTGCAAGTTGGCCTTCTTCGCACGTTCGTTGGCGAGTTTTTTAATGCCGGCAATTTCTTTGCGCTCGCGCTCTGATTGCATGATGCGCTTGAGCATCTCTTCGGCTACTTTCGGATTTTTATGCAAGTAAATTTCCAGCTCTTTGGCTACGAAATCGCCCACAAAGTTTTTCACACTTTGGCCTCCTTCCGGAGCCATGTTGATCGAACCTAACTTGGTTTTAGTCTGTGATTCGAACACAGGCTCTTGCACACGTACAGCAATTGCCCCAATGATGCTCGCACGAATGTCGGCTGCATCAAAATCTTTCTTATAAAAATCACGAACACCACGTACTACGCCTTCGCGGAAAGCAGCTAAGTGTGTACCACCTTGTGTGGTGTTTTGTCCGTTTACGTAAGAATAATATTCTTCTCCGTATTGATTGCCGTGTGTTAGCGCCACTTCAATGTCATCACCTTTGAAATGAATGATTGGGTAACGAATTTCATCGGGATCGGACTTTTGTTTCAGCAAATCAAGTAATCCGTCTTTCGAGAAAAATTTCTGTCCGTTGTAGTTGATGGTAAGCCCCGCATTTAAGAATGCATAGTTCCACATCAAGTCATCCAAATATTCAGGGATGAAATGATAATTCTTAAACATTTGGTTATCGGGCTCAAACTCTACCAGCGTTCCGTTTTTCTCATCGGATTTGGTGACTTTAGGATCGGCTACCAAAACACCTTTTTTAAATTCGGCTAACTTGGTTTGGCCTTCGCGGAAAGCTTGTACTTTGAAAAAGTTAGAAAGTGCGTTTACCGCTTTGGTACCCACGCCATTCAAACCCACGGATTTTTGAAATGCGCCTGAATCGTACTTGGCACCGGTATTAATTTTAGAAACTACGTCTACTACTTTTCCTAATGGAATTCCCCGACCGTAATCACGAACCACCACACGTTGGTCAGTGATCTGCACATCGATCACCTTGCCGTATCCCATCATATGTTCGTCAATACAGTTGTCGATCACTTCTTTTACGAGCACATAAATACCATCATCTTTTGCTGAGCCATCGCCCAACTTACCGATGTACATGCCCGGGCGCAAACGAATATGCTCACGCCAATCGAGTGATTTAATACTGGATTCATCGTATTCTCTTGGATCTTTCGCCATAGCTAGAACTTAAAAGATTTAATCGCGCAAAGATGAAAAAATTATTGAGTCAGAATCAATAGTTAAAAAAATCTCTTCACTGCAGGTTCGAAGAAAATAATTTTTGAGGACAAATCAATAAACAAATTATTGGTCAACTTGTTGCTTGTCAACCACATTGAACAATAATCGATTGATTGTCAAAATCTAACTGCGGTCAATTCAAACCGCCTGTTTAGCGGATATTTTTTTTACCAATGCAAAGATTGGCCATGCCACTAGCCACAATATTACCAGTAGCAGGCTGCCATAAATGATGTTTCCGATGCGTGAGTAATCAAATTTTTCGGCACTATTGAATAGAGTAACAAAATTTACTCCGATGATAAGGAATATATTAAGTGTAGTGATTAAGCCATAAAACCAGCATCGGAAGTCCGGATTAGATGAATACAATTTACTGATTACAAATACGAATACATTGAGAATGGCCGCTACGGCTAATATACTGTAAAACAGCGCTTCACGCGAAAGCGAAAGTGGGGATTCGATAGAATCTACCAGATTGACCACTTCGGGCAAACCGGCATAATTGTACATAAAAACACCCAAAAAAATTAATAACGAAAGAAACCAAATCGCCTTGAATACTTTTAGCGCCATGTAATTACATTTGAGCCTGCAAATTAAACGTAAATACTTTGAAGTATCGCATAGTTCATTTAACGGTTTTAGCACTTATTCTGGTGAGTTGCGGAAAACCGCTACCGCAATTAGACAATCTGGATCTGGAAAAATGGAAGAACGACAAATTTGCCTGCAGGCATGAGCGGGAGAAAATGTTGGAATCACTCAGTGCCCAGTTGGAAAAACTCAAAGGCTTATCGCAAGATGATATTGTAAAACTATTGGGCAGGCCCGATGAGAATGAATTGTACAAGCGCAATCAAAAGTTTTTCTACTACTACCTTACAGCCGGAATAAAATGTGAACAGGATACACTCCCAAAAAAGTTGTCGCTGCGATTTAATGCCATGGGGTTTGCGAAGGAAGTGTTGATTGAGTAGACTGAAAAGTTAACCCATCGTTTTCCTGCAATTACTGAACATTTATCTTTACGTTAAAAAATACTTCACTATGAATAAAGTAGCAGTCATCGGTTCTGGCACTATGGGCAACGGCATTGCGCATGTGTTTGCACAAAATGGTTTTAAGGTTTCGATCATTGACATCTCAGAAGAAGCCTTGAAAAAAGCCTTGGCTACTATTGATAAGAATCTATCACGTCAGGTAGAAAAAGGAACCATCACTGCTGAAAACAAAAGTCAAACTTTGGCGAACCTAACCACCACCACTTTCATGAAAGAGGGTTTGCTGGATGTGGATTTGGTGGTAGAAGCCGCCACAGAAAATCTGGACCTAAAATTGAAAATATTTAAAGATCTGGACGAAAATACAAAGCCAGGAACTATTCTGGCATCAAACACATCCTCCATCTCGATTACGAAAATTGCTTCGGTTACTAAAAGCCCCAGCCATGTAATCGGTATGCACTTTATGAATCCGGTGCCGATTATGAAATTGGTGGAAATCATTCGCGGCTATAATACGAGCAACGAAACCACCCAGGTGATCATGGAGCTCTCAAAAAAGCTGGGCAAAATTCCGGTAGAAGTAAACGACTACCCCGGCTTTGTCGCCAATCGCATTTTGATGCCGATGATTAATGAAGCGATTTATTCTTTATATGAAGGCGTAGCCGGAGTGGAAGAAATTGATACGGTGATGAAATTAGGTATGGCTCATCCGATGGGTCCGCTCCAACTGGCTGACTTTATCGGATTGGATGTGTGCTTATCCATTTTGCGCGTGCTGCATGATGGATTTGGAAACCCGAAATATGCACCTTGCCCATTGCTGGTTAATATGGTGCAAGCCGGGCACAAAGGAGTGAAAAGTGGAAACGGCTTTTACAAGTATACAGCCGGAAGCAAAGAGTTGATCGTTTCTGATCGTTTCAAAAAATAAAGAAAAAGGAATGAGTAGTGACTCGTTCCTTTTTCTTGAATATCTATTTCTTCAGTAAATCCCTGATTTCAGTTAGCAGTTTTATGTCATCCGGTGTAGGTGCCGGAGCGGCTGGTTTTGCTTCTTCTTTCTTTTGAGCGGCATTCATGCCTTTGATGATCAAAAAGAGAATGAAAGCAACGATAACAAAGTTAATAACTGACGATAAAAAAACTCCGTACTTCACAGTACCAAATGCTTTCAAATCATTTAGATGCGATAATTTGGCCGCATCCAGAGCGGGTTTCAATAAAAGCGGTGTAATCACATCGTCAATCAGTGAGCCCACGATTTTTCCAAAGGCACCACCGATAATCACACCTACTGCCAGGTCAACTACATTGCCTCGCATGGCAAATGCTTTAAATTCTTTCAACATACGATTTTGGGGTTAGGTAATATTTTGTGTAAAGTACAATTTTTCGAGAATATTATAATTGTAAATTTACTTGTATCAATGTAGTGCATGAACCTTCCTCTCCAAACGGACGAACCCAATAAATCTGAAGCTTCGCAGGCGTTCTCTCTCCTGCAAGCAGCTGTTAATTCTACTGCAGATGGTTTGCTGGTGGTGAATACGGATGGGAAAATCAGTATTTACAATCATCGGTTTCTTGACATATTTGGCTTCTCGGAAGAAGAAGCCTATGACCAACCGGACGAAGTCTTGTTGAGTAGAGCAATCACCAAAATTCTTGAACCTGAAAAATTTCTGGCTCGCGTTCGCGAGCTGTATGCCACACCCCATGCCGAGAGCAACGACTTTATGGAGCTTACCAACGGGCGCATTTTACATCGCTATTCAAAGCCGCAGGTTCTGGCTGGCGAAGTTGTTGGGCGCGTATGGAGTTTCCGCGATATCACCGAACAAAAAAGAGCTGAGGCCTCCCTTCTAAAAAGCGAGCAACTGTACCGCACGCTTACCGACAACATGCTAGAATTCATCAATCTGGTGGATACGCAAGGCAAGATCATTTATTTAAGCCCATCCACTAAACAGATTTTGGGCGATAACTATTTAGAGCATGTTGGCACTTCTATTTTCACATTGGTGCACGCAGAAGATTTGGAAGGCGCAATTGGAAAATTCAATCAACTGGTGGTAGAGCGGAAGGCGGTAAAAGCCGAACTGCGTTATCAAAAAGCCAATGGCGGTTACATCTGGCTGGAAACGAATGGAAACCCGATTGTTCGCGAGGACGGTTCTGTCGATACCATTGTCTTGGCGAGTCGTGAAATTACCGAGCGCAAACTACACGAGGAGAAAATATTGGAACAGAACTCAAAGCTGACAGTAATCGCAGAAACCCTTAAAACCAAAAATGAGCAACTGGAAGAATTCACCCAGATTGTATCGCATAACCTGCGATCGCCTGTAAGCAATGTACTGTCACTACTAGATTTCTATGAAAAAAGTGATGACGAAGCCGAAAAGAAAAGTTTTATCAAAATGCTGCGTGAATCGAGCAGTAAGATGTTGAGCCATTTGCACGAACTCAACGAAGTATTGAAAATCAAACAAAATAAAGACATCGAGCGCCAATGGATTAAGTTTAGCGATTCGCTGGAAAGTGTGAAACAGCAACTCAGCGTGTTAATTACCAACACGCAAGCAGTTATCATTTCTGATTTTTCATCCGCTCCTCAAATTCACTATCCAAATATTTATCTGGAAAGTATCCTCATCAATTTACTGAGTAACGCACTCAAGTATCGTCACCCGGATAAAACTCCGGAAATCCATTTATTGACTGCCGAAACAGAAGGTGGAATTCAAATGACCATTCGCGATAACGGGCTCGGTATCAATCTTAAGAAATACGGACATCATATTTTTAAGCTGCGCAAAACATTTCACAATCATCCAGAAAGCCGTGGAATCGGCCTTTTTATGATTAAAAACCAAATTGAAGCGCTGGGGGGAGAGATTAATATTTTCAGCGAAGAAAACAATGGAACGACTTTTACTGTTAAATTTGGTAAGTAACTTCCCCTATGCCCATCGTTGCTTTAGTTGATGATGACTCTATTTTTCAATTCACGGCTACCCGTCTAATTGAATCAGCTAAGCTTGCTCAAAACATTCTTCACTTTGAAAACGGCAACGATGCATTAATTTATCTCGAAAAAAATGCGGGCAATACCGATCTTCTCCCGGACTTTCTTTTTTTAGACATCAACATGCCCATTGTGGATGGATGGATGTTTCTGGAAGATTTTGAAAAACTGAAAACGAAGTTAACCAAAGAATTTCCCATCTACATGGTGAGTTCTTCCATCGATCCACGCGATATGAATCGAGCTCGGGAGTTCAATGAAGTAAAGGATTTTGTGATCAAGCCTGTTACCATTGAGCGACTGACTGAGTTGCTCAACTCCAATTAATCTAGCGGATAATTTTTACCTGATTTCGTAGTCCTCGAAAGCTGGTCAGTTCCGTACCGGCATGGCCTACAAACATTTTAGCATCGACCTTGATGGGTATCTGATTGGCATCTGCCGATATCCAGGCTGTTACTGAATTCTCGCCCCGGAACAGGGAGTTGTCTGGCATAATCGGCACCAACTTGTGGCAAGGAAATTTGCCCAAATCAGTGTTCACCGTCTCTTTGCCGAAATAGATGATCTTGAATTTATAGGCTGTGTCCTCAAAAAATCCGGATACGGTAAGCGTGTCTTTTACCTTGTACTTGGCAAAGTCGATGATGCGCAAATACAAGAACCCGGCTACGATATCACGGACGTTATCGGGGGTTATATATTCTTTAGGCTCGCCAAACTTTCCGGTGGTTTTATCCGCTACATGCACATAAGCTTTGTCTTTCTGGTGATCGTATTTAATCAATTCATCCAGCTTATACTTTCCTTCCCGAAGCTTGCGGTACGACTCATGGGTAACAATTTCCTGTGCATCCACATACGCCCCCCAGTTGTCGTTTACCTTCGAAATCCAAGTGGCCATGCCGGAGGTTTCCATGAACGCATCTACCTTAAAGCACTGGCGGTCGTTGCGCGTATGTAGTTCTTTATCAACCATGGTTACACCCTTGCCGACAGTGAAAATGCCCAAATACATGCGGTATTCCAGCTTTTCACCCGTGGAGATGGCAGATTGGCTTTTTAAAGCTGAGTCGTCTTGATTGAAGGCAAGGCTCGCAAAAGCCAGAATAACCAAACCGATGAAGTAGCGCATAAAACAAATTTAATAGTTCTGGTACATTAAGACAAAGCCCGTGCCATACTATACAGAAACCCCGTTTTCGCGCAAAGCGTCATTCAATGAAGTCTTTTTGTCGGTGCTCTCTTTACGTGTGCCAATGATCAGCGCACAAGGCACCTGATATTCACCGGCAGCAAATTTTTTGGGAATAGTACCCGGTATTACAACTGATCGGGGTGGTACATAACTTTTGTATTCTACTGGTTTAGAACCGGTTACGTCAATTATTTTAGAACTAGCCGTGAGTACTACATTGGCACCCAAAACTGCCTCTTTTCCGATTCGCACTCCTTCTACGATGATGCAACGGGAGCCAATAAAGGCATTGTCCTCAATAATCACTGGTGCTGCCTGAACGGGCTCAAGCACTCCGCCTAAACCGACCCCTCCGCTCAAGTGTACATGTTTACCGACTTGTGCACAACTACCCACGGTAGCCCAGGTATCGACCATCGTGCCTTCATCGACATAGGCTCCGATGTTGACATACGATGGCATCATGATCACTCCTTTGCTGAGGTAAGATCCATAACGAGCGATGGCATGGGGAACTACCCGTACGCCCAGTTTTTCGTAGTGTTTTTTGAGGGCAATTTTATCGTGAAATTCAAATGGCCCCACTTCAATAGTCTGCATCTGTTGGATGGGAAAATAGAGGATCACGGCCTTCTTAATCCACTCGTTTACTTTCCATCCGTCCTCGGCCGGCTCGGCCACCCGCAGCACCCCTTTGTCCAGTTGACTCACCACCTCCCGAATGGCTTCTTGTGTATCCACCTCTTTCAACAATTCCCGGTTCGTCCAAGCCAATTCGATTTGTTCCTGTAGTTGCATTTTATGTTCTAATTTTAAAGTTCGATGCAAGAAATAAAAAAACGGAGAATAGTCATCGCTTCGGTGCTCAAACCGGTGGACGATACCCGCATG
>JBGAUU010000140.1:0-9866 GCA_044228465.1 Cyclobacteriaceae bacterium
CGACTTTGACCAATCTTGGCAAAAATTTGAACCATGGATTTAAAAGAGTTGGACAAAGCGATTCAGGATATTGCCAAAAGACGCAACGAATTAAAGAAACTCGATTATAATAACCCCAAATACGATGATTTGGAGGAGGAGCTCCATGATTTAGAAGATGCCTTGCAAGTAACTTACGGGGATTACCTGGAAGAAGTGCTTCAAGAAGTGCACGACAAGTATTGCCCTGATACTGATATCCTTTTCCCGATTGCTTATTTGGCTAAGACTTATACCGTACAAGGAACAGACTATACAGTTGCCGCTTCGGAAGGGGTGTATGTTGAAGTAGACTCACTTCCCGGCAAAGAAACCAAGTTGGTGATTGTACCGAGCCCGCTGCGCATTGTACTGAACGTAGGTAAAGAGAAGCAGCAAGTGGTTTGGACTGCTAAGTAAGATTAGAAATCGTCTGAACTCTTAATCGCTTCTTAGCGCATCATCAAAATCCCAACTTCACCCGAACTCGGTTGAGTACTTCTCTGGCAATGACAGTGGCCTTTGCTTCGCTGTGTTGCAATTTCTTTTCGAGCTCCGGCAAGTTGCTCATGTAGAAGTTAAATGCTTCGCGCTCGGTGGCATATTTGGCAATAATCAACTCAAACAACTCTTGCTTGGCGTGGCCGTAGCCGAAATTTCCGGCAAGGTATTTTTGGCGTAGCGCTTCGGTTTGCTCGGCTGTGGCCACCAATTTATAAATGGCAAACACATTGTCTTTTTCAGGGTTTTTAGGTGCCTCCATCGGTGTGCTATCGGTAACGATGGACATAATCTGCTTGCGCAGTTCCTTATCGGGAAGGAAAATGTCGATGGTGTTGCCGTAGGACTTGCTCATCTTCTGCCCGTCTGTGCCGGGAATCGTCATTACGTTTTCTTCAATCTTCGCTTCGGGTAGTACAAAGGTTTCGCCATACTGGCTGTTGAATATAGCAGCAATATCGCGGGCCATTTCCAAGTGTTGCTTTTGATCTTTGCCCACCGGCACCTGATTGGCATCGTACAAAATGATATCGGCTGTCATCAGCACAGGGTAAGTGAAAAGCCCTGCATTGACATCGGAAAGTTTATCGGATTTGTCTTTGAATGAATGAGCGTTGGCCAACATCGGGAAAGGAGTGAAGCAACTGAGGTACCATGCCAACTCGCATACTTCGGGTATGCGGCTTTGGCGGTAGAGCAAATTCTTTTCGATATCGAAACCAAAAGCCAACCAAGCGGCTGCAACGGCATTTACATTTTGTGTGCGCGTGGCCGCATCCTTAATGGTCGTGAGCGAGTGAAAGTCGGCAATAAAAAAGAACGACTCATTGCCGGGGATTTTAGAAAGTTTGATAGCCGGAATGATAGCACCGAGCAGGTTCCCTAAATGGGGTCGACCGCTGCTTTGGATACCGGTAAGAATTCGTGACATAAATAATTTTGAGTATTGAGATGTGAGACGTGAGATTTGAGATAATAAGTGATGATGAACTGACTACGAAGTGCCCTGGGCGAGGGATTGCAGCGGAAAGCCCACGCGCCTCGCGTGGCTTGTAGCGAAAAGCCCGGTGGCCCCGATAGCTATCGGGGCCACGCCCCCAAAATATACCGTTGTTAATTTCGTTAGAATCATGTTTGGATTGATTGTCCGTGATACGCTGCAAGATTACTGATTTGCTGCTAACTTTGAATCATGAATTTTAATCTTTTATGAAGAGACTGGTGTGGATTTTTTGGATGGCTCCGCTGCTTTGCGCTGCCCAACTGGCGGAGCCGATTCAATTTCAGGATAAGACGTACGACTTTGGCGATGTGCCCGAAATGGAAGGCCCTGTGAAATATGAGTTTACGTTTACGAACCGAGCCGACAGGCCCATCAAGATTTTGGCGGTGCAGCCATCGTGTGGTTGTACTACGCCCGGCTGGACGAAGGAAGCGGTAGAGCCCGGCAAGACTGGCGTGATTAAGGCGAGCTTCGACCCCAAAGGAAGACCAGGATATTTTAATAAGTCGCTGACCATTGCAACGGATTTTGATGCCAACCCGATTGTGCTACAAATTAAAGGCAATGTGGTTGACCGCAAATCGGATAAGGGACCTTATGACTTGGTGGTGGAGAATGGAAACTTACGCTTTCGCAACAGTTCGTTTAACGTGGGCAAAGTATTTATCAATAAACCCGCCAGCGTAACGGAGTTTCCGGTATATAATGCGGGCAACGACACGATTAAGTTATTGAAAGTGCAATCGTCAGCCCATTTGAAGGTGGCAATGGCTCCACTCGCGCCTCACACGCAGGGAGTATTGAAAATTACTTTTGATGCTCGATTGAAAAACCAGTTTGGGTTTGTGACGGATGGCTTTGTCATTACAACTAATGATCGGAAGAAACCCGAGAAACCATTTACCTTTTATGCTACCGTAGAGGAAAGCTTTGGTGCTTTAACGCCCGAAGAGCAGGGAAAAGCCCCGATTCTTGCTGTGGAAACCTATCAGGTAGATATGGGCCGCATGCGCAATGCTATTGCTGTGCAACGAAAAGTTAAATTGAAGAATCGAGGCAAAAAAGAATTGCAACTTCGATTTGTGCAAAGCAACTGCAGTTGCCTGACGGTATACTTTGGTAAGAAATCATTGAAACCAAATGAAGAAATAGATTTGGAGATGACACTGGATCCGACCGGGCGCGAGGGACTTCAGAACAAAGCGATTACCATTTATTCGACTGATCCGATGAATCCAGTTCAACGGATTTTGGTGAAGGGGTATATCAACTCAACTGAGTAGCTATCGGGCGGAAACGATTTAATTACTTACATCATCTTTTTTCTGATTTAGAGAAAATTTGATGGCGTTTATCTTTTTGGTGATAGACGCAGATGAGCGAGAGATGGATAAGAGATATTCCTTCACTTCTTCGCCCGTGTCAATTAATCCAACTCGCGCGGCATAAATCGATCTATCGCAGGTTGTGCGCGCCTGACTCAAAGAAGCCTGCGCAAAAATAACAGCCGAATGTTTGCTTCTGATTTCGTGCAGTATCATGTTGAGTATAATCACTTTCAATTCGATTTCTTTCGGTAAATAATTAGGCTCTTTGGTAACAACGTGGATGAGCTGGGCGAACTGGTCAATTATTTTGGGATGGTTTTGTAGAACAGTAGCACGTTTAGTTTTATAAGTTGTGCTGGATTTACCTTCTGCAGTATTCTTTGGCTGACCATGGTATGCCATGATGTGACGCACGTTACTACGCGCTTCAGCCAGACTTTGTGCCGACACATGGGAATCTTGCAACGCATTCAATACTTTAGTTGCGAGAATCGGCAATTGTTTGAAAGCTATTTTGCGTGCGTTGGTTGCTTTGGTTAGCCCTTTCTGCGCGTCTCTGATTTCTTGCAGCGCAACTTGTGCAGCGGCTAATTGCGCGGTAAGCGCAGATAGTTTAAGTGCCGCACGACCAGGCCTATAGTTTTTACCGGAAGCCAAACAGCATAGCATTACTTCGCGGAATGAATTGATGTTTTTTACATGTGAAGATTCTTTGAAATCCGCCATTGATAAAATTATATACACTTATGCCGTGCATAATGCGTGCCATTCTTAAATGCCTCAAATAGCTCAGAAATGCAATATCAACTTGCGGTGTGTTTATATATCGTTATTTACATAACGATATATAACGAAATAATAACCACTTACTTTTAGCAAACCCATTTTTCGTTTTATATCAGCTAATTTTTATTCGCGCCTAAGTAGGTAGGTTATGCTTTGGTTTGACAAACGAATACGTTACCAACGTACATGATTTTTTTTCAAGCAATGAGCAAAAAGCAAAGGTTACGAGAGTGAATTATCTATTTTTGTTTTTCGTATCAATCTTATTCTGTGAAAAATCTACTGTTTGCTTGGATAGTTGTGTTGCCTTGGTGTGTACGAGCACAATCAGAAATTGGCCTTCCGCTGGCCACACATTATGATATGAAGATGAAGGAGACTTCCAGCACGTGGAAAGTAGTAGAACTTCCCAACGGCAGTCTTTACATAGCTGCCGAGTTAAAGTTGATTCAGTACGATGGAGTTAAGTTTAGCGCGATTGGCAATTGTCAGGCGGCAAGCCTCGCAGTGGATGCGGATGGCATTGCTTATGTAGGTGGCGGTGGAGAATTTGGAATGGTGACTATTGATGCCAAAGGCAAGCAGAATTACGAGCGGCTTGACCGATTATTAAAAGACACGATTCAGGTGGGCGCTGTGCGCTATGTTTGGCTCACCAAAACACATGTTTATTTTACCACTGTAGAAGCGGTGTATGAGTACGACAAGATAAAGAAAAGTGTAAACGCTTACTATCCAGAAGTCAATGGGCTATTTTTTAATGGATTTGTGCTAAATGAAGAATTCTATATAAGCCAGAGTTCGGTCGGCTTGCAAAAGATTGTTGATGGTAGATTAGTTTATGCCCCACATGGCGAAACATTGAAAGACCGCATTTATGGATCAATGGAATATGAGCCAGGAGAGATGTTGTTGAGTTACGGCAGAGATGGTAATATGACAAGCTATTTCAGCGACCCACGCAAATTGCCAAAGACATATCCGATGATTAGTAAAGGCTACCTGGCCGGAAACGTAATCTACAGTTGTGTGCCGGTCGGTAAGAACTATTATGCGCTTGGTACTGTACTTCATGGCACCTTATTGACGGATCGATCGGGCAGAGTCCTGAATCGATTTAACGATAGTACCTTCTTCCAAGACCGCAGAGCAATTGCAGTCACTAAGGATCGCACTCAAAACTTATGGCTTGGATATTATGGCACGCAAGGAAAAGTTAGTAAAACTGAATTAGGCCTTGACTTAAGTATCTGGAATAAAGACAATGGCCTGACGGGTAGTGTAGTAGCTTCCACTCGCCATCGTGGAGTTCGTTATGTTGGCACAGACAATAACTTGTTCTACATCAACAAGAAGAACCAAGCTATCAAGATGATGCCCGATGTTTGTCGGTTTTTGCAGTTTGTAAATTTTAAAGTAGCAGGAGAGGAGAAGCTATTGGCCATAACCGATATCTACCCTCAGATACATGAGATAGACGGCACGCAAGTGAAACGAGCGTTCAAGGGCCTTGAGATCAATGCCATTCTTCAATCAAAAAGAAATCCCAATCGCCTCTTTGTTGCCATGCGTGATACGTTACTGGCCCTTAGGTATCAGAATCATAAATTTGTAAGAGAAGGTATTGTCGATCTTACCAAAGGCAACTATCGGCAAATGATTGAAGACGAAAAAGGCAATCTGTGGTTGTTGGAGTACAATAATTTTGGAATAACGCGGATGCAATTTGAAAATCCTGAATCCATCAAACCTACTTCTGTGAAGCGATTTAATGCCAAAGATGGCCTACCGGATTATTTGAATGTAATTGCGATTCTCAATCACGAAGTGATTGTTGGTTCGAAGCGTGGCTTATCGCGATTTAATACGAACACAGACCGTTTCGAGCCTTATGCGGGGCTTGGTAAGCGATTCTACAATGCTCCTTTCGAAGTTCAGGGCTTACACCAAACCAAAGATGGCTCCATATATGTGTTGCCTTCTTTTCCGTCTGATAAAAATGAAATCGTGCGTATTTCCGTCAATGCGAAGAATGATACCACTTATGAAACCCGCCCCTTCAAGCGGTTGCCTGAGTTTGGGTTCTTTTCAGAGGTGAATAGTGAGGACAACGTGGTGTGGATCTCCGGCACCGAAGGACTTATTCGCTATGAGCCCCGATTGGATACTAAAAATTATGATTTGAATTTTCAATGTTTGATTCGGGGAGTTGTTTCTGCCAAGGATACACTTGTTTATAGTGGACTGCCCAGCGAAGCGATTGCCAAACAGCACAACTATTTGCCTTATTCTAAAAACACCATTGCGTTTGAATTTGCTGCGCCTTTTTTTGATAATGAATCTAAAACACTTTATGCTACCCAACTGGAAGGAGCCGAAGAAGAATGGACGGATTGGGATAGAACCACACTGCGAAATTACTCGCGGCTAAGCGAGGGCGATTACACCTTTAAAGTAAAGGCCAGAAATGTTTACGGCAAGGAGAGTACCATTGCCACATATACGTTTACCATTTTGCCCCCCTGGTTTCGCACGTGGTGGGCTTATACCCTCGATGTATTAGCATTAGGACTTTTTATTTTTGGTGTAGTGCGTTGGCGCACCATTTCGCTCAGGCGAAAGAAAAAAGCATTGGAAAGCCTCGTGAAAGAAAAAACGATGGAATTGATGGAGTCGAATAAGAACCTCGAGGCAAGTCAGGAGGAATTGAAGCAAAACAACGAAGAACTCATTGCCATCAACGATCACCTCAAAGCCACGCATCGTCAATTGGCTACCTCCGAAAAGATGGCTTCGCTTGGTCAATTGACGGCAGGCATAGCGCATGAAATAAATAATCCCATGAATTTCATTTCCGGTGGCGTACAGGCATTACAAGAGATCCAGAAAGATTTTCTGACTAACGCAGCCACTATGACACCACAGGAACTGCACCAAAAGAAATTAGAGATTGAAGAATTGATGCAAAGCGTAATGAATGGAGTAAATCGCGCATCGAACATTATAAAAAGTTTGCGTACTTTTTCCAGTCCCGTTGATTTAATCAGTGAACAGGCGGCAGTTGATTTAGGGGAGTGTGTAGATACAGCTCTCTTGCTCATGAACAGCAAGATCGTAAGCAGCAAAGTTCAGTTGGTGAAGAAATTCAATGAAGTTGCCACAGCCAAAGCCAATGCCGCACAAATCAGTCAGGTGCTTGTAAATTTACTCGACAACGCCTTATATGCGGTAAAAGATAAAGCTGAAAAGGTGATCACTATTGTAATCCGCGAGAGTAATGATTGGGTAATTATTCAAGTAAAAGACAATGGCACAGGAATTAGTGAAGAGGAACAACGACATATTTTTGAGCCGTTTTATACCACCAAAGGTGTGGGCATTGGCACCGGCCTAGGTTTATTTATTAGCTACTCCATCATCCAGCGCCACAATGGAAAGATTTCGATGGAAAGTAGCTACGGTGTAGGCACCGAGTTCACCATCTCGCTACCTAAAAGCACGAAAGCGTAAGGCCTGTATTCTAGGCTTTATTTTACCTAGCCTTTTTTCACTCACCCGCGTGCACTTTCTGTGTTTTCAGCACAACCTGTTCATCCCTCTTCCACGGGATAGGGAAAAGACGCTTGTAGATGACTGATGAATTTTGATAGATGAGGTATAACCCACTTAAGACCATTTCCCACTTATTCAAGGCTCCAAAAAAACACTTACTTTAGCAACACCATTTCGACTAAGCATAGAATGATGAATACATCCTTTCAAGGAAAATCCGCGAACGCAAAACATCGAAGGGTAAGGTCATCTACGAATTGGAAATATCCTCTAATCAAAAACAGTATTACATAAATGAAAATAGTAGATGGAGTTACAATACGCTTTCCGAACTAATCGATGAATACAAGTTGCGAGCCGGAAAAACAATTGTGCTTTGATTGAAAGAATTAGCGAAAAAAGAGAGACGATGAAAAAACTATGTGTAGCCTTTTTAATAATGCAAATGGTGACTGCCTTCGCGCCAGCCCAGGGGCAGACTT
This sequence comes from Cyclobacteriaceae bacterium, assembly GCA_044228465.1. Taxonomy (GTDB): domain Bacteria; phylum Bacteroidota; class Bacteroidia; order Cytophagales; family Cyclobacteriaceae; genus ELB16-189. The sequence goes on from JBGAUU010000140.1 coordinate 7,671, forward strand.
TTGAAAAAATTCAGTTCAACGAAAAAGAAGCGGATGACTATTACATTTTACTACGCCCCAATTCTGCAGAAATAAAGGGTGTATTGGTGTTGCTACCCGGCTTTGGTGAAGAGCCGGAAGCAATTTTTCCGGAGTCGAAGTTATTTAATGTTTCGTACAACAATGGCATCATCACAATGGCCATTGCAGGAGGGCAAAAACTGTATGCAGATGAATCGGTAGTGGATAAACTAAATCGCGGCATCGCCCATTTACTGAGAAAGTATCCTAACCTGAATAAAAATAACTTTGTGATTGGTGGATTCTCTGCAGGAGGAACACTCTCACTCAGGTACACAGAGTATTGCCATCAAAATCCATCGCAGTTTCCTATTTTGCCCAAAGGAGTATTCGCTGTCGATTCGCCCATCGATCTTTTTTCTATTTGGGATTACTTTCAGCATGAGATTGAAAAGAATTATTCGAAGCCGGGCATGGACGAAGCAAAGTTTGTGACAGAGATTATGCGCAAAGAAATCGGAACTCCAACTGCCAACGAAGCGCGCTACAAACAACTCTCGCCATTCCAAATAAATTTGAAAGGAGCCGGGAATGAGAAGTACTTGCAGAAAGTAGCGGTGCGGGTGTATGAAGACACCGATGTGGAGTGGCAATTAAAACAGCGAAGAAGAAGCCTCTATGATACCAATCAATTGGTTGCATCCGAATTAATCAACCGGCTTCTCTTAAGCGGCAATGAACAAGCTGAGTTTGTTACGGCAAAGACACCCGGCTCTCGTAGTAATGGAATGCGCCACCCGCATTCATGGTCGATTGTAGATGAAGTAGAGTGCGTGCAATGGTGCTTGAAGTTGTTTGAAGTGAAATAAGGAAGTTGCAATGAGGTAATTGTTGCGCTCAACATTCGACATAAGGTTGTGGTAGGCTAGCCTGAAAACCTTCCCCCGCAAGGGGCAGGGGTGAGGTTAAAACTCAATTGGGCAAACTTGTAACAAACCTTTTTTGCATTGTTTTCACTCTAAGCAATATTGTAGCGAGCCATTGATCAATTAAAAGATGCCGCGCACAATTGCAACCCTTTGGGTTTAATGTTTGGAAAAGTCTATTTTGTGATCTGAAAGGAAGCGATGTCATTCAACTCGGTTACTCAATTTATGAATAAACTGGTGCCCATTTTTATCGGACTAATCTGGCTGGTTTCTCAACAGCACAGCAGCGCCCAAGGTAAAATCAAAATTCCGAAAAAGGATACACAAACAACCACCAAAGATACCGAAGGTTATTTTGGTCCCTCGGGTGTGGTGCGAATGATCAAACAAGATAAAAAAGGGAATATCTGGTTTACTTCGTGGCAGGGTGTTTACAAATACGATGGAAAGTGGTTTACCAATATCAAACAAGATAAAAAAGGGAATATCTGGTTTACTTCGTGGCAGGGTGTTTACAAATACGATGGAAAGTGGTATCACGAAGTTACAAACTTCGGCTCGTTTCTTTTCGATTTTGCAAGATCGAAAAGGCAAATTGGTGGTTCGGCTCGATTGGCTCCGGTGTTTTTTATTATGATGGAACTTTCTTTCGCAATCTCACCACTAAAGATGGACTGCTGAATGATGACGTGGTGAGTATTTATGAAGATAAAAAAGGTGCTATCTGGATGGGCGTTTTCGGAGGCGTGAGTTGCTACGATGGCAAAACATTTCGCAACTACATTATTCAAGGGGATAGCATGTATGCCGATCGCTTCGGCAAAATATTTTTGGACAGACCTGCTAATGAAGTAAACACAGTGCTGGAAGACAAAACGGGTAAGTTTTGGTTCGGCACACGAGGCAAAGGCTTTGTGTACAATGGAAAAACGTTTAGCGTAATCGCTAACCAAGGCAAACCCTTTACGGGGATCAACAGCATCATCGAAGACAAGCAAGGCGCTATCTGGCTGGGAGGCAAAGACGGCTTGTGGCGCTATGATGGCGCTGTGTATAAGCGTTTTGCGCCCAATGCCGTTAGCTACGTAATGGAGGATAGAAAAGGAAACATCTGGACGAGTTCAATGACTAGCAAAGGTGGAATACTTCGATACTATCATCAAAAGACGTTGGATTATCTCAGGCCCACCATCACCGATATAAACCCGATGGTGAATGTGGTTTTTGGTTTTTTAGAAGCGAAAGATGGCAGTATCTGGTTTGGTTC
>JBGAUU010000141.1:0-9616 GCA_044228465.1 Cyclobacteriaceae bacterium
CAGGTGCATCGAAAACAAAAGCCCCATCAATCCGAGGTAATGATCGCCATGCAAATGACTGATGAGAATGTAGTTGATTTTGTGAACGGGGATGTTGAAACGAGTCAGCTGCATTTGCGTGCCCTCACCACAGTCGATCAGAAAATGCCTGTTGTGAATGACCACATAGTGCGATGATGGAAACCGCCCGTTGGCCGGCACAGCCGCACTGGAACCGAGGATCGTCAGACTTAAATTACTCACTCTTTAATTTGAAAACAATCCAATTTGAAAATGATACAATTTGAAAACAGTGCAATTTGAAAATTTGAAAATGTGACAATTTGAAAATGAGAGAGGTTGAAAATGAAACTACTACGAAGTAATCTTCAAATTAGCCAATCTTCAAATTTTCAAATCAGCTAATCTTCAAATTAACTAATCTTCAAATTAACTAATCTTCAAATTTTCAAATTAAGTAATTTTCAAATTGATTAATCTTCCTCCTTCATATCCTTTTCGATTTCGTGCATGAACACGGCATCGACACCTTCTTCTACGGTGGGCAGGATGTGGAGTACGCTATCGAGTTGGGAGATCTTGATCAACTTAGTGGTGTGGTCGGACAAGCAGGCGAGGATGAAAATGCCACCGTCTTCCTGTAAGATGCGATTGCCAACTAGCAGGGCGCTCAAGCCGGATGAATCGGTATATTTTACTTCACTCAAATCGAGTATGATGTTGCGAACGCCTTCCGCGTGAAGCGTAACCATTTCAGACTTCAACTGTGGTGCCGCATTGGAATCTAACTTTTCTTCACTAGCAGGGCGCTCAAGCCGGATGAATCGGTATATTTTACTTCACTCAAATCGAGTATGATGTTGCGAACGCCTTCCGCGTGAAGCGTAACCATTTCAGACTTCAACTGTGGTGCCGCATTGGAATCTAACTTTTCTTCGTGCAAACGGATAAGTGTGTATTTCTCTTGCTTGTCGATGGTGTACTTCATTTCTTGAGTGGAGTTAAAGCCTAAAAATAAATCAATTTATCGAATTAACGATGCTTCGCTCGATTCGTTCAGCGATATCGGCATAATTCACCGGTGCGAGGCTTTCGCCCGTCATTTGGCGGTACAGCTCCTGGTAGCGCTCGCTGATGGACTTCACGATGGCATCGGTCATTTCGGGCACGTGCTGCCCTTCTTTGCCCTGAAAGCCATTTTCGATAAGCCATTGACGCACAAACTCTTTGCTCAACTGCTTCTGGGCTTCGCCCTTCTGCTGGCGCTCTTCGTAGCCGTCTTTATAGAAATAGCGACTGGAGTCGGGGGTGTGCACCTCGTCAATCAGGTAAATGGTGCCGTTGTGCTTGCCGAATTCATATTTTGTATCCACCAAAATGAGTCCACGCTTGGCAGCCAGTTCGTTGCCACGCTTGTAGAGTTTGAGGGTATAGTCTTCCAGCACCTGATAATCCGCAGCCGAAACGATGCCGTGCTTGAGGATGTCTTCCTTCGAAATGTCTTCGTCATGCCCCACCTTGGCTTTGGTAGTAGGCGTAATGATGGGCGAGGGGAGCGGATCGTTTTCTTTCAGCCCATCGGGAAGCGGCACACCGCACACGGCCCGTTTGCCAGCTCTGTATTCGCGCCAAGCGTGGCCAGCAAGGTAGCCGCGCACTACCATTTCCACGACAAAAGGCTCGCATTTGAAGCCGATCGTCACGTTTGGGTCGGGGGTAGCCTGCACCCAGTTGGGCACAATATCTTTGGTAGCGGTGAGGTTGATAGCCGCTATCTGGTTGAGAATGCGGCCCTTATCGGGAATGCCTTTGGGTAATACCACATCAAAAGCCGAGATACGGTCGGTAGCCACCATGGCCATGCGGTCGCCAAAATAGTAGACATCGCGCACTTTACCTTTGTAGAATCCCGTTTGGCCGGGAAAGTTGAAATGAGTCTCTTTAATGGCTTGCATGGTCGGAATAGTGAAGGCGCAAATTAAACCCAAAATTGGACATTTAGGAATAGTGAATGATTCAATTCACGGGCGAATCGTTTAGATATTTGCTTAGCCGCCCTCGACCCTTGGCATCTTATGGTTTGCGATACCCTTGGACTTTCCCGAAAGGAGAGAGGAAAGAGGTGGGGTTGTTTAGCGTTCCGAGGCAAAATCCGAAGACGTTTTGAACGACCATTGAGCCTTTAAACAAAGGCTAGCGATTTTTGGTCGAAACCATCCGCGGCAATGCAGCGCCTCAATGTCAAGTGACATTTGCTTCCTGCAATGTACAGCGCCCGAATGTCAAGTGACATTTGCCCCCTGCAATGTGCAGCGACCCAATGTCAGGTGACATTTGCTCCCTGCATGCTACAGCACATCAATGTCAGGTGACATTGACTTCTTGCAAGTTGCTGCACCCGAATTGCATGTGAAAATGCTCCCTGCATTGAGCAACGCCCAAATGTCGGTTGGCAATTGCTCCCTGCATAGTGCAGCGCCTGAGTGCCGTTTACCAAAAACTAATTGCACATTTGCGGCAACGTAATGACAGGTTTTGCTCAATTGATTCATAAACGTTTTTCTTAAGCGTTGAGGGACTAAAATCTTACCGAACCAAGCCGAATCAATAAATGAAGAGAGTAGATTCAATACAATAAGAAATTATAGCAACCCATCAGGTATTTTTTGAGAATACGATTGGAATGGAGTCATCGCCTTTTGGCTAAAGGTATTTGCAAAACTGAAACAAGCCTTTGCTAACCCGCGATGGCAAGATACAAGCTGTTTGGATTAAATGCTTTTTGGTATTATAATGTTTCACATCCGTTTGAATGTATTTTGGGGCACTGCTTGTATTCGCATTTTTTGAGATAGAAGAGTATAGTCAATTTGAGATGTCTTAAAGTATTTTCGCATCACCGCAAATTATTGATACTTGGTTATTTGGGGATTGTGTTCATGTAACATGCGGTTGGTTGTTTTTCAGTTTGTTTTAGCTTGGTGCAGATTGGTGATGGTTTTTAATAGGTAGATTTCTATTACTAGAATTGTAACAATGCCTTGTACCCTAGTCACTACCGTTTTTTTTACATACATTAGCGATCAGATTTTTTGCAAATGACCCTTCCATCCGTTTTTATATCGTATAATCCGAACTCCGATATTGAGGAAACACTGGCTGTTCGACTCTATACAATTGGTGCGGTTCATGGCTTTAATATGCTGCTTCCGGATCGAAGGGGATTGGGAGGATTCGTTTCTGCTGAAACTAGAAGCAGGATTTTAATGGCAGATTTCTTTATTCTATTCTCTACTACATCATTAAGCAAGGCTGTAATCAATGAAATAGAGCTAGCCGCTAACAAGCTTCATGACAAATCAAAAATATTGGTCATCTATGATGATAGTGTTGGAAAGAATTTAAAAGGAGCAGATCACTTCACCGAAGTGTATGTCAACAGATCATCATCCGTTGAGGATATTTTAAAGACAATTATTGCAAAAATTAAGGATATACAAAGTGGAGGCAAAAAGCAAAATGGATTCTTTTCTGTTCTGGGCCCCATTTTATTGACGGGTTTGGGCCTTTTTGCATTAGCCCATGTCCTTGATGAACCTGCTAAACCCAGAAAACCTTCAAAGAAGAAAAGCATTCCTGCAAAAGGGTTAAAAAGAGCCGCTAAAAAGGTAGCCGGTTAATGTATCTAACAGCCGTTATCGACAATAATACATTAGCTAATCTTACGAGGCTTAAAGATTATCATATATTCTCATTGTTGCGAAACTTGTTTAGACAAATTCATATTCCACAGCAAGTCAGAAAAGAATATGCGGTACAAATTTCAAAGGAACCGGACAGGGTATGGGTTTTAGAGAGATTAAGACCGAATGAAGGATTTTATTCCGCCTGTGATCGCTACGATGTCGTTTCGCTAACCGTTGTAAAGGGCTTAAAAGGTATTGATGCAGGCGAAGCGGAAGCCGTTGCGCAGCATATAAAAGTAAATTCAAGCTACATTTTATCAGACGATCATCGTTTTAGAAAAGCCATACTAAGTTTTGATCCAAGAATCAAAGTGCTTAGCACTCTACATATCATTGCCATGTTGGATATTAGTCAGTCAATAGTGAACATAGACGGAGTGATCAAATCACTTTATGCGGTTCATTCATTTAGTAGCAACAATTTGCGCAAAGCGTACATGGATTCAGCGAATGAACTTGGCATTCCGGTTAGTAAGAAAACGCTCAATGCGAAGTGCAGTTTTAAAAGGCTTGGGTTGGTATAGGATTTTGTGATTTAGTAATTCACCTAGCTGCGTTGCCTTTAAACATTCGCATCAGATTATTAATTCGAATCTGAGTGTATTCGTCATCACCATTTTGCATTTCTTTGGCAATCAATTTTTCCAATAGACTATCAGTCATGCCAACTGTTTGACTTTTTCGCAACGAGTTATCGTCAACAAAAGTCCTGATGATGTTGATTGATAAATTGCTATCTTCAATATTAGTTTGTGCTTGTCCAAGCCAAAGCCCAAGATTACTTTTCCACCCCAACTCACACCAGCCCTCTTTTTCTGAAGGTAACTCTTGTCTGATTAATACCATTCCATGTCTGGAGAAATGAAGAAGTATGTCTTTGATATCAGTCAAGTTGAGCCCGAGCCTTTCATTATAGCGATCGAAGGCGTGTTTATATATATGTGATGTACTGTACTGATCGGGGCTAAGCAACGCAACATGCGCATACACAACTCTTTTATCCTCGTAGTACTTACAAAAAATTGAATTTGCATCCTTCCCACTTAGCAGGAAGTAAAACACCCAGAAATCAATACCATTAATTTTGTATGAGCTAGAGGTATCCGGGTAACCAACCTTGCGTGCTTTTCGCTTCCGATGATTCATTTTCGACCAAATGATAGTAAGCAGATCAGGTAGTGCTCGGAAAATCTCGCGGTTTACCTCATGTTTATTCATGGTAGCGGTAATCATAAAGGCAACAAAGTTTCTCCTAACTCTAAGATATTATGAATTGAATAAACTAAAAAGCGCCATGGGCCTTCCCCCCTTGGTAATTTGAATTAAACCGCCTACTTTGAATTCAGTTTCCTAAACCAAACGGATGAACTATCGACAGCGTGCTATTACACTAGTACATGGGTTTGCACCCACGTTTTGGATTGCCAATACATTAGAATTATTTGAACGCCTGGCCTACTATGGCGCCAAGGCCGTCCTCACCGTTTATCTCGCTGAAAAAGTTGGCCTCAACGAAGAGGCAGGCAAATTAGCGGGCACATTTAATGCTGTTCTTTATTTCCTACCAGCGCTGGCAGGTGTTTTCGTAGATAAGTACGGATTCAAACGCACGCTCATGGCATGTTTTGCCTTCTTCTGCGTGGGCTATGCGCTGATTGGCTTTGCCGGCATGGCTTACGGCCAAGAGATCGTGCAGGCGATAGGGAAGAAGCCCTATGTGATTACCGTATTACTCTTTACCGCTATCGGAGGTTCGTTAATCAAACCTTGTATTGTAGGCACAGTCGCGAAAACCTCGAAGCCTGAGACACGCGCGCTTGGCTTTTCTATTTATTATACCCTCGTCAACTTTGGTGGCGCCATTGGTCCGATCATCGCTTATCATGTGCGCAAAGACTTAGGGATAGAGTTTGTGCTAGTGATGTCGTCCATTACTTCATTCTTTCTGTTTTTAGGTGCGTGGTTTTTTTTCCGTGAGCCGGAAGGAGAAGTGACGGAACAAAAAACATTCGGCACAGTATTGGGTGATATGATATTGGTGTTTACCAATCTCAAGTTTATGGTGTTTCTGCTGATCTTCTCCGGCTTCTGGATGATGTTCTGGCAGATCTTTTACTTACTTCCATTTTATGCCAAAGACATTCTGAATTTTGACGCCTTCGAGTATCTCGAAACGGTAGATGCGTGGACGATCATCCTTATTACCATTCCGGTAACGGCATTGGTGCGCAAATGGAAATCTATATCAGCGATTACCGTTGGTCTCGGACTTGCCAGCATATCCTGGATTATCATTGGAGCGGGTGGATCAATCACAGCCACCATTGTTGGTATCATGTTCTTCGCATTAGGCGAGGCCATTCAGGCACCACGCTTCTATGAGTATGTAAGTGCCATCGCACCCAAAGATCAGATTGGCACATTCATGGGCTTTGCATTTTTGCCCATAGCGGCTGGATCAATAACAGCAGGTTATCTTTCGGATTGGCTGCGGGGCGAATACATGCAATCCAACCCGGCCATGATGTGGTACACACTGTCGATGATTGGTCTTACCTCTACGGTCTTGCTCGTGCTGTTTAATTTTCTCACTGTTAAAAAATAATTGTTCTTATGGAAGTTCCTAAAGTGTTTAAGCCGTACATCGCTCCCGAGCAGAATGTGGCAGAGTTTACCGTGAAATCGATTGGCTTTGGAATCTTGTTCGGTATTCTCTTCGGTTGCTCTACCGTTTACTTAGCGCTCAAGGCAGGCCTCACGGTGTCGGCATCTATCCCTATTGCGGTAATCGCGATCACGCTGGGGCGCAAATTTCTAAAGACCACTATTCTTGAAAATAACATTATTCAAACGACCGGTTCAGCCGGTGAGTCCATTGCCGCAGGTGTGGTGTTTACCTTGCCGGGATTTTTGTTTCTCTCACCCGGTGCCGATGGTGTAAGCGTGGGCGAAGGGTATTTCAACTATCTCACTATTTTAATCTTAGCAGCTTTTGGTGGGATGCTCGGCACGCTCATGATGATTCCGCTGCGCAGATCACTCATTGTAAAAGAACATGGCACGTTGCCTTATCCCGAAGGAACCGCTTGCGCTTCGGTATTGCAGGCAGGCGAGAAGGGCGGTGACTTTGCCAAGACGGCCTTCATCGGAATGGGGGTTGCATTTGGTTATGCCATCCTGCAAAAGGTATTGCATGTCATTGCAGAGACACCTTCGTTTGTCACCAGTCAGGTAAATAAGTTCTGGCCTTCGGCTGCCACGCGTGGTGAGATCACGCCTGAATATTTAGGTGTTGGATACATTATTGGCTTCCGCATTTCCGGTGTGTTAGTAGCCGGTTCAGTACTGGCCTGGTGGGCCATGACTCCATTATTGGCAACTTTAGTGCCCGCAGATACCATTGCCACGCAGTTGGTGAAGCTGGGATATCTCGCAGACATTGCCAAACCGGGCGGCCCCGGAAGTTGGGATCCCGCCACGCATACTTTCGGTAGTTATGCCGATGCGATCTATCGCGCTTACATTCGTCAGATTGGCGCGGGTGCTGTAGCAGCGGGCGGATTTATCACCTTGATGAAAACCATCCCAACCATCATCAGCTCCTTCCGCGAAAGCGTTGGTTCGTTGAAAGAAAAAGGAGAGGCAGGTGTGTCGCGCACCGAGCGTGATTTATCTTTTAAGGTGGTAATTGTGGGTAGTCTGATACTCATTGCCGTGCTCACCATCATGCCCAATATTCCGGGCGAAAGCATTTTGCAAAAGTTATTCATTGGTGTGCTGATCATCATCTTTGGTTTTTTCTTCGTAACCGTAGCAAGTCGCATTGTTGGTTTGGTAGGTTCGAGTAACAGTCCTATCTCGGGGATGACGATCGCAACATTGATGGGCACTTGTTTGATATTCACTGCCGTGGGATGGAGCGGTAAACTGTTCGAGCCGTTGGCACTAGTGGTAGGAGGGATGATTTGTATTGCTGCCGCAAATGCGGGGGGCACTTCACAAGATTTGAAAACAGGTTACATCATCGGGGCTACGCCTCGTTATCAACAGTTAGCGCTATTCATTGGCGCGATTGTTTCTTCGATTGCGATTGGATTAGTAGTGATGATTCTAGATACCCCCACTGAAGCGATGAAAGCGCAAGGCATCATGCACGCCATTGGCAGCGATTTGTATTCGGCCCCGCAAGCTACGCTTATGGCAACACTCGCGCGCGGCATTCTCTCCTTCAACCTCGATTGGCAATTCGTGATGGTGGGTGTGTTTATTGCGGTGATGATTGAGTTGTGCGGCATTAAGGCGTTGGCATTTGCCATTGGTTTGTACTTACCACTCGCCACCACGCTACCTATTTTTATTGGCGGAGCCATCAAAGGCTATGTAGATTATAGAAGCGAACAGAAAAATGAAAAGAAAGAAGAAGATGATCTGGGCAAAGGAAGTCTGTTTGCTACCGGATTGATTGCCGGTGGCGCTTTGACCGGAGTTTTCGTGGCGATATTAACGGTCTTTCAACCCGAATTGATGGGCGCAGCCAATATGGAGCATTCTATTTCAGGCTTATTAGGGCAATCGCTTTATTACCTGATGGGTGTTTTATTCTTTGGCGCAATGAGTGCCTGGTTGTATATGACGGCCATTAAAAAAGATAGCTAGTCTCGAAGGCACTTAACTGATTATAGCTTGAGGTGAAAAAGAAAACTCTCCCGACAAATGGGAGAGTTTTCTTTTTATAAGGGAAAAGTAATGCTTATGCTTTCTTCGACTCTGCGTTCAGGTCAATAATTGCCTTCAGGTTTTCGAGCGCAAACTTCTCAGACTCTTCGATCTTTCCATCCGCATTGACGATATCGTACATATCGGTGTAGATCTTGTACTTCTGCGCAAACTTTACCTGATCAAAATGCTTGAAGGTGTCTTTAATTATCTCCATTACTACTTGACGATCCAGCTTTTTGTAAGCAGCAGCAGCTTCGTCAAATTTCTTTTTAAGGTCTGTATCACTGGGAAAAAGCTTGGTCATCTTCGAAAGAATTACTTCTTCTTCAGACCCATGCATGGACTCGTCTGCAAATGCCATGTGGACGTACAAAAACAGAACGAAGTCAGGGAAGTTAGAATGGATTACCATAGGGTGTGTTTGTTCAAGACGCAAGTTAATTAACGTATAAGCCAAAAAAAAGCCCCCATCCGAAAAGGAATGAGGGCCCTTGATTGAAACAGGATGCGATTACATCATGCCGCCCATGCCGCCTCCGGGAGGCATTGCAGGAGCTTCTTTTTCTTCCGGAATTTCAGATACTACCGCTTCGGTTGTCAATAACAAGCCTGCGATAGAAGCTGCGTTTTCCAAAGCAAGGCGCGATACCTTGGTAGGGTCGATGATACCCGCTGCGAAGAAGTCTTCGAACTTGTTCTCACCGGCATTGTATCCGTAATCTTTCTTGCCTTCTTTTACTTTATTCACAATCACCGATCCTTCCTGACCTGCATTTTCTGAGATGGTTCTCAAAGGAGCCTCCAAAGCCAAACGGATGATGTTTACACCAGTAGCCTGGTCTTCGTTATCAGTAACTACATTTTTCAATGTTTCAATAGCGCGGATGTAAGCAACACCACCACCGGGGATGATGCCTTCCTGCACTGCAGCGCGGGTAGCATGCAACGCATCGTCTACGCGGTCTTTCTTCTCTTTCATTTCTACTTCAGTGGCAGCACCGATGTAGAGGATGGCAACGCCACCGGAAAGTTTCGCTAAGCGCTCTTGCAATTTTTCCTTGTCGTAATCAGATGTAGTGATTTCGATTTGCGCTTTGATTTGGTTGATACGGCCAGTGATTTCGGCTTTCTTGCCGGCACCGTTTACAACT
>JBGAUU010000012.1:0-57736 GCA_044228465.1 Cyclobacteriaceae bacterium
GGTAGAGCCATTAACAAGTGGTTGGAATTTCTCCACCCGCCAAGTTATTTCATCCAGTGAGCTGTATAGCTTTCAATTCAATCAGCACATTGTGCAGCCCCCCGAGGCTTAATTCGGTTTTTTTCTTAGCGTTTGTCTCAGACGCGTTTTCAAATCCAGTAATCATTTTTAATCAACTGTAGTAGCTGTTTGGCTACGAGGTAATTTTTGTTTCACGATGCATATCCAACAAATGGTATGCTGTTTAAACCTTTTCTATCTATGACAAGATATTTACTTGCCGTGAGTATTTCGTTTGTTTCGCTCTGTTCAGCCAGCGCGCAGACAATCACCGACCACCTGATGATGCCGAAAAAGGATTTCTGTACCGGCTTTATGTACACCTACGACCAATGGAAAAATTATTGGGAAGGATCGCTGAAAAGAGATAACCAAAATATTGGCACACTCACCACCACGCAACTGATGTGGGTGGGCAATTATGGACTGACAAATAAAATCAATCTGATAGCCATGGCACCGTATGTAACTACGAATGCGAGTGGCGGAACGTTGGTTGGATTAGACGGCATTCAGGATTTAACACTGGCTAATAAATATCAATTTGCAGAGAAGGAATTCGGCTTCCGGAAAATTTTCAGCATTTGAGTTACCTATTTTCTACGCTCTCTTCACTAATTATTCACTCCGACTTTTTGCCCCTCTCGATTGGCTTGCAAAGCACCACTGTTGCCGGTAGAGTAACAGCAGCCTATCGAATGAATCAGGATGGTACGCCAGCGCATCGGGATCGTATGTTTGGCGTGGTACGTTTCGTTGGACAGGCCATCGTATTATACGGATGGTACCATTTACTTTACGAATCAAGTTTGGATGCCGAATCAATTCACATCCACCTACAGCATAGGCTATCATAAGAATGCCTTGCAAACAGAAATTAACCTGACCCAACAAAACACATTGGGAGGTGGCGACATCCGCAAGCAGGATATGCCCTTTGTTTCGAACCGAATGAATTTTTTGAAGGTGGGCGTTTTGGGAATGTATTATTTATCCAAGCCTAAAAACTTTGCCTTGCGAGCGCGTGTTGCCTATACCGTAGACGGCCTCAATGTAGGTCAGTCATTCAGTGTGATGGGCGGCATACTTTATACTTTCCATTTTGCTAAAAAAGAAAATCAATAATTGATTATGAAGATATTTACTATACGCTTATTTGCCGTTGCACTGATTCTGATCGTATTACCATTTAGCTGCAAAGACATTACCGGAAATGAAACTTTGTATCCGTATGTGCCAACCAACGTGGATGCGAATGCTGGAACCTGGTTGCCGATCGTATTAACTTCTAACAACCAAATTGCGGTGCCGGCTCCAACGGCACCTAACTCTGCAGCTTATTTAGCTGAATTGGCTTCGTTAAAAGATATTCAGAGCAAATTGACATCTGACCAGAAGAAAACCATTGAGTATTGGAGCGTGGGAGGAGTACTTCGTTGGAATCAAATCTTTCGTAAACTGGTAGCGCAATACAATTTACCACCAGTGCCGAATGCGGATGGAAGTTATCCAATACCGGATGCCGAAAACCCATTCAGCAATCCACAGTTTCCATTTGCAAATCCACCCTATGCCGCACGTGCTTATAGCTACGTGAGCGTAGCGATCTATGATGCACTCAAGGCAGCTTGGTATTATAAAGATTTATATAAAACCACCCGCCCCGATTCACCTTATGAAGTGGACAACGGAGTGCAAGCATTAATGCCAAAAATTGATTTACCGCCTTATCCATCTGAAGATGCAACGATGTCCGGAGCGGCTGCTGAGATGTTAAAAGTATTGTTTCCTGCTTCGGTAGAAGAAATTACGAAGTTGGCCGCTGATCAGCGCAATGCAGCGTTGTGGTCTGGACGAGCAACGTCAAGCGATATTACTGCCGGATTGAATTTAGGTAAGTCGGTAGCTGGATTTATTACAGCAGCAGGTACAGGACGATTCAGAACAGATGGCATGGGTGCTGCGATTGGTACACCTGCTCAGTGGAAAGCATTTGAGGATGATGCCAAAGCAAAAGGAGAAATTCCTTGGATTAGTTTAGATGTACCTGCTCGTCCTCCGATGCTTCCGTTTTTCGGAAATGTTAAGGCTTGGAACCTCACGCCTGCACAGATTGTCAGTGAGCGTCCGTTGCCGCCACCTTCCACCTCATCCGATCAGATGAAACAAGAACTTGCCGAGGTGAAACGCTACGCTTCGGGTGTAACACGTGAGCAGATGGCGATCGTGCATAAGTGGGCCGATGGTGCTGGCACTTACACTCCTCCGGGACATTGGAATGACATTGCCGAAGAATACATTCGCGATGCAAAATATAGCGAGGGCGCTGCACGCGCTTTTGCTCTGATCAACATGGCATTGCATGATGCCGGAGTGGCGTGCTGGAATACGAAGTATTTTTATTTCGATCCACGCCCCACGCAATTAGATCCATCCATCAAAACATCGACAGGTATTCCAAATTTCCCTGCCTACGTATCGGGGCACTCTACTTTCTCTGCATCTGCGGCAGCAGTGTTGTCATACTTGTTCCCACAAGGTGCTACTAGTTTTTCTGCCATGGCCGATGAGGCATCGAACTCACGATTGTATGGTGCGATTCACTATCGCTCGGATTGCAAAGAGGGATTGAGTTTAGGGAAGCGTGTGGGCGGCTACACGGTTAATTATGCCATGACTGACGGAGCAAATTAAAAGATCATATTAGTTTAGGGTTAACGGTGTCGGGGTCGAACAAACCCGGCACCGTTTTTTTTTGCGAATTGCAAACGGTTTCGTTTTTATTTGGCGTTCAACATTTTCAAATTCTAGTCGTGGCATCTTGCATGATTGCGACTGATTTGTATCTTTAACAAAATGTCATTCGCAAATTTTCTTTCCGGCTATCAGTCACCTCCCGATACATGGGATGAAATGCGGTCACAATCTGAGATCAGAAAGCACTATCAGGTGTTTTTGGAAAGTCTGGAAAAGGCATCGCTCGGTGATTTGACACAGAAAGATGAGCTGGCAAAAAAGCTCTTCATGAGTCAGGGAATTACCTTCACCGTTTACAGCGATGGTGAGGGCATTGAAAAAATATTTCCGTTTGATATTATTCCGCGCATCATAACCGGAGCTGAATGGGCGCACATTGAAGCGGGCATCCGCCAGCGTCTCAAAGCACTCAATATTTTTTTGAAAGACGTTTATCACGAACAGTCGATCATCAAAGACGAAGTCATTCCGGCATCGCTCATTTATTCCTGCCCTAATTACTTGAAGGAAATGGTGAACGTAGATGTGCCATTTGATATTTATACACACATCTCCGGCATCGACCTGATCCGCGACAGCGATGGTTCTTTTTATGTTTTGGAAGACAACTTGCGAACACCTTCCGGAGTGTCGTACATGTTGGAAAACAGAAACATGACGTACCGAATTTTTCCGGGCTTGTTGCCAAAGAACAATGTCCGTTCGGTGAAGGACTATCCGGATCTCTTACTGAAAAATTTATTAGCACTTTCCAATCGGCAAACCAGCGACCCTACCGTGGTGTTGCTGACACCCGGAATTTATAATTCCGCCTACTTTGAACATACTACGCTTGCACGATTAATGGGAGTGGAGTTAGTAGAAGGTCGTGACCTGGTGGTACACAATACCAAAGTGTATATGAAAACAACAGCCGGTTTGAAACAAGTAGATGTAATCTACCGCAGGGTAGATGATGAGTACCTCGATCCGCTCGTGTTCAATCCCGGCAGCATGCTGGGAGTATCCGGATTGTATTACGCGTATCGGGCAGGCAATGTGGCCATCATCAACGCGCCCGGCAATGGCGTAGCCGATGACAAGGCGGTGTACACCTATGTGCCGAGTATGATTAAGTATTATCTGAACGAAGAACCCATTCTCAAAACAGTTCCCACTTATTACATGGACAACCGCGAGCATTTTGACTTGGTGTTTTCGCAGGTTCGGAAAATGGTGATTAAGAAAACGAACGAGAGCGGAGGCTACGGCATGTTGATGGGTCACGCTGCCAGTGATGAACAGATTGTAGCATACCGGACAGAGGTTGAGAAAAATCCAAGACAATTTATCGCGCAGCCCATGATTCACCTTTCATCGGTGCCATGCTTTATCAATAATAAAATTCAACCGCGCCATGTCGATTTGCGACCTTTTGCTTTGTATGGTCCGCAGGGAATTGAGATTGTGCCGGGCGGATTGACGCGAGTGGCTTTGCGAGAAGGATCGCTAGTCGTTAATTCATCGCAAGGCGGTGGAAGTAAAGACACGTGGGTGTTGGGATAATCAAATGGTATGACACATCACGATAGTAATGTATGTTAAGTAGAGTTGCCGATTCAGTTTTTTGGATGGCGCGTTACCTGGAGCGCACCGATAACTTATTGCGTCTCTTGCGCACCGATTACATTGCTTCGCAAGATGAATTGCTGGACTACAACTGGCAGTTGCTGGTGGATTCGTTTGGTAGCGATCGACCTGAGCAAAAAATAAAAGTAGAAAACTACAGGCAGGCGTTACACCATTTGTTGTTGAGTCGCCCACATGAATGCTCAGTATTCACCAACATAGTTCGTGTGCGCGAGAATGCGCGTTCGGTGCAAGACTATATCACCAAAGAATTGTGGCAAGCGCTCAACGACTATTATCATCATATTTTAGAGCCAAGAACAGAAGATTTGATCATGAATAATGATCCGGTGACTGCGCTCGATTTTTTGTTGCGAGACAGCATTATTTTTTATGGAACGCTGGATGTCACGATGAACCGAGGCGAAGGGTATACTTTTTTGAATTTAGGAAAGTACATGGAACGCTGCTTGCAAAATCTGGAGATTGTCGAATTCAAGCGCAAGCAAATGGTGAAGGCTGAAGTAGAAACAGTGCATTGGAAATACCTGCTCTACGCGCTCTCTGGCTATGAATTTCATACCAAGTATTACAAAAATGCTTTGAATGCGAAGGAAGTCATTCATCAGGTTTTGTTTAATACACAATTTCCGCACTCCATCAGTTACAGTCTCGGGCAAATGCTTCGCTATTTTCAGCGTTTGGAAGATTTCTCGCAACCGAAACATTTTGAGGAAATAGAAGGCCTGTTGCAGAAATTGATCCAATCCATGAATACCTATCAACAAGAGTATAATATATCTGTAATTGAAAAATTAATTCCTGATATTCGCCAACAGTTTAATCATTTGAACGCACGATTGGCTACGGTTTACTTTGGCTACTCTTAATTTTTGATTCGTATCGATGCCCGTATTTTATATTCACCACCGCACACATTATCAATATACTGATTGGGTGGTCGATTCTGCGAATCAAATAAAGCTCTATCCACTCCGCGATCAACATCAACGGGTGATTGAGCACCGATTGGAAGTTTCGCATCAGCCGGAAATATTTGAGTTGCCCGATTATTTTCAAAATGGTTCTGGTTTTTTTACCGTGATCAAACCACATCAGGAACTTTCGATCGAAAGTTTTATGATTGTTGAGATGTCGAAGCAGTCTTTACCACCCCTTCAATCGACTTCAGAAGTATGGAAGAAGTTGGAAAGTGAACAAGTGAAAATTCAATTTCATGATTATCTGCGGGCGGAAGCTACGAAGCATCAAACAGATATTGAATCGGAAACAGTTATCAACAAGCAAATTCATCCACTAGAAGAATTATTGCGATTGTCGGATTATATCTACGCCTCTTTTGAATACAAAAAAGGAGTGACCACCATCGAAACAGACATTGATGAGCTGTGGAAATTGCGCGCAGGCGTGTGTCAGGATTTTGCTCACTTGCTTTTATACATGATGCGCTTACAGGATATTCCTTGTCGCTATGTCAGCGGATATATTTGTCCGGGCACGAGTGAGTGGCGCGGAGAAGGAGCCACTCACGCTTGGGTGGAAGCTTGGCTGCCCGATGTAGGCTGGGTAGGTATCGACCCCACGAATAAATGCATGGCGGGGGAGCGACATGTTCGGTTAGCCGTAGGTAGAAGTTTTATTGATTGCACTCCCGTGAAGGGAACGTACAAAGGCTCGCTGGAACATCTGCTAGAAGTTTCGGTTCAGTTCAGCACACAGCCGTTTACAGAAGAAGAATTAAAACTCAAACCCTTCACACCGGAGCAACAAATGCGCTTCAACAAAGGCGTATTTGAAAGCTATGATGCGTATCTGCAACGCCAGCAGCAACAGCAATAGAGTATTGCCTTATTAAATCAATAGCAAGGCACCTATTTGCTATACGTTTAAAAGAGCGCTGCTAAAGCAAAGTCTTTTCTCTCTTTATATTGGACCAGTTCAAGATGTTGAATTATTTCTTTTATTTCCCATACCCATTTTAACCCTTAGGTTTTGTTAATCTAAGTACGCTTGTCCAGCGGGATTTATTGGTGAACTGAAGGCATCAACTCAAATAAGGGTAAGAAAGCAAGTCAATTTGAAATGCATCTTTTTTGTTTGAGATAATTTCAAAAAATATTAGCTTTAAATGATCCCATAAATTTCCGCACATAAAATACTTGCCCATGAAAAAACTTTGCTACCTATTGTTTTTTGTAAGCATTTCTACTTTTTCCCAAGTACCCGGTACACTTTCTTACCAAGGCATTCTAACCGATGCTACTGGCAATCCGGTGGCCGATGGCCCCACAGTGGTTACATTTAATTTTTATAATGTGGCAAGTGGAGGCACGGCCATTGCTGGCAGTGCTCGTGGGCCAATGAACGTTACAACCACAAAAGGTTTGTTCACCGTGGTGATAGGCGATGGCACCACAAACAATTCTGCATTACCCGGCACGCTATTCAACTCAGAATTTTGGGTGGGCGTTACAGTGGGCGTGGGCGGCACAGAACTTACTCCCCGTGTGCGTATGACTGCCGTGCCGTATGCCTACCGTGCGCAGGTAGCCACCACATTGGATGCAGGGGCAACTGTAGCTGGAACGCAAGTAGGCACGGGCATCAATGGGGCGAACGTAACAACGGGTATTGTTGCATTAACAAACGGGGGAACGGGTGCAAGCACAGCTGCCAGCGCTCGTTCAAATCTCGGACTTGGCTCATTAGCTACATTAAGTGCAGTTAGCACCACCGAAATTACAGACGCAACAATAACCACGGCTGATTTGGCCAATGCCTCGGTTACAGCTGCAAAGATGGCCTCTAATGCTGTAACCAGTGCTACCATAAACGATGCTTCTATTACCTCCGCAGATATTGCAGATGGGACGGTGACCAATGTGAAACTTGCAACTGGAATAGATGCTAGTAAGATCACTATTGGAACTCTGCCGAGTGCGCAAATTGGAGCTGGTAGCATGGATAACTCTAAGCTTGCATCAGGTATAGATGCTTCTAAAATTACTACCGGCACACTTAACTTAAATGGCCCGCGACCGAGCGTTCCTGTAGAAGGGCAAATACGATATAACTCTACTGAAAAAGTGATGGAGTATTACACTTTAGGCAATTGGTATTTTATGGTTCCTAAAGTTGCCTTTGTAAAGGATGTTAAACCTTCAGGTATTGATGGTGGTAGCGTATTAGCCTCAAACTGGATAACAAGAGTATTGAATACCGTTGAAGGTGATAACTCGGTACTGACTTTAAATGCAAATCAGATAACACTAGGGGCAGGAGAATATATTATTGAAGCAACAGCACCAGCTTATGCTATCCATATACATAGAGTAAAGCTATTTAACGTTACAGATAACATTGATGCTGCTCTTGGATCAAGCGAGTTTTCGCACTTAAATGGTTTAGCGACAACATCCAGTACTTTGTATACAAAACTAACCTTAACAGTGAGCAAAACATATGAACTAAGGCACATAGGAAGCGTAAGTTACGCTAGTGGCTTGGGGCTAAATACTGGTTTCAGCCTTCCTGAAATTTATACCCAAGTTAAAATCACTAAACTTAGATAATACTTGCCCAATCAGTTAGGCTAGGTCATCAAGCCTAAATCTTGGTAACTCACTAACCAACTCAGTAAATGTCTAGAAGAAAAAGGAGTTGATAATTATGAAACCAATAAAGATAAAGTCACTAATTGCGGTTTTGCTGCTTAGCATACAATTTGGCATTGCCCAGCAACTGCTCACACAAAATGTTACGAGTGTCGGGGGTAGAGTTTCCACTGGTACCAATATTCGTCTCATTTCTGTAGCAGGACAGCCTATTGCGTACAATGGCACTGGCACAGAGCCTCGCGCTGGGTTCTTACATGCCGCACCCTATTTAATTACGGATACGCAAGCCCCCGTTATTTTGGTCGGCACGTTGCCCACACTAACACGCGGCTTGGCAGCAACACTTTCTGCCACCATTACCGATAATATTGCTGTCCGCTCGCCTAAGCTGTTTTACAAATCCATCACCAGCCCCAAGGCATCGTTTACTAGTTCTGATTTAAACGCAGGCACAAACAACACTTTTTCTGTACAAGTGGCCAACTCTGTTTTTGACAACGACATGGGCTTGGAGTATTATTTCCAAGCAAAAGACGATGCCAACAACATAACACCAACGCCTGCTTCGGGCAGCTATTTGTATTTATCACTACCTAGCACTCAAGTGCCTGCCGCGGTCCTATCGGCAGGCAGCACGAGTTCTAATTACCGCATTATTACTATTCCTTATATAAGCGATGGGGGCGAAGCCATCACAAATGTTTTTGGCACCAGCAGTGGTTTGCCGGCTCACAAAAGCGACAAAACCGTTTGGCGGTTGGCGACTTACAATTCAACTTCAAAGCAATTTGAAGAGTACCCCAACCTACCTAATTTCGAGCGCGGCAAAGGTTATTGGTTTTTGGTGCGCAATAGTGTGCCTATTACATTGGGTACTAGAGCTACTCCACCAAACAATCGCACCAGCTTATTTAAAATTAAACTTAAGCCAGGTTGGAATATGATAGGCAATCCTTACCCCGTAGCTATTAAATGGAGCGATGTACAAAATTTTGTTGGCAATGAACCAGCAAAAACATTTCCGCTTAATGTTTACAAAGGTGGCTGGTCTACTGAAACGGACTTGGCTGCATTTCAAGGTGGCTTTGTAAAGAACACTACCAATGCAGAAATTGAAATCTCTATTCCATTTAGCGGGCAAACAGCCATTGGCGGGAGAGCAGAATCAGAAATAGGAACAGATATTTCAGTAGGAGCGTGGCAAGTGCCTATGCACATTTTTCAAGGCGAGGCATTTAACAAATTGGGTGCATTTGGAATGGTGCCTACTTTGAAGGAGGCGAATGAATTTTCAGGTTTTAATCCACCTGCTTTTGATACCGCGCCAGAAATTAATTTTGAGGAAGCTGGCCTTTCAAAATTGTGTAAGCAAATAACGCTGAGGGCTGCCCAAAAAATATGGCGGTTTAAAGCAAGCGGTACAGTAGGGCAAACAACTGAATTGCATTGGACCAATCAGCTAGGCAGTGGCACAGAAACACTTTATATTTTAGACGAAGTAAATTTGAAGTTGATAAATATGCGCGTGGAAGATCGTTATGATTTTACGCTAACAAGTGATCATGCCTTCACTCTTTTTTATGGAGTAGCCGCAGATAAAATATTACCCCAAAAAATTTCAATCAGCAGCCCTTATCCTAATCCGATTACAAATAGGTCTACTTCATTTATAGTAGGTCTGCCAGAATCTACTGAATCCTTTGATGTGGGTTTTCAATTATTTAGTGCCACAGGCATCGCAATTCATAACGAAATAAAAGCACTCCCTTCGGGTATTCACCCTCTGCTATGGCAACCTGGCAATGAACTGACCGCAGGGGTTTACTATTATCGCATCCAAGTTCGTGCAGCGCAAGGGGTACAAGTAGCAACCGGTAAATTAATTGTGCAATGAAAAAATTACAGCTATTATTGACATTGGCCATCGGGTTCTCATTTCCAGTGAACCTTTATTCGCAAACAATAGCCATTAGTTTAATTGAACTATCTGGAGACAAAGTAATAGTTCATTATGCCCTTACAGACGCAAACCCCGAGCGACAGTACTTGGTGAATCTATTTACCTCAAAAGATAATTTCACCACACCGCTTACACGCGTTACTGGAGATGTTGGCACAGAAGTAAAACCGGGTCCAGATAAAAAAATTGTGTGGGACATTACCAAAGAGCTCGGTGCCTACAAAGGCAGTTTATCGTTTGAACTGCGGGGAAGGATATTTGTACCCTTTGTGAAACTAAGCGAATTTGATGAAGCAAAAGTATTTAAGCGTGGCAAGAATTATCCTGTGACTTGGACTTCGGGAAATTTAAGTGGGCAAGTAAACATAGAGTTATTCAACAATAAACAAGAGCGCATCATGGGCGAAAACAATTTGCCCAACAGTGGCAAATACGATTTTATGATACCATCCTCTACTAAACCAGGTTCGAACTACCGATTGAAATTTACCAATACCAAAAATGTAAATGATGTAGCTTATTCGAAACCGTTTACTATCAAACCTAAAATACAGTTTCTTTTAAAAGTAGGCGGCATTGCAGCGGTTGGTGCAGCTGTGGTCGTATTGGCAGGAAGTAAAGGAGGTGACGGTGCTGGTACTAATCCAGAGCAAGCGTTGGCCAACTTTCCGGGAACCCCTGACGGCAACTGATCTGGAATAACCAAATTGCGTAGATAACCTAACTAAAAATTATCAGCAAATGAAAACTTTCTGTTTCTTGCTTTTATGTGCGGTGGCTACCGCTTCGGCACAAAACATATCGAGTAAATCCAACGAAATAAATTTGGACTACGGTTCAGGCAAGAGTTATTCTACTTCTGCGCCCTCCATCAGTTGGCTACAGCCGATCATAGAAACTTCATATTCAAAAGAAGGCAAGTTGTCGGTGCAGATTGAAATAAAATCAAAAGACGCTTTGAAAAATGTAACGATTGCTTTTAAAGATAAAATAACTGGGGCCTTAATACGCGAATCAAAAGTGAAGTTTGAAGAAGAAGACCAATATCGTCTAAAGATAGAACGTAATTTAACATTACCTGAGGGCATTTTAATAGTTGAGGTTTCAGCAGAAAATACAGAAGGAATTAAGTCCATTTCTAGTAAGATTGCTTACTCGGGTGAAACGGTGGTAGCCGAAGCAACCAAATTGGATCGACAAGATTACGCACTCATTTTTGTAACTGATAAATATGATAACTGGACTCAACTTGCGAACCCTGTTTTTGATGGTCGAACCATTAGCCAAAGCCTTCAAAAAAATTATGGATTTAAAACCGAAGTGGTAGAAAACGCAAGTCGCGAGCAAGTATTCTTGAAAATGAGAGAGTATGCAGAGAAAAAATTTAACCCACTTGATCAGTTGTTGGTTTTTTTTGCAGGTCATGGCTTTTATGATCCAACGTTCAAAGAAGGATTTCTGGTGCCACGTGAGTCTATTCAAGATGATCCCGCGCGACTTGCCATTCTCGCCATAGTGAATTGCGAAGTACCATCAACAATAACCCCTGCGAGCATATTTTATTGGTGATGGATGTTTGCTTTGGTGGCACATTTGATGAAGAGGGCAGTAGAGCCTTGGATGATGCAGTCTATGGCGAGGCATCGCAATCAGATGTCATTTTAAGGAAACTCCAATTTAAGACAAGAAAGTACATAACCAGTGGCGGAAAAGAATATGTTTCGGATGGTGTAGCAGGAAGTCATTCTCCGTTTGCAAAGCAATTTATTGCCGCTTTAGATTCACAAGGTTCAAGCGATGGCATGCTGACTCTTAGTGAGATTATGACTTATTTGGAGAAATTAAAAACTGCTCCACAGTTTGGTAAGTTTGGATCGGATAAACAAGGGAGCGAGTTTGTATTTGTAGTCAAATAAATTGCGCCTTTACTTGTTCAGGTAACGATAGTATTAACCAACAGTAAGGTGTGGAACTCGCCAACTATCAATTTTTTTTCGAGTATTTGTAATGGGTAGGTTCTTTCTATTAATCTCAACAAGTAGATTTGAATAAGATTTATTATTCAGATCATCAGTAAGCGATTGTCCTTTACGGGGCTAAGATCCTTTGATGGAATGAATTCAACCTCTTATCAGAATACCATATAAGAGCACGAATAATCTGCTATATTCAAGTTCTTAACCAAAATCGTATGATCCGTAATTCAGCATTACTCATCCTTTTATGCTCATTAGGTATTACTGCCTCGGCACAAAAAACCAAAAAAGAAGCACAGGCTGCTGCTCCTGCTACTGACTTCAACACCTACTTCAGCCCTGTCAAGTGGCGCAACATTGGTCCCTTTCGAGGAGGACGATCGGTGACGGCCACTGGTGTGGAGGGTGATATCAATACGTATTACATGGGAACTACCGGAGGTGGTGTTTGGAAAACAGATGACTTAGGTATTTCATGGAAAAATATTTCTGATGGATTTTTTAAAACCGGATCAGTCGGTGCGATTGCCGTTTCTGAAAGCGATCCGAACGTAGTGTATGTAGGTATGGGCGAACATGCCGTGCGAGGCGTGATGACGCACCATGGTGATGGCGTTTACAAATCCACCGATGCCGGAAAAACCTGGAAGAAAATAGGACTCGATCCTACGCAACATATCGCACGTATTGCCATTAATCCGCAAGACCCCAATACCGTTTTTGTAGCGGCTCAAGGTGCGTTGTATGGTCCTTCTAAAGAGCGAGGCGTTTATAAATCAACTGACGGTGGTAACACGTGGACAAACGTTTTGTATGTGGATGACAAAACCGGATGTGTGGAGCTTTCGATGGACATGAACAACCCGCGCATTTTGTATGCGGCCATGAATGAATACGGTCGTCAACCTTGGAAAGTGACAAGCGGTGGTGCGGGAAGTGGTTTGTACAAATCAACCGATGGTGGCGCCACATGGAATAAAATTCAAAAAGGCTTGCCGACACAATTGGGAAAAATGGCGGTAGCCGTTTGCCGATCAAATTCAGAACGAGTATATGTGTTGGTGGAAAGTGATTCAGATAAAGAACTGGGCGGCTTGTTTGTTTCAACCAATGCAGGTGAAAGCTGGACGCGCATGACTAACGATCACCGCCTTTTGCAACGCGCTTGGTATTATATCGAGCTCTTTACCGATCCGTTGGATGAATTGACATTGTACGTGATGAGCGCTCCTGCCTTAAAATCCATTGATGGAGGAAAGACATGGGAAAACATTTCTAACACACACGGTGATTATCACAACTTGTGGATCAACCCGCGCAACTCAAAGAACATGATCATCTCCGATGATGGTGGTTCTGCGGTAACGGTGAATGGCGGCAAAACCTGGTCCACACAAAACAATATGCCTACGGCTCAGTTCTATCGCATCAATGTCGACAATCAATTTCCTTATCGCATTTATGCGGGGCAACAAGATAACAGCTCTGTATCTATTGCCAGTCGTGAGTTTGCCAGTGGTGGCATCTCTACTTCCAGCTGGACTTTTTCAGCGGGTGGCGAGAGTGCTTTCTTAGCCTTCAATCCGGATGATCCACGCTACGTAATGGGTGGAAGTTATCAAGGCACGATTGATGTGTTGGATGTGAAAGCGAAAGCAAGCACCAACATCATGGCTGCACCTATTGAATATTTGGGTCGCGATGCGAAAGATATGAAGTACCGCTACAATTGGAATGCGCCCATCATCTGGTCGAAGCACGAGCCCAATGCATTTTATCATGGCTCCCAGTTGCTTTTGAAAACCACGGACATGGGAATTACCTGGAAAGAAGTTTCTCCGGATTTAACACGCAATGATAAATCGAAGCAAGGAAAACCCGGAGGGCCTTACACCAACGAAGCTGTGGGTGCTGAAAATTATGGAACATTAAGTTATGTGATTGAATCTCCGCATGAGAAAGGTGTGATCTATACCGGCAGCGATGATGGGTATGTGTACCTCACGCGCGATGGGGGAGCCTCTTGGCAGAATATCACTCCGGCAGGTTTACAAGAATGCTTGATCAATGCCATTGATGTATCGCCATTCGATAAAGCTACGGCTTATATCGCCACTACGCGTTACAAATTCAACGATCACACTCCCGGCCTTTACAAAACGACCGACTACGGTAAAACATGGACGAAGATCAATAATGGAATTCCCAACAATGCATTCACACGTGTAGTGCGTGAAGATGACAAGCGAAGAGATTTACTCTTTGCCGGAACGGAGTTAGGTGTTTTTGTTTCTTGGAATGGTGGTAAAGACTGGTCTTCGTTTCAATTGAATCTGCCCATCACACCCATCACGGACTTGCGCGTGCATCAAGGCGATTTGATTGCTGCAACTTCTGGTCGCTCTTTTTGGATTTTGGATGATTTAGGTTTGATCCGTCAGTATAAAGCAGGAGAAAATGGATTTGCACTTTATCAACCAGAGCCAACGGTTTTGGCGAATGCGTATAGCGAATTAGATCGCTCTACGGCAGACTTCGATGGAACGCATCCATTCCGAGGAGTGAACCCAGCCACGGGTGCTGTGTTGTATTATCAGTTGCCCGAATTGAAAGACAACGAACACATTCAGTTAGAAATAAAAGATGCTGCCGGAAATGTCGTGCGTACTTTCAGTTCGCAAGCAGATTCTACTTTTCATCATTATGATGGTGGACCTAATGCCGATCCAACATTACCAAAAGCAAAAGGACTCAATCGTTTTGTTTGGAACTTGCGTTACCCAACGATGGTGGGCGTTACCAATGTGTTTGTGGAACAAAGTTTCAGTGGCCACAAAGCCGCTCCGGGCAAGTACACTGTCACATTAAAATGGAATGGAAAAGCCGCGACTACTGAATTGGAAATTCTTCCCAATCCGCTGTATCCACTAACTGCTCAACAATACCAGGAACATCATCAGGTGATGAGCACACTCGAAAATGATGTGAATAAAATGAGCCGATTGGTTACTATGCATTTTAATAAATTGGAACAACTCAATCAGTTGATTGCCAATTTACCAAGCGATGAAAAATACAATTCGTTGCGTAAGGAGGGAGCAGAGTTGGCCAAGCGTATGAAACAATGGGATGAAGATCTCGTGCAGCGTAAGTCAAAGGCCTATGATGACATGGAAAACTTTCCGAACAAGTTCATCACCAATTACCTTTTCATGGTTAACCACGCGGATAGTGATATTCCCCGTGTGACACAATCAACACTAGATCGTCAGAAGGAATTGAATGCAGAATGGGTAACGCTGGAAGCACGCTTAAAACAAATTTTGGAAGTAGAGCTTCCGGCCTACAATAAGAAATTATGGGATGCCGGAATTGGGGGCGTATGGATGAAATAAAGATTAGCGTATAAAACAGAGAATTTACAAAATGAAATTGCTTCGAAAAGTAATAGTCTTAATTTTTGTTTCATTCATTTTTTCTTGTGGAAATGAAAATGTTGATAGCACGCCAAATCCGAACATTAACTTTTCAACTTCCCCAGTTGATTTACAAGGTATTCAAGCAAAATTTGCAAAAGACATCGCATACGATAACAAGACTAGAACTCAATTTGATATTTGGCTTCCAAATTCTAACACCCCGACCGGTTTAGTTATATATGTACATGGCGGTGGTTTTACAAGCGGGGACAAGGATTTTGTGTATTCAGTGCAGTCAGGCGGTGCGTGGGATTTTCCAGCTGATATTAGATACTTTCTGCAGAATAACATCGCCTTCGCAACGATTCGCTATACGCTTTTAAATACAACTGGGGAAACTGAGGGCGTAAAAAAATCCATGTCTGATGTAAAGAGAGCATTACAGTACATTAGAAGTCGTTCCGTTGATTTTAATATCAACAAGAGTAAAATTATTTTGGCGGGGAATTCAGCGGGTGCGGGCACTTCTCTTTGGATAGCATGTAATAAAGATTTCGCTGATCCTCAAAATAGTGATCCTGTTTTGAGAGAGTCAAGCAGAGTGAAAGGAATTGTTGCTAGAGAAACTCAATCGAGTTACAATATTGAGGAGCGTTGGGTAAATGATGTCTTTATTGATTATGGCATAACTTGGCCTACCATCTTGGCAAATGAATCCGGCAACATTCAAAAAATTTATGGAGTGTCTTCAAATGCCCAGTATGAATCGGCCGCCACTGATGCATATCGCGCAGATTTGGATATGCTGTCTTTAATGACAGCTGACGACCCGGAAGTTTGGATCAATAATACGTTGAGAGATGTAGTGAATCCATATAGTCCTTACAATGCAGATATTCCATCTCACCACGCTTTTCATGCAAGAGAGTTGAAAAAGAGAGCTGATGCTGTGGGGCTTAAAAACATTACCTATTACGGTAAAAATCCGATTTTATTTTCCGACCCAAGTAATGAAAGCTGGACTCAATTTTGTAAAAGGAAGATTAACGAATAGGAATGACTTTTTATAGCCACTCCAGCATGTGTGCTTCGGTCATATTCCCACCACACAAAATTGTAGCCACCATTTGACCTTTAAATTTTTCTTTGTTTTCTAACAGCGCAGCAATGCCTACCGCACCTGATGGCTCTACGACCAGTCCGGTTTGTCGGTGTAGTAATTGCATGGCTTGAAGAATAGCTTTTTCGCTTACGAGCAATCCTTCGTCTACCCAGCCGTTCATGTCTTTCAGCGCTTGTGCGATGGGCACCCGTACTCCAATACCATCCGCAATGGTTTGGATCGTTTCGTGTTGCACTAGTCTGTTCGTTTTCCACGATTCGATCATGGCCGGAGCGCCCCTTGCTTGCACGGCAACCATGTTCATAGCAGGAAGTTTTTCTTTGACCACACGCGCCACGCCATTTAATAGTGCCCCGTTGCCCAAAGGAACTAACACAGCGTCTAACTGTTTAAACGCATTCGTCAATTCCAAACCAATAGTGGCTGCACCACATAGCGTTTCGATATCTAACCCGTCTTCCACAAAACGAAGATTATTTTTTAACGCGAAGTGGCGAGCTTCTTCTTTTGCTGCATCAAAGTCATTGCCTATTAGTATAACTTCAGCGCCAAGCTCGGTCATGCGTTCAATCTTAAGTGGATTCGCATTCACGGATGCAAATACAAATAGTTTTTTCTTCGCTTTTCGGCATGCATAAGCCATTGCTTGCCCAAAGTTTCCAGCACTGGCGCACACCAACTCCTGCTCCCGGCTTTTATTCACTAAAAAATCAGCTCCTCTGCCTTTGAAACATCGAATCGGATTAACAACTTCTATTTTGAGAATCACCGTGCAGCCTAATAGTCTGCTCAACGGCTCGTGAATGAATTGAGGCGAATGCAAAAACACCGGATCAATTGTCGCAGCGGCTTCATTCACTAAAGAAAGTTCTAACCGATGTAAATTCATGATCATTCTTTCTCAAGAAATGAATTGAGAGCGTTTACTAACTCAGGAAACTTTCGGTGCGCATTGTTACATAAAATGATCAACGTTTTGTTTTCACCTAAGTGTCGAATGATTTCTGTTTTATAGCCGGGATTATCTCCGGTATGTAAAACGATTTTGCCATCTCCATCCGGTTTAATTTCCCAACCAAAGCCGTAATAGGAAAGCGAATCATTGTTTAGTTTGGCTGGTGTGAATGCTTCCTCCAGCGTTTTTTGTTTTAGAATCTGATTAGTGTACAATGCCTGATCCCACTTAAGAAGATCGGAAGTAGTCGAGCTTATCCGGCCGGGACCTTTGCGATTTCCCAACCAGATCGTGTAGTTGGAAGAGGGAAACGAATCGGCTCGAATAAATCTTTTCTTCCCTTCAACAAAGATGTGGCCAAGTACAAAGTTTTCGATGGCAGCTTTTTCGGCTAGTGTGCGGATGTCGGTTGATGACATGCTCAATGGTGTGAATATGCGATCGCGGCACAAATGAATAAAATCTTTTCCGGAAGCTTTTTCGGCAATGCTGGCCAGCAAAACGTAGCCCGTGTTGCTGTAATTGTATTTTTCACCGGGAGCAAACAAAACAGGAGGATGATATTTTTTTAGATATTCGAGAATGTCATCGTTGTTCGCCACCTTACTCTTATCCCAATGCTCATCCATAATGGCCTGATAGTCAGGTAAGCCGGAGGTGTGATTCAGTAACTGGCGAATGGTGATGTTTTTGTAAGGTAAATCTTTTAGGTACTTTTCAATTGGATCATCGTATGTCAGTAGATTTTCCTCTTTTAATAGCATGATGATAGCTGCTGTAAATTGTTTAGATACAGAAGCTAATTCAAAAATGCTGGCGGTGTCCACGGGTGTCTTCGTTTCAAAATTCCGGTAGCCAAAAGCTTTGTGATAAACCGGTTTACCTTTCTGAGCCAGCAGTAATACTCCGCTAAAATCGGGCACCGTGTTCATCACAGAGTCCACACGATCAACAAAGGTTTTAGGTTGCTTGATAGGTTTGGTGGCACAAGCCCCAATCAACATACCGACTACGATAGCAAGAAAAGATTTTTGAAAGGCTTTCATGGTTAAGGAATTTTTGTGTTGTGAGAAGCGGATCAGAGTTGTTACCAAGAGTTTTGTAGGAAGCGATCTGCGATCATGGTGATTTCATTTTAATTTTGGACTTTTGCAACTTGAAGCTTTCTCCAAATTTGAATTAACTTTAAATAACGCACAGATGCAAGATGCCGCACTCATTTCTCACTACTTCCCTCACTTGACGGAACGGCAGAAGGATCAATTTGCTCAATTAGACAACTTGTATCGCGAGTGGAATGATAAGATCAATGTTATTTCCCGTAAGGATGTGGATAATCTGTATGTGAACCACGTGTTGCATTCATTAGGCATAGCAAAGGTAATGGAATTTAAACCTGGCGCATCGGTGTTGGATGTAGGAACGGGTGGAGGTTTTCCCGGAATTCCGCTGGCTATTTTATTTCCGGAAACTAAATTTCATTTGGTGGATTCCATTGGTAAAAAAATTACGGTGGTGAATGCCGTGGCAGAGGCAGTAGGCTTGACGAATGTGAAAGCCGAACAGATTCGTGCAGAGCAAATTAAAGCCAAATATGATTTTGTGGTGAGCCGAGCCGTTACGCGCATGAAAGAGTTTTACGGTTGGGTGAACAATAAAATTAAGTCAGAGTCTGTATTTTTTGAAACCAAGAAAGTGGTTTACCTGCCTGTATTCAATTGATGTGGTTGCCCAAATACAATCCGGCATAAGTTGCCAGTAAGCACAAAATAAGGCTAGCTAAAATATAGAGGCCACCGGATCCATGCAATCCGGATTGGACAAGCGAAATAGTCTCTGCGCTAAACGTAGAGAAAGTGCTAAACCCTCCGCAAAAACCTACAGTCCAAAATAAACGACTAGAGTCAGAAAGCATTTGTTTGTGATCGGCAAAACCAATCAACCAACCTAGCAATAGGCAAGCAAGTACATTCACGCTTAATGTACCGTACGGAAATACGCTCGTATGTATTGATGTAATCCATTTACCAAGCCCGAAACGAGTTACACTTCCAAGTCCGCCTCCGATGAAAATCAATACGAGTGTTTTCATTTTTTTGAAGAATGTTGTGCGATCATGTCTTTCAACAACTGAAAAGTTTCATCTTTCAACGTATTGATATCGGTGGTTGATCGCTCACTCACTTCAATCGGTTTGCCAACCACAATTCTAATTTTTCCGGGAGCAATCTTCATTTTTCCGGGTGGCATCAATGGGCCAGCGCCTAGCACCACCAGTGGTAATAAAGGTTGATTCGTATCGAGTGCGATGCGAAAAGCACCATCTTTAAATGGCTGCATGATTTCTTTGGTTCTGTTTTGGGTGCCTTCCGGAAAGATGAGAATTGAAATGCCATATCCTAAAATCTTTTTCAAAAACCCAATGCTCTTCTTGCGACTTTCGGCACTCGCCCGATCTACCACCACACAAGTAGCTCGCGTAATCCAACCGAAGATGGGAATTTTTAAAAGTTCTTTTTTGGCCAGTGGTCGGAATTGCCCTCGAATCGTCATGGCGATTCCGGGTAGATCGAGAAATGAAGTGTGATTACTCACATAGATAAAAGCTTTTCCTTTCGGTATGTTTTCACGATCAATGATTTCATAGCGGATGAACGTCAGTTGACTGAACACCCAGCTCCACAATTTCATAAAGAAGTAGGTCACGCGAACGGCCTTGGCGCCAAAAAATGCGGGAATAATAATGCCCGGCAAAAAGAGAATCATGAATACAGTGAAGACGATCAGCACCCAGGCGGTGTACAGTTTAGAAAGAATGGAGTTCATTGGTGGTTACCAGTTTTCAGTGAGCGATTAATTTTCAATTGAAGGATTTATTTCAATATTTTTCTATTTTCTATTTCTACCAGAACCTTCATTTGCTGAATGGCGATTTGATTCAATTTAACAAGCCGTTCCTGCTGTGGCATTTGCTCGTTGATGAAAACAGCATTCAGATTTTCCATGTTCGATAAACAAATGAGTTGGTTGATGTTGGCGTAATCGCGGATGTTACCTTTTAACTCCGGGTTCAGATCACGCCATTGTTTAGCTGTGATTCCAAACAAAGCCATATTCAATACATCGGCTTCACTCGCGTAAATGATCGATGTTTGTGCAGCCGAAAGTTCTACGGGAAGCAGGTTGTGTTTGATGGCATCCGTGTGAATATGATAATTGAGTTTTGCCAGTTCCCGTTTGGCCGTCCAGCCGAGTTGTTTTTGTTCTTCTTCTTTAAGGCGTTGGAATTCGAGGATCAAGTAAATTTTGAATTCCGGACTTATCCACATCGCGAACTCTAATGCAATATCCTTGTGAGCATAGGTGCCTCCATATCTTCCCGCTTTTGCTTGTAGGCAGATCGCGTTGGTTCTTTCGGCAAACTCCTTTACACTTATTTTGAAATTGTTAAGACCTGACTTGTTTCTAATTATGGCGAATTCGCCATAATTAAACTCCGGGTTATTAACCTGTTCCCAAATGCCTATGTATTCCAGTGTGTTCCTATTGCGCAGCCAATCCGTAACGAAGAAATCACCATCTTTTGCCTTTATCATATCGGTAAGACAGATATATTCGGCATCGCCAACTTTTAGAACTGTTACCTCTGTATTTTTTATAGTGATTTTTGCCATAGCTACTTCTTTGTGATTTAAGCGGGGAGGCAAACTTAATTATCTTCTTTCTTAAATATGTTTCAGCTTTGGGTTATATCTATTTCCTTTTGATCCTAGCCATATAAAACCCATCAAATCCTTCTGAAGGCATAACACTCTTTTCTTCTTCCAATTCGAAGTTTGAATTCGCTTGCAAGAATTTTTTTACTTGCTCTTCATTTTCAGACGGAAGCAAACTACACGTGGAGTAAACCAGCACGCCACCGGCTTTGATGATGTTGGAATAATCTTGCAAAATATGCTGTTGCAATTCGCGCACACGATCAATAAAATCCTGAGTGAGTTTCCATTTCGCATCCGGATTCCGCTTGAGTACGCCCAAACCGGAGCACGGCACATCCAACAAAAGACGATCGGCTGAGTTTTCTAATCGCTTAATGGTTTTGGATGATTCAATCACGCGTGTTTCAATGTTTCCCACACCTGCTCTACGGGCGCGCTTCTTCAGCTCTGTCAGTTTCCATTCTTCCGTATCCATGGCAATAATGCGTCCCTGATTGTTCATCAACGCAGCCAAATGCAGCGCTTTGCCTCCCGCACCGGCACACGCATCTACTACGCGCATTCCGGGCTTCACTTGTAAAAACGGAGCAATTAATTGCGAGCCCGCATCTTGCACTTCAAACAATCCATCTCTAAAAGCTTGCCGGGTAAAAATATTTTGGCGTTGCTCCAACAGCAATCCATCTGGAAATTCTAACGGTGCTTCTGTGATAATTTCCTCCTCTTCCAGTTGTTGTTGCAATTCATGACGCGAAATTTTCAGTGTGTTCGTGCGCAAAACCACCGATGCTTCTTCGTTCAATGCCTCCAGTTCGGTAGTCCAGTTGGTGCCAATCTCACGCTCACCCAACTCATCCATCCAATCCGGAATTGACTCTCGAATTTTGCGTTCGCTTTTTACTTCTTCATAGCGTGCCAATACTTTCTTCCGATCTACACCTTTCATCTCTTCCCAATCCGGAAATTCGGTTTTGTTCCACAGGCACCAAACCGCTAATAACTTCCAATATTCGTTTTCTTCGGCATTTGCCAATTCGCGAAACAGGCGATACCAGCGCACAATGTCGTAGATAGTTTCAGCAATAAAGCGTCTGTCGCGGGCGCCCCAGCGCGGGTTGCTCTTCAAAATCTTCTCAATTACTTTGTCGGCATACTTATTTTCGTCAAATATTTCTTGCAATCCTGCAATCACCGCTTCACACAAGTTTCTGTAGAGTTTCACCTTTGGCTTTTTTTGTGGAAATTTAACCACGTTTTATTACAATACCTCACACTCTTATGAAGTACCTACCTATCATTTTATGCCTCGCAGCCATTTCGTATTCCGCTCGCGGACAAGGATGGCTTGAAAACGCTGTGAAAAAAGCAGTGAAAGAGACTGTTACCGAGTCTTCTGAATCTAAAATGGCAAGGCTCGATTCGTTGGATTTTCAATTTGCGATGTCCATCAATGAAGGCTCGAATCTGTTTGAAGTAGAGCAAAAGGGTGAAACGTTGACCAAAGTGAGTTCAAAAGGTGTGAAAGCATTATTTGATGAAGAAGATACCAAGAAGCCAGTTGATGTTGCACGTGATACATTAGGTTCTGCCATTACATTTTATGAGCTGCGTCAATATGAATTGGCAGAACTTGGATTTAAAAATGCGAAGAGCTACATGGAAGCCAATAGCCTTACCAATGGGCTTACCTATTTGCGATGTATCTCTAGCATTGGTGTGATGTATATGGTGCAGGGGCGCAATGAAGAAGCCGAAAAATATATTTCAGAAGCACTTACAAAAAGCGACTCGGTATTAGGTAAAAAAAGCGCAGGCTATGCATCGAACCTCAATAGCTTTGCTAAACTCAATCAGTTGCTCGGAAAATACAACGAAGCCGAACAACAATTTGACGAAGCTTTGCCTATCGTTCAAAAAGTATTTGGCGAAAAGAGCATGCAGTATGCAATTCTTCTCAATAATAAAGCCATGCTCTATCAAGCCATGGGTCGCAATGGGGATGCGTTGGCATTGATGAAAAAAGCAGTCGTCAGCGCAGAAAGTGCCCCCAAAAAAGTAACCAACAATTCATTTGATAGCCGGAAGTTTCAATTGAATCAGGCGTTGATGTATCAGCTCAATGGAAATTTACCAGAAGCTGAAACTGCCTTTACCGGAATCAGAAAAGTATTCGAGTCAAAGGGACAAGTCAACAATCCGGAGTATGCGAGTTTGCTCAATCAATTGGGCGTGATTTATATTCAAATGAATAAGCCGGAGCAAGTCGAGCCTCTGTTGAAAAAATCGCTTGATGTGTACAAACGCAAATTTGGTGAAGAGAATATTTCGTATGCCAAAGTACAAAACGACTTAGGAAACTTTTATCGCATGCAAGCGCGCTTTGCCGATGCTGAAACCGCATTAAAAAAAGCAGTGGATATTCGGAAAAGTGTGCTGGGCGAAACGCATCCGGATTATGTCAAGTCAATCGAAAACTTGGGTATCCTGTATTGGAAGAAAGGGGATTTAGCTGCGGCTTATCCACTTCTTAAAGAATCTGCAGATAAATCATTGGATTTTATCAGCCACTATTTCCCACCGATGAGCGAAGCGGAAAAAACAAAATACTGGGATGTTCTTCATCCACGCTTTCAACGATTCTACAACTACGCTATTGAGGCAAGCGCTGTCAACCCGGAGTTGTTAAAGGTAATTTTCGATTATCAGATTGCTACAAAAGCTTTATTGCTCAGCTCTACCAACAAAATAAAAAAATCCATTTTGCAAAGTGGTGATAAAGCATTGATAGCGGAGTATACCTCATGGCTCACTCAAAAAGAAAACTTGTCTCGCTATTATTCAATGTCCAAAGAAGACTTGCAGCGTCAGAAAATTGACATTGCCGAATTGGAGAAGGTTGCCAACGCTGCTGAGCGCTCGCTTTCCAAAAAGTCATCCGCATTCTCGCAAGCATTTGCAGCGGACCGAATTACACTTTCTCAAGTAACTGCACAGTTGAGCGAACTGGAGGCGTTGGTAGAAGTAATTCGCATTCGCACATTTGACAAAGACTTTACTGCCGATTCTCGCTACGTGGTATTGGCCGTTTCAAAATCAGCACCACAACCGAAGATAATTGTTTTAGATAATGGAGCGCAGTTAGAAGGTCGATACGCCAAGTATTACAAAAATACGATTCAGCAAAAAATGACAGACGATTATTCGTATGATCAGTATTGGTCAAAGATAGAACCACTTTTGGCGGGTAAGAAAACGATCTACTTTTCACCGGATGGTGTTTACAATCAGATTAACATTAATACACTAAAAAAGAAAGATGGTGACTTTGTATTGAACCGTTTTGAAGTGGTTATCATTGGTAATTCAAAAGATTTGATCGCAATCAAACAACGCAAGCCTGTCGTTGCAAAAAAGAATGCATTCATTTTGGGTTTCCCCGATTATGCCGGAGCTGCCGTTCCTCTTCCCGGTACTAAGGTTGAGATCGATGCGATCAGCAAGATATTAACGATAGCTGGTTTCAAAACTACGCTCAAACAAGGCACTGATGCATCCGAAACTAATTTCAAAGCTGTGAAAGGTCCTCAGCTTATGCACATTGCCACCCACGGCTATTTCCTTGCCGATTCTGATTTGCAAGGTGGCGATGCGTTGGGTGTAAATGGCGAGAGCGCAAAGAATAATCCGTTGCTACGCTCTGGGTTGATTTTAGCCGGAGCAAAATCGAGCGAGAATAGTGATGTTAATTTGTCGGCCAATGACAATGGTATTCTCACCGCTTATGAGGCAATGAACCTCGACTTAGTGGGAACTGATTTGATTGTAATGAGCGCCTGCGAAACCGGACTTGGTGATGTGAAATCCGGAGAAGGTGTGTATGGATTGCAGCGCGCATTCTTAGTTGCCGGAGCTAATGCCATGATCATGAGCTTATGGAAAGTAGACGATGCAGCTACGCAACAACTCATGACTAATTTTTATACCAATTGGACAAAGTCAGGAAATAAATTGAAAGCATTCAAGCAAGCGCAACAACAGCTCATGCTCAAATACAAAGAGCCCTATTATTGGGGCGCATTTGTGATGATGGGGATGTAATTTTTGGCTACTTGCCCTCTGAAAATTGTTGAAAGAGGGCGGTTAAAGCTTTGCCACAGATGAAGGTTTTTCGCTTCAATTCCTGCCTCCCGAACGGCTCGAAAGTTTTCGCATGAGAGCACTTATCCTTCGTGCAACACTTGACCTAAATTCTTAAGAATAAACCCTTAAGAGATTATTTGTTAGCTGGGTGTTATACTTCCTCAGCGAAGTAGTAGCCGGGCCCTTTGTCACATTTCCATTGATGTCGAAAGTAGCACCATGATTGGGGCAAACAAATTTGTTTGATTGATAATTAACCGCAGTTCCTTCGTGGGTACATGACCGGTAGACAGCGGTAAAATTACCTGCTGATATTCGCACAATCAATATACCCTGGCTGGTCAGCGATCCGCCATCGACCGTTAAGGCCGAATTAGCAGATTGCGACAAATCGAGGGTAAAATCGATGTTGCTGGGAGCAGGATCCTGCGATTTATTACCGCAAGAAAAAAGGCTGCCGCAAGCACATGCAACGGTACCTGCACCAGCCATTTTAATAAACTCAATACGGTTCATACATTTCAATTTTGACGTTAATATGCATAACGCCAACGATTTGTACTTATTGCTTAATCCAAGCCGATCATCATAAATGGACCCCAAAAGTACGGCTCTGGGTATTCTACCCGAAGTTCCTTCTTGGCATCGATAAAGCTCTGACGCATGTTATTTGAGTTAAGCCACTTTTTGTAAAAGTTCAGAACTAATTTTTGCGTGGCCTCGTCATCTACTTTAAACATGCTCATGATGAGCACCTTTGCACCAGCAACCAAAAACGCTCTTTGCAATCCATACACACCTTCTCCATTTGCAATTTCTCCAAGACCCGTTTCACAGGCACTCAAGACAACTAAATCAGTTTTATCTAAATTCAAACTCATCGCCTCGTAGGCGGTCAAAATACCATTCTCGATATTGTAGTTGTAATTGGTTTTGTCAAGAATGTCTCCGGCTCCTTTTAATAGCAAACCTGTTTTCATCAACGGGTTTTCATTTAACTGCGCTTCGCTGCTGGTCAACTCGCTGCCTTCTTTCGCTTCAGATGCAGGGCGTGTAAATCCGTGTGTAGCAATGTGAAATATTTTGGGACTCTCCAAGGATTTGGCTTGGTCTTCTGTCGCTTCATTTTCAACATATTCATTTGTCTTCCAACCTTTTTGTTTCAAAAGCTCTTCCAACTCGGCAATTTCTTTTTGAGTGCCGGGAAGCGATGCCACACGTTGCGAGTTAGAAGCAGTGAGATAAAAAGTGGGGTTGCCGATCATCGTGGCAGTATTGCTTGGCACACCGCCTTTCGATTTTATTCTACGCAAGTACAAGTCTTTCGTATTGCTTACTAAAACAATATTCGAATTGTCAATTACATATTTTCCATCCGGTGTGGGAATTGCCTCCAGATTCAGTTGATTATAAACTCCATCCGGTGAAAGATAAATGGTTGTGTTAAGTCCCAGTTCTTTTTGAATAGGCTCCCAGAATACTTTGTAAGAATATTTATCATCAGTCTTGCTGATGATGCAGTTTCTGAAATATTTAAAGTAGCGCGTTTCCATACGGTAACCTTCGGGTAATTGAATGGCCTTCGGGCGGGCATTATCATTCTTTACATACAAGGCCACATACATTACAGAATCAGTGAAGGCATGATTGAAATAGCGGTAGCGCACCATCTCAATGGCTACCTCATTTTTGCTGATGGACTTTTGTACATTTTCGTAAGTTATTTTCTTGTTATCGAAGCTCTGACCAAACAACTCCGACTTCTCACTGAGTGTGCGTTCTAGTTTTTCTACTTCCTGCGTAAGTACATTTGGATCGATCCCGTTTTGCACTAACTGCTCAGTACTCATTGAAAGCGCATTCGTTAAGAACTCTTTTTTCTGAACCCAATCTGTGTAATTTTTTTTCAGCTCTTCATCTTTGCTATTCATGATGCGCTCGCGAATCTTTATGGAAGAACTTAATAAGAGCGCTTTCGTAAGCAATTGATAGTTGTAAACTTTTCCTGTTAAGTCTTTGAAGTCTTCCAGTTGCGAAAAGGCGAGCGTATTGTAGAACTCAAAGTCACCTTTAATGGTATTCCAATATTTCGCTTTTTGACGTTCACTCAAAGCAGGGAAGAATTGCTTGATAAAGGTTTCGTAATTTGCTAATGCCTCTTCAATATTTTTCTTAGACCGCTTGAAGTCTTTTTCCATGTAATACACTTTGGCTTGCTTCGAAAGAATCTTCACATATTCCGGGTGATTTCTGTTGAAATATTTTTCATAAATGTTTTTAGCCTGAATGTAGTATTCCTCCGCTTTTTTATAATTCTTGATCTGATAGAAAACATCTCCTGTTAGTGTAAAAATGGCTGCGGCATTGATGTTATTTTTAGAGCCGGTTTTGGTACGCCATATACCTTCAGCTTGTGTGAGTGAAGAGAATGCTGCATTATACTTTTTGGCTGCGATGTTGATCACCGCCACATTCTTTAAGATATCTGCATACTGTGGATTTTCTTTGCCTAGGCGACTGCCCATAATTTCCTGCGCTTCGATCATGAGTTTCTCTACTTTATCGAACGGCTCGCCTTTGTAGAATTTAATGAGCGATAATTGAGCCAACGATTTGGCTACCTCAATGTGATTGCGACCAAATTGCTTTTCCTGACTCGCCATTGCTTTTGTAATGTTTTCATCCGCCAGATCATAGTCGCCAATGGCATATTCGATGTCTCCCAATAATTTTTCGGTGGTAGCTGTTTTTGATGACTTCGGACCGTAAACAGCTACGGCTATTTGATTGGCACGTTGAGCGATTTTATCAGCCTCTGTGTAATCACCGGCAGCTTTTTTCCGTAGAGTTTCTCATACTCTTCAATCAATTTTTCCAGAAGTTCTTCTGTTTCTGCATAGCGCCCCAATTGAATGAACAAGCTTGATAATTGCTGGGCTGTATTTAGTTCATCAATACCAACTATGGGTTGATCTGCCTTTTTTAATATCCTTTCGGATTTATCCAATTGATCTTCTGCTTCATCAAATAACCCTTTGATTCCAAGCAAGGTAGCTTGCGTTTCTAGTGTGTTAATGATATAGATTTTTTTATCGTCATCTTTACGAAACTCGTTTAGGATTTTAGCGGCTTCATCCAGATTGGCTTCTGCTTTTTCATATTGACCTAATTTTAATTGGAGCCTTGCTATTTGTGTTAGTTCATCAGCATATAAGATATCAGTGAAGTCGTATTTTTTTCTCGATGCCAATAACGCTTCATCGAGTGCAGTATTGGCGTCTGTGTATCGATCGGTAAGCTCATAGAAATGGGCCAAGTGATTCAAGATTTCTAAATTATCCTTATGGCCATAGCTAATCTCTTTAGAAACTATTTTTTCATAACTGTTGCTATAAATCTTAGCGGCTTCATTGATGTTATTGGTGTAATCCAAATAATAATTGGCTAATTTGATAATCGCAAGGTGTGTTTCGGGTGTATCTTCACCAAAGAGATCAGATTTGATTTCGATAATGGTCTTTAGATACCTCTCTGCATTGCCATAATTTTTTTGATAGAGAGCTAATCCTGTTAAGAATTCAAGCACTTCCACTGTAACGATATTGTTTTTAGGTAATGCTTTTGTGTTCGCGATAAGAGCGTTAGCATCTTTCTCCAAATTCTTGGTTTTATCTTTACTCAACTTGGAGTCAAATTCAATCGCTTTTAGTCGAACAGGGTAAATACTTCCTTCTTTGTAATTACTTCTAATCATCTTTTCATATTCCAACTTAAGGTTGGCAAACTTAGATGTGTTCTCTTGCGCTAGTAATCGTTTAAGGTGCCCCTCGTATATAAATGCAGCTAAGTAATGAGAGTTTTTGTGACTTCTTAGCAAATTGTCCAATGCTTTTGGATAACCAGTGCCATCAGGATAATCGGCATCTAAATTAAGACCGGCTGTTACTCGGTCATCTGTATGAAGTAATTGATTTCTAACATAGGTTTCATCTTCTTTGCCTAAATTCTTATCAATCCATTTAGTGGTGTAAGTAAATACTGAATCCGAACTAAAGTAATTTCCCTTTTTGCTGTAAGCATTACCAATATCTGTTAATAATCGCGCGTATTCTCTAAAACGAACCTTCAATTCATCATCCGGTATTTTACGGCTTTTTAAATTCCCTTTGTCATCTACAAAAGTCTCTTGCTTGATAGCTCGCCCAGCAAAATACTTTTCATTTTTCCGAAGCAATTCCATGGCGCTATTGTAGAAGGCCTGTCCTGTCATTGCCTCTGCCATAATTACCTCCCATTTCGCGCGTGTTCCCTCTTGAAAGGTAGCACTGGTCTCTAAATTTTTCTTCGCATCGGTTAAATAGTTTCGAGCTACCCGATATGATCCGTTTTGCACATACAACTCAGCCACATTCATTAAAAGAATGCCGTGCTTCTGGCTGTTTTCCTTATTAATTAACAAACTGCTTGAAATAGCTGCCTGCATGCTTGTTTCAAATTCGGTAAAGCGACCCGAAGCCAAATGCATTTTGGCATTCAATTCATGATACTTGACCAAGTACGGATTATTGTCGCCTAGTTTTTTAAAATTCTTTTTCTTGAATTTCTCTAATAGTGAAGTGGCTTTGCCGTAATCGCCTATTTCATAAGCTGTTTCTACCGCTTTTATGGCTTTGTCCATCTTGCTTTGGGCAAAGGCAAGCGAAGTCATGAGGAATAAGCACACGAAAATTT
This sequence comes from Cyclobacteriaceae bacterium, assembly GCA_044228465.1. Lineage (GTDB taxonomy): Bacteria > Bacteroidota > Bacteroidia > Cytophagales > Cyclobacteriaceae > ELB16-189. Next base: position 30,087 of record JBGAUU010000012.1, read on the forward strand.
TTGCAGATTTCATACAGAGGGATTTAGTCATATAAAATTAATCTTTTTTGCGATGAGGGTCGCCAATTGGTTTCTATCAAATTATGGCAACAAGTTTGCCATTACTCTTGCATTAGCTGTTGTAAGATGCTTCGTGCTGCATCTGTAACTGGTGTGCCGGGTCCGAAAATTCCACTGACGCCTCGCTCATACAAGAAGTCATAATCTTTTTGAGGAATCACACCTCCGGCTACAACTAAAATATCAGGCCGCCCTATTTTTTTTAACGCTTCAATTAATTCCGGCACTAATGTTTTGTGACCTGCTGCCAAGCTGGATGCGCCCACTACATGTACATCATTTTCTGCTGCTTGTTGTGCTACTTCTTGAGGTGTTTGAAAGAGCGGCCCGATGTCTACATCGAAACCTAAGTCAGCGAAAGCAGTGGCAATTACTTTCGCACCCCGATCATGGCCATCTTGGCCCATTTTGGCAATGAGAATGCGTGGCCTACGTCCGTCTAATTCGGCAAACTGATCGGCTAAATTGCGTACTTCAAGTAGTTCTTTTTTATTATTCATCTCACTCGAATAAACTCCTGAAATGGATTGTATCGTTGCTTTGTAGCGGCCAAATGATTTTTCCAAGGCGAGCGAAATTTCTCCTAAGGTTGCACGCTCACGGGCGGCAACAATCGCTAATTCCAGAAGATTACCTTCTCCGGTTGCAGCTGCTTTTTCTAATTGAGCCAAAGCTGTATGAACAGCATGTGCATTTCTGTTTTCTTTTAATTCCTTCAACCGCGCAATTTGCTCTTGACGCACCGCAGTGTTATCTATATCTAAAATTTCAAAATCGGGTTTTTCATCGGTAAGGTATTTGTTTACTCCCACAATCACGTCTTTGCCGGAATCAATTCGTGCTTGTTTACCGGCAGCTGACTCTTCAATGCGCATTTTGGGCAAGCCGCTTTCTATGGCTTTCGTCATACCGCCTAGTTTTTCTACTTCCTCAATTAGTGACCAGGCTTTTTCTACCAGTTGTTCTGTCAAATATTCTACATAATACGATCCCCCCAGCGGATCGATCACTTGTGCGATGCCCGTTTCTTTTTGCAAATACAATTGTGTGTTCCTTGCAATGCGTGCAGAAAAATCGGTTGGCAAGGCAATGGCTTCGTCTAGCGAATTGGTATGCAACGATTGGGTGCCGCCCAATGCTGCGGCCAAAGCTTCAATGCACGTGCGAGCCACATTGTTGTAAGGATCTTGTTCTGTTAAACTCCACCCTGATGTCTGACAGTGTGTGCGCAGTGCCATCGACTTGGGATTCTTTGGATTAAATTGCTTGACAATCTTAGCCCATAGCAAACGCGCAGCGCGCATCTTGGCTACTTCCATAAAGAAGTTCATGCCAATGCCCCAGAAGAATGAAAGTCGTGGAGCGAAGTCATCAATTGGGATACCTGCTTTAATGCCTGCTCGAATGTATTCTAGTCCGTCTGCCAATGTATAAGCAAGTTCTATGTGCGCAGGTGCTCCGGCTTCGTGCATGTGATAGCCGCTGATGCTAATGCTGTTGAACTTCGGCATGTGCTTCGAGCAATACGAAAAAATATCGGCCACAATGCGCATGGACTGTGCAGGCGGATAGATATACGTATTGCGCACCATAAACTCTTTTAAAATATCATTCTGAATGGTGCCGCTTAATTGGTGCGGTTTTATCCCGCCTGGGCGGGATTCTTCAGCCGCTACAATGTAAAAGGCCAGAATGGGAATGACAGCTCCATTCATCGTCATCGACACTGACATTTTATCAAGCGGAATCTGATCGAACAGAATTTTCATGTCCAGCACCGAATCAATGGCAACACCGGCTTTGCCTACATCTCCGCTTACACGCGGATGATCGGAGTCATATCCGCGATGCGTAGCTAAATCAAACGCAACCGAAAGACCTTTTTGGCCTGCCGCTAAATTTTTTCGATAGAACGCATTTGAATCTTTGGCGGTAGAGAAGCCGGCATATTGTCGGATCGTCCACGGCCGAACGGTGTACATGGTGGCATAAGGTCCACGTAAGTAAGGCGGCAAACCTGCCTGCGAATTTTCTGCCCAAGCCGTTTTATTTTGCGAATCTAGAAATGAAGCAGGCACCGAAATTTTTTCGGCAGTCTGCCAAGGGCTGCGGGTGAAGGGTGTCTCTGTTTTTTTTGAAACTGAATTGAAAGGAAGATTTGTCGTCTGATTTAGTTTTTTCGAAACGGCTTCTGCAAATTGAGTGGTAATTGAATCAACAAAATACGATCCGGCTAACGGATCAGCAACCTGAGCTAAAAATGATTCTTCCCGTAAGATGGAAGATATATTTCTTGCCATCCGCACCATCATTGATTGATTTGTATCTTCCGGCTCGATCGTTAAGCCATCACATCCTCCCAGTACGGCCGCCATTCCTGCATATGTTTCTTTGATTAGATTGCCATGAGGCTGGTATGCCGGCTGGATCCAAACGGTAGAATTGGCGTGAATAAAAGTAGTCCCTTCCTGAGTAGGAGCGAGGTTGCTCCAAATTTGGCGCAACACGCGTAAATGCATGATGGAAAGAAAAAAATCATTTCCGATGGCACAAGAAAAAGCTATGGATTGATAAGCTTGTTGTGCGGTGTAGCCGTTTCGCTCCAACCATTGACAGGTTTGAATTCCTTGTTGCAATACATGGGCAATCGTTTCTGTTCGGTCGTTTTTTGTAATTTCAATCAATCCACAGCTTTTAAAGGCAGGCCAGTTTTTAAACTTGGCAGCAATTGTAAAGTCGATTGCTTCTTTCCAAAAAATACCCCCTTTAATACTGGTGCTTGCATAGTTCTTTTCCGCGTACGCAAGAAAATTTTCCAGAATGGATGCTGTATTGGCTGAAACTACAAAAAAAGTTGAACAGTAGGGAAGTTCTATGCCATTCAATAGAACTTCTACGGAGGTATCTGCACGGTTGATTTCAAAAAGAATTCCATCAGCACCATTTTGTAAATGAAGAAGGGCCAATTGGTTAGCGGTGGCCGCATCGTCTGCTAAAACTTTTGGCATGTTTACCCAGTGGCGGGCGCCACCAAATTCATCATTGGATTCCGGCAATGGCGTTGTTGCGCTTTGTGAGCGATCCGCTTTCGAATAATAGGGTTTAATAGAAAGGCCATCTTTCGTTTGCACTAAATTTTCCAACGATTGCCCTGCTTCTAATTCTTTTCGGGCTGCCTCTTCCCAGTTTTGAACAGTTTGTTGCGCAAATAAAGAAGCATCCGAATGTTCCACGATCTTTTGATTAGTTTGTTCCACGAAATTGCCCGCAATATGCTTTCAAGTTGAGGTTAAGTTTCCATTTTATCAATTCTTTTTTCCACCATTTTATAGGGAAATCATAACTGAAATTCTTTTTTAAAAGTCAAGGGCGATTTTTCTTTTTTCTGCCTTTTGAATTTCATTTTTTTTTACACCTTTGTTTCCCGCTTTAAAAAAAAAGCAGAAAAACCGTAAACTCTTGAACTCACTAATGGAAGTAGCAACCGCCTCAGTTTGGAATGATTGTTTGGAAATAATCAAGCAGGAGGTAGACGACCAAAGTTTTGCTACTTGGTTTAGGCCGATCACTCCTCTTCGCACCGAAGGCGATGTACTAACCATTCAAGTGCCTTCACAGTTTTTTTACGAATGGCTCGAAGAGCATTATGTGCCCGTTTTGAAAAAGGCGGTTCACCAAATTCTTGGGCCTGGCGGTCGTTTGGAATATTCGGTGATTGTAGATAGCGGAAATCAAACCAATCCGCCCGTTTTGGTAAACTACCCCAACGGCAGCGGCTTTAAGAAAAGCAATGCGCAGGCAGTGAATGGCCACGAAGAGTATTCGCCATTTAGTTTTAAAGCGTTAAACCCGCTTACTGTCAACTCGCGCCTCAACCCCAATTATTCATTCGATAATTTTGTAGAGGGAGATTGTAATCGCTTGGCGCGATCAGCCGGTGTAGCAGTAGCCAAGAAACCCGGAACAACTTCGTTTAACCCATTGATGTTGTATGGTGGGGTAGGCGTAGGTAAAACGCACCTCGTACAAGCAATTGGCAACGAAATTAAAAAGAACCTTCCGGAGAAGATCGTTTTATATGTTGATCAAAATGATTTCACCAGCCAGTTTTTAAATGCGCTGCAAAATCACAAGATGCAGGAGTTTCAAAACTTCTACCTGCAGGTTGATTTATTGATTCTGGATGATGTGCAATTTTTGGCAGGCCGCGAAAAAACGCAGGAAATTTTCTTCCATATCTTTAATCAGTTACATCAGTCTGGCAAGCAGATTATCATGACCAGCGATTGCCCTCCTCGCGATTTAAAGGGTTTTCAAGAACGGTTGCTTTCGCGGTTCAAATGGGGCTTGACAGCCGATTTGCAAGAGCCGGATTTTGAAACGAAGCTCGCCATCATTCATAATAAAATGCAATCGGATGGTATTGAAATACCTACCGAAGTTGCCGAATACTTGGCATTTAGTGTTGACACAAACCTTCGCGACATGGAAGGTGTACTCAATTCATTGATGTTTCATGCCACCTTGTTGAAAAAAGAAATCGATCTGGAGCTGGCTAAAGAGGTTCTTAAGAACATCGTCAAAGAAATTCAGGCGGATGTGAGCGTGGATTATATTCAGAAGACCGTTGCCGATTTTTTTAAAGTAGACTTAGAGGCGATGAAGAGTAAGATGAAAAAACGGGAAATCGTTATTCCACGCCAAACAGCCATGTACTTCTGTAAACGCTATACACAACTTACGCTGGCGCTGATTGGCGAGAATTTTGGTGGCCGCGATCATAGCACTGTTATCCACGCATTGGAGTCGGTAGAAGATATGATGAAAACAGACGCGAATTATAAGAATAGCGTAGAGGAGCTTACCAAAAAGTTCAAGTCGCGCATGTCTGCGTAAATAATGCCATTGGCAAGATTAATTTTTTCTTATTAGGTTAGGGATAAATATCCCCCTTTGAAAGAAGCCATTATCCGATCTTATCTTTCCCTCTTTCGGGTTTCTCATTTTGTTCTTTCTCCACAAGAGTACAAGCGGGTTATTCTCACAACACAATTAAGCGTGATTTTTGTGTTGGCGCTTGTCTGCTTCACCGTCCTTGATATTTTAAGTGACTATTACGATGTCGTGCCATTCAATCTTTTGGGAATAGCTCTTGGTTTGCTGGTGATTTATCTGAATAACAAGGGCCATTTTATGGTAGCCCGGATTATTCTGGCCATCGGTGTTAATGCACTTGCCATTTTCTTTACAGCTGTGTTGGTGCGAGATATGGGAGTGTACATCTTTTCGGTGTGTATCAATTTTGGCGTATTTGTCGCATTCGGATATGAACGCTTAAAATACTCGTGGGCTATTGTAACAATTTCAATCATTGGTTTTTTGTTTGCCATGTTTCATCCGTTTGCCCGACTTACCGGGGACTTTGTAACATCGGATTATATAAACAAAAATTTATTGACAATTTATTTGATTGCAAGTTTTTCGGCTGTAGTGATTGTGTATTACATGCTACGATTAAACCACAAATTCGAATCTACGCTGATGATGCGCGAAAAGGATATTGAGTTTCGCAATCAAGAACTGATGAAGGTGAATTCTGAGCTTGATAAATTTTTCTACAGTGCCTCGCACGACATGCGCGCTCCGCTTACCTCCATCAAAGGGTTGATTCATTTGATGGAAATGACGGAGGATGTAAAAGAACTGAAGGATTATGCGGCTATGCTTAAAGGCCGAGCAGAAAATTTGGATCAATTTATTCGAAGTATCAGCGAATATGCTGCTAACTCTCGCAAGCAGATCAACTTGCAGGTGCTGAATTTGAAAAGTGTGCTTAAGGAGAACCTGGAAAACTTTAAATTCTATCCGGGTTCGAGCAAAGTAAAAGTAATTTTAGATGTGCCTGGAGATTTTTTAATCAATTCTGATTCGGTACGCTTGCAAGTAATTTTTGGAAACATTATTTCGAACGCATTTAAATACCATGATTTATCTAAGGTTGATCCTTACCTGAAAATAAGCAGCGTGGTAAGCGCATCAACACTACAAATTTATTTTGAAGATAATGGTAGCGGTATTCGCGAGGAATACCTCAGTAAAATTTTCAGCATGTTTTATCGTGCTCATACGCAATCCGAAGGTGCCGGGCTTGGATTGTTTATTGTCCGCGAAGCGATTGATAAACTAAATGGTACGATTGATGTAAAATCAACCTATGGAGTGGGTACCACTTTTATTGTTTCTCTTCCGCTTGATCGTTGATTTCAATTTTTATTGAAGGTCGAATTGCGTTTTATCAATGCCGGGTATCACCTGCAACGCATTTTTATAATAGACCTTTCGTAAAACCGAATCCGGAAGTTCCAGCCCATACATTTTCCAATGTGCGTGGCGCTTGCGGTAGTAATCAAAATATTCATCGCCCGTTTCCAACACCCGAAAGTAGGTGTAATACTCTTCCATTTTATAGGTGTCTTTTCCAAACATGATCCGATCTTGGTATTTGATAATAAAGGTGCGTGCCGCTTTTGGTTGACGGCCAAGCTCTGCAAGTACCGCACCTAACTCGGTGTAAACATTTGGCATCTCATCAAACAATTTTCCAAGTCGATCTAAATCATTCCCAAACCAACCAAGATGGGCATCAATAAATTTTGTGTTGGGATGTTTTCGGAACACGCTGTGTTGCTCGGCCATGATTTCTTCAAAAGAAGGTACTTTAGCGGGATCGCGATAGCGACCGGGCTCTTGTTTGAGTTCAAGCCATCGCTCATTGTATTTGTCTTTGGGATTCCAAAATGAATTGGGTTCACCGGAATGAATCAAAACTGGTATGCCCAACTCGCCACACTTGGCCCAGATCGGATCGAGACGCGGGTCGTTCACGGCTATACGTTTGCCTTCGTTGTCGACATCAGTAAGCCCTAATCCTTTATAAACTTTCAATCCATTCGCACCTTGCTTCACCGCATTCTCCATCATTTCCAATGTTTCGTTGGGCCAGCTTGCATCATCCAGGTTTTCAAAATTGATATTCATAAAAACGATGAACCGTTTGGGGTAGTTTTCTTTTACGTTATCCAACGACCATTCTAAAAACTTTCCGCGGAAGCCACTCAGGTTCACCATCACCTGCATGTTGAGCGAATCCATTTCCTTTACCAGATTATCTAAATTTTGAATCGGCATCGTCCATTGGTGATTGTGAACATCGATGAACGGATACTTGGCTCTTTTCAAGATATGTTGCGGCACCTTTAGGGTGGAGATGGGTTCGTATTCTTCTACGTCCATCACATTCATGCGGTATTGAATTTTACCAATGATGAAATACGCAAGTCCCAAAAATATCAAGATGAGAATTGCTGAGCCGAAGATTTGTTTTTTGGATAGAGCCATGTGGAAGGAAAAAAATGAGCCTATTTTTTTAGGATAGGCTCAGGTAAATGAATTTCTGATTTTAGTTAGGGCTGCGTAATGGGCACACGCACTTGGATTTTATCCCACACAAAATCCATATTCACACCCACCGAATCGCTGGCAAAGTTGATCACAAATTGTTCTACTTCATTGTCTGTTGTTGTTACAGGCACATCTACTTTCACAACATCAAGCGTGTAATCAGGCTCTTGCACGCCTAAGAAAACACCCAACTCGCTGTTCAAGGAAACCTGAAAAGTTGAAGCGCCAGGCACAGCATACATGCGATAGCTTCCGGCCTTCACTGCTTTGCCGGCAAAGTTTACATCTTTGCTAAAAGTAATTTCTGTTGCAGCATTGGCGCCAAGCCTCCAGTATTTTCCGTAAGGTTGAAGCGCGCCATCTTTTTCTTCCCCAAAGATGAGTCTTCCCTTTTTGAACGGTTGGCTATAACTTACTTTAATGTCTAGGCCACGGTCGCTGAATTCAGTTGTTTTCTTCGGGCTTTTTGGAAAGAGGTTGGAGTAGACGATGAACGCAACAAAGGCGAGGAGGATAACACCCAAGCCAATCAAGATTTTCTTAATCATAGTATAGTTTGTTTAGTTATTTGGTTTTCTTCTTGAGTTGAAACGCGCGGGTAATGTTGAAGCCGAAGTGAATACCTCCGTCAAAGAAGTTATCGGCAGTTTCAGTTACAAAAGTTCGTTCAATCATTCCTTGCGTGTTGGAAAGCACCAATTGAAATACGTGGCCACCGGTTTCAATATCTAAACCAATGCCTAGTGAGTTGTAGTAAGGCGTATTCGCAATGGGATTAATGCGGTAAAAATATTCTGCATTGATAGCAAGGCTGCGAGTCAGTTTATAACGTGCGCCAATGCCCATAGCGGCCTGGTCGTTCGTTAACTTCGACTGATCCACCACGTTGGTGTGAATGAATGTAGGTGTTATTTGAGCAGAGAACTTGGGCGAAAACTTTCGTGCGATTAGCAACTGACCGATGTAACTGGCGCGATCCATGTATGCGGTATAAGTGCCTGCTGTTTGCTCATAGTCTTGAATATTGATGCTACCAAATGCCGTGACAGTGAATGGTGAACTGCCTGGACCGGTGCTCTGTCGTATTAATTTATACTTTAAGTATCCGTCATAAATTTTATTGAAGGAGCTTCTGCCCAAGCCAACTCCCAAACGATCTGTAATGCCATATTCCAATCCAATGCGTATGTAAGCTTGATCTAATCCAAATAAATTATACGAACCGGAGTTGATTGTACCGAAGCGGTGGGATATAATGAACTCCAACTCTCCGGCACCTTTCATTTCTACCGAGTGGCCATTAATAATGCGCGTGCCCTTGAAGGTGGCGATGGTATATTCTTTCTGTTTCTTTTCTTCTTGTTGTAATTCTCCTAGCAGATCTTGCCCATACGATGGAATAAGGCAGATGTTCAAAAGAAAAAGTAGTCCGATTCGTGAATTCATAGATGTGTTTAGGTTTATGTCAATTGGCGTGACGGTGCGTTTCTCAAAAGGGTTGCCTCACAGCCAAATTATTTCTTGGTTAATGTAAAGTCTACTTTTACCTCGATCGATTCTGCAATATTTTGCCAGAGTACTTGTGGAATTTTGATTTTGTAATCTTCCAGTTTCACTACGAATGTAGAAGCTATGTTCAGGCTGGTTTCGCTAGTGGCTTCCATGGTTCCTGTCAACTCTACTTCTTTAGTGATGCCGTGCATAGTTAGCTTGCCAATGGCTTTCACATTTTGAGATCCTTTTTTGGTAGCGTCAAATCCTTCTACCTTCCCTTGAAAAGTAGCTTTCGGATACTTTTCACTTTCCATATACTTTTCATTGAAGTGCTCTTGCATCAGGTTTTTGTCAAAGACAAAATCTTTGATCGTAATTGAAAACGCCACGGCATTGGTGGACAGATCAGCCAACCCAATGGAAGTGGTGTTTGCCGCTTTGATATCTTCAATGGTGGCGTGAGAATAAAAGCTTACCACACTTTTGGTGGCTGCATATTTTTGAGCAAATGCGAGAGAAGGAACCATCCAAGCGATGACGATTGTGCTCAACCAAAATTTCTTCATAGGGAAAAGGTTTTGTTAAATGTACAAATTAATTGATTGAAAGAAATGTGCTCAGGATCGGGTGTAGACAAAAAAGCCGTCTGAGTCGTTGACCCAGACGGCAGAATTGAAAAAACCGTTGCCTCTACTTTAAAAAGAATGAGAAGGGCACCTCTTGTCGCGAGCTGTTAAAACCAGTGAGGTAGACGCGTCCTTTGAATTTATTGAAGAACTCAATTACGTCTTGCGGGTCGTTGATTCGCTGGCGATTGATGTACACGATGGTATAGTTTTCTGGCAGACCTAAGCGCTTGAATATGCCATCGCGAATTTTGTTAATCTTCACGCCATAATCTACCGCTTCTAAATTTGCACCTAATGAAGCATCGTTGAAGATTTTGCGCTTCACCAAATTGGTATCACCATTTTTATTGAACAGCGTAATAGTGGTATTGATCGTTTTTCCATCGCGCACATACGAAAAACTGATTTTGTCTCCAGGGTAATGGTAGCTAATCTCTTCATCAAAGGCGCTCTTACTGTTAATTTCTACATTGTTCAGTTTGGTGATGATGTCGCCTTCTTGTAAACCGACAGCAGCGGCAGCACCACCACGCGTAATTTCACCCAACAACACACCACGAAACTCTTTTACGTTTACATCGAGGTCAAATTTTTTAGCATTCTCGAAGTCGTATTCTAAAATGTTGGCGCCAAAGAATGCTTTTTGGGGTAAGCCGTATTTAATCAAATCTTCTACTACTTTTTTGGCGATGTCCACGGGCACGGCAAACGCATAGCCGGTGTATGACCCGGTTCGGGAAAGAATGGCGGTGTTGATACCTACCAGATCTCCGTTTTTGTTGACGAGCGCTCCTCCGCTATTACCCGGATTGATGGCGGCATCGGTTTGAATAAATGATTCGATGGGGAATTTATCTTCTACGATGTTGATTCTGCGACCTTTGGCGCTCACAATACCGACTGTAACTGTGGAAGAAAGTGAAAACGGATTTCCGACAGCTACTACCCATTCGCCCACGGCCAGTGTTTTGGAGTTGCCCAATGTGATGGCGGGAAGATTGGTTTCTTTAATTTTTAATACAGCTAAATCGGTGGAAGGATCAGTACCGATCAGTTCTGCATCATATGATTTTTTGTTGTAGATGACTTGAATTTTTTCGGCTGCCTCTACCACGTGATTGTTGGTGACGATGTAGCCGTCTTGTGTGAAGATTACACCCGAGCCGGAGCTCACTTGCGTCTGCGATCCGCTGCCTCCGAAGAGTAAGTCCCAATACGAATAGCTGGCACCGCTTTGCGAGATGGAGTTGATGTAGACTACACTCGGTGTTGCCTTGGCAGCCGCCTGACTGAAGTCTACATTTTCTCCCGCAGGCGTTGTTGAAGGTTCGACTATATTCGGGCGGTAGATTTCTTTGGATTCGTAATCGGCCACGTTGATTTGCTGGTTGTTTTTTTCGCGGGCTGCCTTTTCAGTTTGGTAGGCAAAAAAAGAGTAGGCACCGGCAATTCCGGCTATAAAGGCTACGACAATGGTTTTTAGTGTATTCATATTTCTAGCGAGTTAGCAACATAACGCAACAGGGCTGCGCATAGTTGATTGTAGATGTTGCTTCTTATGCAAAAGTTGAACCAAAACGGGTTGGGTATGCAATTTTGGCAGTTTTTGGAAGTGGAATTTGATTCAAAATGAATGATTCGATATGTTCTCAAGTTGAATTTGTGTTGGACCTCAAAGAACACCAAGAAGCACAAAGTTTCACAGAGAATTTATTGAAGGTGACTTTGCGTAGCCTGTGTTTCTCGGTGTAGCTCTGCGGAATTAATGTTATGCCACAAAGCACGAAGCTTTTGCGAAGGCAGCTATGATCTGGCGCCAGCGGGCAAAGGATTGAAGTGGAAAGGGTGCCTACTGATGCTTGTAACGAAGCTGTACTTTTATCAATTAACGTTAACAGTATTTCGACAGCCCGCGGCACACTTGCAACGGAAAGCCTGGTGGCCTTGCGCCTCGCTTGGCCATGCCCCCAAATAACACAACTTTACAACCAAACTTGATTTCTTACCTTTGCAAACTATGGGAATACGTTCTGTTTTAGCCAAGCCTTTTGCCGCTTACATTGCCGGCCAAACGAAAGAGTGGTCGGGTAAGCCGGGGCTTTATCAAAGCCGGGTTTTTCAGGAGTTGTTGCAAGGCGGGCGCGCCACGCTGTTTGGCAAAGATCATGGCTTTGCGGACATCCGCAGTTATGACGACTTTAAAAAACAGGTGCCCATTCGCGACTACGAAGAGTTGAAGCCGTACGTGGAAAAAGTGCTGCACGGGGAGTCGGACATTTTGTGGAAGGGCAAGCCCGCGTACTTCGCGAAAACATCGGGAACGACCTCGGGCACCAAATATATTCCTATCACGAAAGAGTCGGTGCCCAACCACATCAACAGCGCGCGCAATGCGTTGCTGAGCTACGTGCACGAAACGGGCAACGGTGCTTTTCTGGATGGCGGTTTGATTTTTTTATCGGGCAGCCCTGAGTTGGATGAGAAGGCCGGAATAAAAACAGGAAGGCTATCGGGCATTGTGAATCACCATGTGCCGCAGTATTTGCGCTCGAACCAAAAGCCCAGCTACGCTACCAATTGCATCGAAGACTGGGAAGAAAAACTGGATAAAATTATTGAAGAAACGATTTTGGCAGACATGTCGCTGATATCGGGCATACCGCCCTGGGCGCAGATGTATTTTGATCGCATCATTGCGCGCACGGGCAAGAAGGCGAAGGATGTGTTTCCGAATTTTTCGTTGTTCGTGTATGGGGGTGTGAACTTTGAGCCGTATCGCGCAAAGTTGTTTGAAACGATTGGCAAGCGCGTGGACTCGATTGAGACGTATCCGGCTTCGGAAGGATTTATTGCGTATCAGGATTCGCAGCGTGCTGAGGGGTTGTTGCTGTTGCTGAACAGCGGCATCTTCTTTGAGTTTATTCCGGCCGATGAATATTTTAATGAGAAGCCCACGCGGTTGTCGATTGAGGAGGTGGAGTTGGGAAAAAATTATGCGGTGATTATTAATAACAACGCAGGCTTGTGGGGCTACTCGATTGGCGATACGATAAAGTTTGTTTCGAAAGATCCGTATCGGATTGTAGTGAGCGGACGTATTAAACATTTTATTTCTGCTTTTGGCGAGCACGTGATTGGCGAAGAGGTGGAGAAGGCGATGAAGTTTACGATGGAGAAGATGAAGGAGGTGGAGCTGGTGGAGTTTACGGTGGCACCCAATGTGGCACCGAAGGAAGGGATGCCCCACCATGAATGGTTGATTGAGTTTGCCAATGCGCCTACGGATATGGAAGCGTTTCGGTTGGAATTGGATTCCCAACTGCGCAAGCTGAATGTGTATTATGATGATTTGATTACCGGAAATATTCTTTGTCCGCTGAAGATTACGGCTTTGCAGAAGAACGGGTTTATAGATTACATGAAATCGCAAGGCAAGCTGGGCGGGCAAAACAAAGTGCCGCGACTTTCGAATGATCGGAAGATTGCCGAATCGCTAGCCGCATTTGCGAAGTAGTTTGCGCATGGCTCAGTTGACTCTCCTCATGCCCGTTTACAATGCTGCGCCTTTTTTGCGCGAGGCGGTGGACAGCCTGTTGCAACAAACATTTACCGATTTTGAGCTGTGGTTGATTGATGATGGATCGACCGATACATCGCGTGCCATCATGCAATCATACACCGATGCACGCATTCGTTTTTTTTGGTTTGATCACAATCGTGGACGGGTAACGGTGGTGAACGAAGTGGTAACGCAAGTAACGACTCCCTTTTTTTCGATTACCGATGCCGATGATGCATCGCACCCGCACCGATTGCAAAAGCAAATGGAGGTGTTGCTTAAGGATGAATCGATCATGCTATGCGGCACAGCTTATGTGGCGATGAATACAGTAGGAAAAATTTATCGAAATGTGATGTTGCCACAACGCCATGAGTTGATTTACGAGCAAATGCCGCAACACGCGCAGGTGCATGGACCCACCACGATCATGCGGAGTGAATTATTGAAAGTTTTTTGGCCTCTTTACCGCGATTATTTTAGAGATCATATTGCCGATGCGGATTTGGCTTCACGAATTGTCGATCGCTATCGCGCGGCAAACTTGCCTGAGGCATTGTATGCGTATCGCATTGTGAGCACGTCTAATTCGCGTAAGGATGTATCGATTCGCTTTTTACACTTGTACAAACTCATTGCTTTTTTGAGCGATCAGCGCAGGAGCACCGATAGCGATAGCCTAGAGCAGAACCGTGTGGAGGAGGTAGACGCGTATTTCAATAAAATTGCTGAGCCCTATTTTCGGGATGCATCCGTGCACCATCGCCATGCGGCCTTTTATCATTTGTATTGGCATTCGCTGGCCAAAGCGTGGCGCAGCGGTTGGCAGGCTTGGCAACTAAAGCCGTATCATCCTAAAAACAATTTTTTATTGTTTTACCTTGTAACAAAATCGATGGTTTATCTCTTTAATGAGAGATGGGTTTACCCGCATTACACAACGTATTTCAAAAACACAACGCATTGATGCACCAGCACTTTCAATATTCTACAAACCCAGCATCGATGCTATTAGCTTGTTTGTCTATTCTAAATTCCTTTGTGCCTTTGTGCCTTCGTGGCTAATATTTTATGAGTAAAGAAAAAAAGTCGATTGCAATTTTAGGTTCTACTGGTTCCATTGGCACGCAAGCGCTGGAAGTAATTGCCGCCCACACGGATCAGTTTGAAGTAGAAGTGCTCACCGCTCAATCCAACGCGGAGCTATTGATCGCGCAAGCAAAAGCATTTCAGCCCAACGCAGTAGTGATTGGCAATGAAGATTTATACCCTGTCGTGAAGGAAGCTTTGGTGCCGTTGAATATCAAAGTATTTGCAGGCGAAAAAGCATTGTCTTCCATTGTGCAGATGGACAGCATCGATCTGGTGCTGACAGCTTTGGTTGGCTATGCCGGATTGAATCCTACGTTGAAAGCGATTGAAGCAGGCAAAAACATTGCTCTTGCTAACAAAGAAACACTGGTCGTGGCAGGGGAGTTGGTCACCCAATTGGCACAATCTAAAGGCGTGAACATTTACCCGGTCGATTCAGAACACTCGGCTATCTTTCAGTGTCTGGCTTGGCGAATTCGATAATCCCATTGAGAAAATCATTTTAACAGCATCGGGTGGTCCTTTTTCGGGAAAGAAACGCGATGAACTATTACAAGTAACGAAGGCACAAGCGCTCAAGCATCCCAATTGGACGATGGGTGCCAAGGTAACTGGTCGACTCGGCTAGTCTGATGAACAAGGGATTGGAAGTGATTGAAGCGAAGTGGTTGTTTGCTTTGAAGCCATCTCAGATTGAGGTAATTGTACACCCACAAAGCATTGTACACTCGTTGGTGCAGTTTCAGGATAGCTCGATCAAAGCGCAATTGGGTCTGCCCGACATGCGGTTGCCCATTCAGTTTGCACTCGGCTACCCGCAGCGGCTGTCGGCCACCTTTCCACGATTTAACTTTGCGCCCTACCCATCTTTAACTTTTGAGCCACCCGATACAGAAACTTTCGTAACCTTGCACTTGCTTTTAACGCGATGGACGGGTGGCAACATGCCATGCGTGTTGAATGCCGCCAACGAAATAGCGGTAGCGGAATTTTTAAAGGACAAAGTGGGTTTCTTGCAGATGTCTGATGTGGTAGAACATTGTTTGAATACCATTCCATTCAAGGCGAAGCCCACATTAGAAGATTATATAGCAACAGATAAAAGAAACCTGAATCAAACGCAAAAGAGCGAATCGGGTAGCAAGAAAAGGTAAATCAACGAATTAACGAATTAACGAATTAACGAATTAACGAATTAACTTATGGAGGGAATGATTATGACGGCTCAGCTTTTACCGAGTCTTTCAATATTAATCGTGGTGCATGAAGGCGGACACTTTTTTGCAGCGCGGTTATTCAACATTAAAGTAGAGAAGTTCTATCTCTCTTCTTTGATTTTTTATTCCCGATGGCCAATGTTCTCAACTTCTCATTGGTAAAGTTTAAGAAAGGAGATACTGAATACGGTATCGGTTGGTTTCCATTAGGAGGTTATGTGAAAATTGCCGGTATGGTAGACGAAGAGCATGGATAAAGACAGCTGAAAGCTCCTGCAGAACCTTGGGAGTTTCGCTCGAAGCCACACGGCAGCGTTTGATTGTGATGTTGGGCGGTATCATCGTTAACGTGATCTTGGGAGTGTTGATTTTTATTAGCATCGTTTATTTCATGGGCGATACCGTTTTACCGAAAGAGTTTGTGTTTAACAATGGAGGAATTCAAGCCATGGAATTGGCTGAGAAATTGGGCCTGAAAACAGGAGATAAGATTGTGAAGGTCAATGGCCAGGATTATCAAAATTTTGATGATCTCTATAAGGCTGATTTTATGCTATCGGAGAATGCGCATTATACCGTGCTACGCGATGGTCAGGAAATCAACATCTCTATTCCAAAATTTCGTTGAGAATTTCAATTTAAAAGATGCTCCGTCCACCTTTATGTCTTTCCGTATTCTAGATTGTAAATGATGTCTCACCAGTAATTGACTTATTGTATAATGAGAAAGGTGAAACGTAGAGACCAAGGAGAAAATAGAATCGTAGCAGCGAAGGCTGGCCTGATGAAAGGAGATCAGTTCGTAAATTTCAAGGAAGCCAATTCGGTATTATGATGAAGTGACAATGTTTGCGAAGCAACCCACTACGACAGTATTTCTTTTTGTGCAAAAAAGAGGCAACGACACCATTGCTTACCAAGGACCGTTTAAAAACCAAGTTCAAATTGGCTTCCGGGCTGTTCTGCCCAGAAAGAAGATTTTAAAACAATCAATTACAACTTGGAGAATCAAGTGCCATTGGGTGTGTCACGTGCACGTTTGGTGTGATTTGGTTGCAGTTAAAAGCTTTCAAAAGGATTTTTCAGGGTGGAAATTTTTTAAGAAATCGCTTTCCGGGCCAATCGGAATGGCTCAGATGTATGGTGGTGTTTGGGATTGGGAACGATTCTTGGCGCATGACCGATGCATTTTCTATGGTATTAGCATTTATGAATTTCTTTACCAATCCCTGCTCTAGACGGTGGCTATGTAGTCTTCTTATTATTTGAGATGATCGCGTCGCGAACCTTCTGAGAAGTTTATGGAGAATGCTACCAAGGTGGGTATGGCTATTCTTTTGGTGCTGATGGTGTTTGTGTTCTATAATGACCTTTAAAGAGATTGTTTGCAGGCCATTAATCCTAGTTTTAGACAGCGTAAAGACCCTCTTTAATATGATTTTGAGTAGGGTTTTTTTATAATGAAATTTTTTTGTCCTTGTAAATCAGATAATTATAGAATTTTTAATAAACAATGATTTAAAACTGAACACTGTTTATTAATTTTGCCCGTATAAGTTGAATAATTATGGGCGTAAAAGAAAGGAGCGGGATAAGCCGAGATGTGGATAAAAATCACACTGCAATCGGCACATAAGCTCTTTTAGAAAAAGGCTTCGACCAAATCAGCTTGCGGAGCATTGCCGAAGCTATTGAATATAGTCCCGCTACCATCTATCTCTATTTTAAAGACAAGAACGAAATTTTCCATGCCCTGCATCAGCAAGGCTTTGGCATGTTGAACCAGGCGTTCCAACCTCTGACGCAAATAGCGAATCCATTTGAGCGACTGAAAGAAATGGGCAAGGCCTACATCCAGTTTGCTACTACCAATCCTGAAGTATATGATTTGTTGTTTATCCGAACAGAGCCCATGGAACATTTGGCTACTTGTTTGGATGATCAGTGGACGGAAGGTGATCGCGCATTTGAGGTGCTCTTACAAACCGTAAAGGGTTGTCAACAGCAAGGATATTTTGTAGGCCTTGATCCGCAAAACATGTCCATGGTTATTTGGAGTTTCATTCGGCTTATGCGCGTTGGGAATCAGCAAACACATTTCGCATGTAAAAGCCCGCGACAATCAAATGGTGATCGATGAAATTATGAACAACACCTACGACACATTTAAAGCGATGTTGGAACGTCTGAAGAGGTAAAAAAAATTTGAGATACAACTAAACACTGTTAAGTGAATTAACGATGAATACCAAAATCTACATTTTCACATTTGTGCTGTTGATAACCGGCCAGCAGCTATCGGGCACAATCCTCTGTTTTAGATCAATACATTCAGGAGGATTGAAAAGCAATTTGCAACTGCAACAAGAGCAGTTGAATTACGAGAAGAGGCGAAAAGGAAGTTGCACTTGGCGCGCGCGTTGTTCATGCCGCAGGTTTCAGCCAATGCCAATTACACACTGGCAGGGGGCGGTCGTAAAATTCAGTTTCCTGTTGGTGACCTATTGAACCCAGTGTATGCCTCACTTTATAGTTCGACTGGCAACCCCGGGTTCAAGCAGATTCTTCCGAACGTAAATGAGCAATTTTTACCAAACAATTTTCACGAAACAAAATTCAGGATCATCCAGCCTTTGTTCAACCCCGACATTTATTTTAATTATAAAGCGCAAAAGGAATTGATTACAGTGCAACAAGCACAAAAGAATGCGTATCAAAATGAATTAAAGTTCAACATTACTTCTGCCTACTATCAATACCTACAAAGCGAAGAAGCATTGATTATCTTGGGAAAGACTAGAAACCTTCTGCAAGAATTATTAAAAGTAAATGCAAGTTTGGTAGCCAACGCAAAAGCGACTAAGGATATAGTGCTTAATACCGAGTATGAGTTGAGCAAACTGGAACAGCAACTGGCAGAAAACGAAAAGAACAATCAGGTGGCACGTTCGTATTTCAATTTTTGCTCAACCGCGATCTAACCATGAAATCATTCGCGACACCACGATGATGATAACTTCTAATAATCAAAAGGCAGACCATCGATCAATTAACAACTCAAGCGATTCAGCAACGGCAAGAGATTTACCCGCAGCGGCTGTCGGCCACCTTTCCGCGATTTAACTTTGCGGCCTACCCATCTTTAACTTTTGAGCCACCCGATACAGAAACTTTTCGTAACCTTGCACTCGCTTTTAGCGCGATGGAGCGGGGTGGCAACATGCCATGCGTGTTGAATGCCGCCAACGAAATAGCGGTAGCGGAATTTTTAAAGGACAAAGTAGGTTTCTTGCAGATGTCTGATGTGGTAGAGCATTGTTTGAATACCATTCCATTCAAGGCGAAGCCCACATTAGAAGATTATATAGCAACAGATAAAGAAACCCGAATCAACGCAAAAGAGCGAATTGGGTAGCAGGACTAAGTAAATCAACGAATCAACGAATTAACAAATTAACGAATCAACGAATTAACTTATGGAGGGAATGATTATGACGGCTCAGCTCTTACTGAGTCTTTCAATATTAATCGTGGTGCATGAAGGCGGGCACTTCTTTGCAGCGCGGTTATTTAACATTAAAGTAGAGAAGTTCTATCTCTTCTTTGATTTTTTATTCCCGATGGCCAATGTTCTCAATTTTTCATTGGTAAAATTCAAAAAGGGAGACACTGAGTATGGAATCGGTTGGTTTCCGCTAGGAGGTTATGTGAAAATTGCCGGCATGGTGGATGAAAGCATGGATAAAGAGCAGCTGAAAGCTCCTGCAGAACCTTGGGAGTTTCGCTCGAAGCCAGCTTGGCAGCGTTTGATTGTGATGATGGGTGGTATTATCGTTAATGTGATATTGGGTATTTTGATTTTTGTTAGCATCGTATATTTCATGGGCGATACTGTTTTACCGAAGGAATATGTATTTAACAACGGAGGCATTCAGGCCTTGGAACTGGCTGATAAGTTAGGTTTGAAAACAGGCGATAAGATTGTGAAGGTCAATGGCCAGGATTATCAAAACTTTGATGAACTCTACAAGCCTGATTTTATGTTATCGGAGAACGCGCATTACACCGTGATGCGCGATGGCCAGGAAGTTAATATTCCTATTCCGAGAAACTTCGTTGAGAATTTCAATTCAAAAGATGCCGCGTCCACCTTTATGTCTTTTCGTATTGCTCCGATTGTAAATGATGTTTCAGGTGTAATTGACTTATTGTATAATGAGAAAGGTGAAATCGTAGAGACCAAGGAGAAAATAGAATCGGTGGCTAGTAAGGCGGGTTTGAAAAAAGGAGATCAGTTTATTGAATTGCAAGGCAAGCCGATTCATTACTACGATGAGGTTATGACCACGTTGCGCAGCAAGCCACATGACAGTATTTCTTTTAAAGTAAAAAGAGGTAACGACACCATTGCTTACAAAGGAGGTTTTAAAAATCAGGTGCAAATTGGATTCCGTCCGGTTCCGCCACGCAAGGAAGATTTCGTTACAATCAAGTACAGTTTTGGTGAATCCGTGCCATTGGGGATATCTCGGGCGTTCGGTGTGATATGGTTACAGCTGAAGGCTTTCAAAAGAATCTTTCAGGGTGAAATTTCATTTAAGAAATCACTTTCAGGCCCAATCGGAATGGCGCAAATGTATGGTGGAGAGTGGGATTGGGAACGCTTACTGCGTTTGACCGGTTTGCTATCCATGGTTTTGGCATTTATGAATTTCTTACCAATACCTGCTCTAGACGGTGGCTATGTAGTCTTCTTATTATATGAGATGATCAGTGGCCGCGAACCATCTGAGAAGTTTATGGAGAACGCAACCAAGGTGGGTATGGCTATTCTTTTGGTGTTGATGGTGTTTGTGTTCTATAATGATATTCTAAAGTTGTTTACTGGCCATTAATTCTAGCTTTAGACAGCATAAAGACCCTTCTTAATTTGATTGAGAAGGGTTTTTTTATGGCGTATTGAAAATTTATGTTCTGTAAATCAGATAATTACATAATTTTAATAAACAATGATCTAAAACTGAACACCGTTTATTAATTTTGCCCGTATAAGTCAACAAATTATGGGCGTAAAAGAAAGAAAAGAGCGGGATAAGCTGGAAATGCGGGACAAAATCCTGCAATCGGCACACAAGCTCTTTTTAGAAAAGGGTTTTGATCAGATCAGCTTGCGGAGCATTGCCGAAGCTATTGAATACAGTCCCGCTACTATCTATCTCTATTTTAAGGACAAGAATGAAATCTTCCATGCCCTGCACCAGCAAGGCTTTGGCATGTTAAATCAAGCCTTTCAACCGCTAACCCAAATAGCGAATCCATTTGAGCGACTGAAGGAAATGGGCAAGGCTTACATTCAGTTTGCAACCACGAATCCGGAAGTATACGATTTGTTATTTATCCGAACTGAACCCATGGAACATTTGGCTACTTGTTTGGATGATCAATGGACAGAAGGTGATCGTGCGTTTGAGGTGCTTTTACAAACCGTCAAGGGCTGTCAGCAGGAAGGATATTTTGTAGGCCTCGATACGCAAAACATGGCCATGGTTATTTGGAGTTTCATTCATGGTTTATGCGCGTTGGGAATCAGTAAACACATTTCACATGTGAAAGAAGCTCGTGACAACCAGATGGTGATCGATGAAATTATGAACAATACCTACGACACATTTAAAGCGATGTTGGAACGTCTGAAGAGTTAAAAAAATTTGAGATACAACTAAACACTGTTAAGTGAATTAACGATGAATACCAGAATCTACATTTTCACATTTTTGCTGGCGATAACCGGCCAGCAGCTA
This sequence comes from Cyclobacteriaceae bacterium, assembly GCA_044228465.1. Taxonomy (GTDB): domain Bacteria; phylum Bacteroidota; class Bacteroidia; order Cytophagales; family Cyclobacteriaceae; genus ELB16-189. The sequence continues at coordinate 51,400 of JBGAUU010000012.1, forward strand.
TCGGCACAATCCTCTGTTTTAGATCTATACATTCAGGAGGGATTGAAAAGCAATTTGCAATTGCAACAAGAGCAGTTGAATTACGAGAAGAGCGAGCAAAGTTTGCAATTGGCGCGCGCGTTGTTCATGCCGCAGGTTTCAGCCAATGCCAATTACACACTGGCAGGGGGCGGTCGTAAAATTCAGTTTCCTGTTGGTGACCTATTGAACCCAGTGTATGCCTCACTTTATAGTTCGACTGGCAACCCCGGGTTCAAGCAGATTCTTCCGAACGTAAATGAGCAATTTTTACCAAACAATTTTCACGAAACAAAATTCAGGATCATCCAGCCTTTGTTCAACCCCGACATTTATTTTAATTATAAAGCGCAAAAGGAATTGATTACAGTGCAACAAGCACAAAAGAATGCGTATCAAAATGAATTAAAGTTCAACATTACTTCTGCCTACTATCAATACCTACAAAGCGAAGAAGCATTGATTATCTTGGGAAAGACTAGAAACCTTCTGCAAGAATTATTAAAAGTAAATGCAAGTTTGGTAGCCAACGCAAAAGCGACTAAGGATATAGTGCTTAATACCGAGTATGAGTTGAGCAAACTGGAACAGCAGATTGCTGAAAATGAAAAGAACAATCAAGTGGCTCGTGCGTATTTCAACTTTCTGCTCAATCGCGATTTGGAAACGAGCATTATTAAAGACACAACACTGATGTCCACTACAGGTAATGAAAACAACTTGGAGCAACTCAAGCAAGAGGCTATCAAAAATCGCCAAGAAGTAAAACAATTGGAGGGTGGCATTCGCGCCAACGAGCAACTGGTAGGCTTACAAAAGGGTGCTGCCTTTTTGCCTAAGGTAAATGTGGTGAGCGATCTAGGTTATCAGGGTTTTCAATACAAGTTTGATCAACCACAGCAATTTTACTTAGTGCAGTTTGGCCTTACCTGGGATATTTTCAAAGGAGGTGAGAAGCAAGTAAAAATTCAGCAAGCGAAGATTGATCAGCAGGTCATGACTAACCGCATGGATCAATTGAAAAAACAAATTGAGTTACAGGTCATTCAGGCGCACTACGAATTGGAGATGGCCAACAAAGCATTGGAGGCATCACAAAGTGGTGTGCGCAGCACCGAGCGATCTTTTCAAATCATTCAGTCTAAATACCGCGAAGGACAAGCAATTTTATTAGAATACCTCGATGCCCAAAATAAATTAACGACTGCACGCTTAACACAATCCATCAACCATTATGAACTGCTGCGTAAAGAGGCAGCTCTTCAAAAAACCATAGCTACATTATAATTATGAGCACCACCTATCGATCTGTGCAAACCATCCTACGCAAGCAGTTGCTTGTGCCTGTATCACGCATCCAGTCAACGCAAAAGTTTACCAGCGATCTGGGACTTTCTTCTTTCGAGTTGAATGCATTGCTCTACTATGTGGAGGAAAAATATAAAGTGCGTATTCCGGAAACGTGTGAACCGCTGACGGTACAAGACTTAATTCAATCCATCGAACAAAAAAATTCTGATCATACTAAAAGATAACACCATGTCATACAAATTACACTCAGCGCTTTTAGCTTTTTCTGTTGGATTCCTTCTAACAGCTTGTGGAAAAAAAGAACAGGCTGCACAACAGCAGTCCATCGATGAATCGGCTGTAGCGGTCAAATTAACACCTGTGCAAGTGGGCGAATACAGTTTGCCCATTGCCAGTTCCGGTTTAATTGCTACCGAAAATGAATCACGACTTTCCTTCAAAATTGCCGGCATCGTTTCGAAGATTTATGTAAAGGAAGGACAAAGCGTGACCAAAGGTCAACTCTTGGCATCGTTAGATCTGACGGAGATCAACGCGCAGGTAAGCCAAGCGAAAAACAATTTGGATAAAACGAAACGCGACTTGGAGCGCGGTCAACGCTTGCTGAAAGATTCCGCAGCTACAGTTGAACAACTTCAAAATTTGCAAACTGCCTTTCAGGTGGCCGATGAGGCATATCGCATTGCTACTTTCAATCAGCAATATGCTACCATTCGTGCGAATCAAAGCGGAAAAGTCATTCGCAAGTTGATCAATGAAGGTGAACTCGTTTCGCCCGGAGCACCTGCGCTAATCATTAATGCAGCTGCACAAAATAATTGGCTGGTGAAAATTGGTTTGCCCGATGTGGATTGGGTACGTGTGAAATTAGGTGATCGCGTCAAAGTTACTACCGATGCGTACCCGAATTTTACTTTCGATGGGATGGTGAGCACGATCAATGAAGGAGCCGATGCCGTCAGTGGTTTGTATCAGGCCGAAGTGAAAGTAAATCCCAGCAACAAAAAATTGGCAAGTGGTTTGTTTGCGAAAGTGCAAATCATCCCTGCCGAAAAAACCAAGTTATGGATTGTGCCGATTGAAGCATTGGTAGAAGGAGCCGGAAAACAAGCATACGTTTTTGTCGCGAGCGCTGATCAGAAAACGGTACGAAAAGTTGCTGTGACGATTGCCTATCTCGAAGGAACACAAGCTTACCTATTGAGTGGCGTAGAAGAAGTACGTGAGGTGATCACGGCAGGCTCGGCATTCTTAACTGAAAATTCAACTATCACTATTTCAATGTAATCGTATGCGTATCGCAGAATTTTCCGTAAAGAATTACCAGTTCACGCTGATCATATTTGCACTGGTGCTGGCCATGGGCTTGAATTCATTGATCAACATGCCACGTGGCGAAGATCCTGAAACGGATCAACCCAGTTTCTCGATTGTAGTGGTTTATCCGGGCACTAGTCCGGAGGACATGGAGAAATTGGTAGTCGACCCAATGGAGAAACGTATCAACGAGTTGGATGACATCAAGCGTTTAACTACTTCGATCAACGATGGCTTAGCCGTGTTTCGTGTGGATTACAAACATGAATCAGATAAAGATGAAAAGTATCAGGAGATCATTCGTGAAACCGATGCTTTGCGCAAAGAGTTGCCCCAAGATATTTACTCTATCACTATTCAGCGGTTCTCCTCGACTGATGTGAATATTCTTCAACTGGCTTTGATTTCAGAAACCGCCTCGTATCGTGAACTGCAAGATAAAGTAGAGACGCTGGAGGAGCGATTGGAGAAAATCAAAAGCCTGAAGAAGATTGAATCGTTTGGTTTCCCTGAGCAGGAAGTAAAGGTGGAACTGAATTTAGAGAAGATGGCGCAGAACCGTATTCCGGTGAATGCAGTGCTTGGTGCATTGCAAAGTGAGAATGTGAATATTCCGGGTGGTCGGATTCAGGTGAACACCCGCAACTTCAATATCAAAACCAGTGGCGAGTACAAAGACATCGAAGAGATTCGAAACACCATTGTGTATTCAGCAAATGGAAAAATTGTTTATCTGAAAGACATAGCGCAAGTGGAGAGCGGGTACGAAAATGAATCGCACATCACGCGATTGAATGGTCATCGTGCAGTATTGTTAACAGCTAGTCAGAAAGAAGGTCAGAATATTTTTAAAGTAGATGATGCCATTGCTCCTGTTTTAGATGAGTTTGAAAAAGAGCTTCCCGGCAACATGAAGATGGTGCGTAATTTTGAGCAAGCAAAAAGTGTTGAGAAGCGCCTGACGCGCTTTGCGAAAGATTTCATCATCGCTATTTTATTAGTATCGATCACACTTTTGCCATTAGGAACCCGTGCGGCTATTGTGGTGATGATTTCAATTCCGCTTTCCATCTTCACCGGATTATTTTTGTTAGATTCATTTGGATTTACCATCAATCAACTAAGCATCGTGGGATTGATTGTAGCGTTGGGCATTTTGGTGGACGACTCCATTGTGGTAATAGAAAACATCGAGCGCTATTTGCGCGCAGGGAAAGGCAAACGAGAAGCATCCATAGAAGCAACCAAGCAAATCGGATTGGCCGTGTTGGGTTGTACCGCCACATTGATTCTCGCATTCTTACCGTTGGTATTTTTACCGGAAGCAGCCGGAGACTTTATTCGCAGTCTGCCGATGGCGGTAATCTTTACGGTACTAGCTTCGTTGTTTGTATCACTTACTATAGTTCCTTTCTTGGCAAGTAGAATTTTGAAGACGCACGTTTCTTCAGAAGGAAATATTTTCTTGCGCGCCTTGAAGAAATTGATTCACGGCACATACACTCGCCTATTGCATTGGTGTCTGCGTCACCCTTGGGCTACGCTTGGTTTTACTTTGGTGTTGTTCATTGCGAGCCTTGGCTTGTTTAAAATCGTAGGCTTTAGTTTGTTCCCCAAATCTGAAAAGCCTCAGTTTTTGATCAACATCGAAACGCCTACCAGTACCAGCATTTACGAAACGGATCGTATCGCTAGGTATGTGGAAGAAGAATTAAAGAAGGAAAAAGAGATCAGTTATTTTACTTCAAATGTGGGTAAAGGAAATCCACGCATTTATTACAATGTGATTGGCCGAAGCGAGTCCAGCAACATCGCGCAGTTTTTTGTTCAATTGAAAGGACTGACTACCGAACAAAAAACGAAGCTGATTGATAAGCTGCGCGATAAGTTTATGTTCTATCCCAACGCTAAGATTGAAGTGAAAGACTTCGAACAAGGTCCACCGCTGGAGGCACCTATCGCGATGCGCATTTTTGGTGAGAACCTGGATACACTCCGCAGCGTTTCGATGAAGATAGAAGAGATCATCAAAAAAACAGAAGGTACCATTTATGTCAATAACCCGTTGTCGAATCAGCAAACTGATTTGCATGTGAGGATCAATAAAGAGAAGGCAGGGCAATTGGGTGTGGCCATCAGTGATATTGACCGCGCCATCCGTTTGGGTGTGGCTGGTTTGAATGTAGGTAAGTTTACACCGGGTGAAGGTGAGGATGAAATCAACATCAATGTAACGTTGCCTAAAAATAAGTATGCGGACATGAGTGTATTCAACACGCTGCAAGTCAATTCAATCAACGGTCAGGCTATTCCGTTGCGTCAATTGGCGGTGGTCGAGTTTGAAACAAGTCCGAATCTCATTCGCCATTACGACAAAAATCGTTTTGCAACTGTAACTTCTTTTGTGAAGAGTGGCTATCTCTACGAAAATGTAACCAATGATGTCATCAAAAAATTGGATGCATTTCCGTTTCCGAAAGGATACTACTATGTTGCTGCCGGTGAGGTAGAAAACAAACAAGAGTCATTCGGTGGATTGAGCACCATCATTCTCATTACCGTATTTGGATTCATTGCTGTGCTGGTGTTAGAGTTCGGAAACTTTAAAAGTACACTCATTGTGTTGTCGGTTATCCCGCTTGGAGTGATTGGTGCAGTAACGATGTTGTTCCTTACGGGAAATCCATTGTCGTTTGTGGCTGTGGTTGGATTGATTGCCTTGGCGGGAATTGAAGTGAAGAATTCCATTTTGTTGGTGGACTTTACGCATCAACTGCGTGAGCGTGGTGTGGAATTGAACGAAGCTATCGAGAAAGCCGGAGAGATACGATTTGTCCCCATTGTGCTTACCTCACTTACTGCCATCGGTGGCTTGATTCCATTAGCGATTGAGGGTAATCCCTTGTACTCACCTTTAGCATTGGTGATCATTGGAGGTTTGATCAGTTCTACATTATTATCACGACTGGTGACACCAGTGATGTATAAACTGCTACCTCCGAAAGTAGAAGTGTTGGGTGAAAAGCCGGGAGATATTCCATTGGAGTAGCCAATGAATGAAAAGTTTTAAAAGCGTTCGACTGTTTAAAGCCGAACGCTTTCTTTGTTATCTCCTTGCAATCGGTGCTGCCAAACAGCTTTCCGGAATTTTAAAAGCATCACACAACGGCACCGCTTCCTGGCGCACATCCCAACATAGCTGGTTTACTAATTTGCGAATAGCCTTTGTTTTGCTGCCCTCCATATAGCCGCTTTCTAAATACCAGCCTTTATTTTTTTCTATCTGTGAAAGCGCGAAAAGCTGGCATAGTTTGGTGAGCACCGCTTTGCAGCCTGCATCTTTCGTTTGGTTTACTTGCTCAATAAACTTTTCGACAATCACTCGTTCAATATGCGCCATGCCTACTTCCACAAGGTGATGCTGACTCACGTTGAAGGCATCAAACGAATCCATGCCGCTGCTGATGTGTTTCTTTAATCGCTGTGCAGCCGAAACTAAAATATCACGCTCGCGGTGTTTGAAAGCTTCTAAATGAAAATCAAAATCGACTAGATGGTCTTCATCAGTATTGCGTGTAAAGAAAGGATTTAATTCGGCCAACGAAGAGGAAGCTTGCTCGGCAACAAAATTGAGTATGCCAAACATGCCCATGTTGCTGAATTCTTGTTTGAATTCGGTAAGCCTGCTCTT
>JBGAUU010000013.1:0-57398 GCA_044228465.1 Cyclobacteriaceae bacterium
GCATCGGCAAAAGAACTACTGAGCAAAATTACGGCTATTGAAGAAGAACTCTATCAAACTAAAAACAGAAGCGAGCAAGACCCGTTGAACTTCCCTATCAAGTTAGGCAACCGACTTTCTGCTTTACGCAGAAGTTTAGAAACAGGCGATGCCAAACCTACAGCCGGTGCATACAAAGTATTTACTGAACTGAGTAAGGAATTGGATGGACATCTGGCAAAGCTCAATGAAAGTTTAAAGAATGGCATCGATGCAATCAATCCGGTGTTGATGAATAAACAAATGAAGGCGATTATTGATAAGAAGAAGTAATAATCTTGATTTAATTAAGTTAGGCTTTACTTTTCTAATTGAAAAGAAACTTACTTTAATTTAAATTTTTCTTAATGCATCTGAAATTGGTTAAAAGTAGCTAGCTCGAATTCAAATTTGGTATGAATTTTTCTACCTCATGTATTTTTTGTTTACGGTAGAATTAAAAAGATTATTTGATTTTATTGTTTTTCTTATTAAGTTAAATTGGTTTTTTTAAATTTTTCTTTTCATGAAAGGACTAGGTTTAGCGTTTGTTATCTTTTTGATCTTGCTTGCAAATTCTGGATATTCTCAGGTCAAGCTTTGGGGCATTACGACACTTGGTGGGAAGTCAGGCAATGGCACTATTTTTAGTTTTTCTGATAACGCTTTAACCTCGCACCATAGTTTTGGTGCTTTACAAACGGGCGAGTTTCCAGGTAATGAAAAACTGGTTCAAGCATCAAATGGTAAATTATATGGGATGACTACCTATGGTGGGACATATAATGGAGGAATTATTTATGAATTTGATCTTAAGACTAATTCTTATAGTGTGCTACATACTTTTGACCGCCCATTAAGTGGAGATGGTTCAAATCCAATGGGCGGCTTGATTCAAGCTTCTAATGGTAAATTGTATGGAACAGCTAATGGTGGAAGTAAAGGCGGTGGTGTTCTATTCGAGATGGATATTGATTCAAAAAAATATCTAAAACTTCATGATTTTGAAACTCAGACAGGCAAAGGTCCTGCGAACTATTTAATTGAAGATGGAAATAAAAAATTAATAGGCGTGGCCTCAGATGGCGGTTCTAATAATAATGGAGTAATATTTGAATTCGATATCGTAACGAATCAATATAGCCGAAAATTTGATTTTAGAGTTGAGCACGGAATGTATAATCGATCAGGATTAATGAGGGCGTCAAACGGAAAATATTATGGTATGATGGAAAGAGGAGGGAGAAATGATAGGGGAACAATTTATGAATATGATCCCATTTCTAACGAAGTTGTAGTTAAACGAAGTTTTGGGGAAAACAGTGACGGGACCTATGTCGCAGGAGAAACCCCCTATAGCTTGTTAGTCGAACATCCGAATGGAAAGTTCTATGCCGTAACAACTAGAGGTGGCTATTTTCGAGCAGGTAATCTTATTGAATATGATTTAGCCTCCAATACTGTAAAAGAGAAAATGGATGTGGGCTCGCTGTTCAGAGGTAGCCCTGTTGGCGGTATAGTTTTAGCATCTTCTGGAAAGTTATATGGAATGACTAAAAGCTTCTTCATATTTACCACGCCTGAAAGCACTTTTTATGAATTTGATGTAGCTACAGATAAATTTAAATTGGGTATAATCTCAACGCCTTCGGCCAAATGTACACTTCTTCAAGCTTCTGATGGATTACTATACGGAGTGTCAGAGTTAGGTGGTTATAATTCTAGAGGTGAGTTATTTAGTATTGACCCTAAATCGAATATTCTAAATACAATATTTTCCTTTGATCAGTCTCCTGATGGTGCAAATCCATGTGGACATCTAGAGCAAGCGTATAATGGAAAATTCTATGGTATGACTAAAGTTGGTGGAAATGACAAAAATTCAGGAGTTATTTTTGAGTTTGATCCAGCATTAAAATCTTATTCAAAAAAAGTTGATTTCAGATTGAAGGAGCAATCCACACCGAATGGTGGATTTATATTACACCCCAATGGTAAGTTATATGCAATTATACCAAATGGTGGAAAGAAAGTCAGTTTAGGATCAATTATTGAATTTGATCCGGAAAAGGGAGTGATATCTCACAATTTGCCATTTGACGAAATGGGTGAAAAGGTTTTTAGCGAGACTTACGGTGAAAATCCATTAGGAGATATGCTTTTAGCGCCAAACGGCCAAATGTATGCATTGGTATCTGAAGGTGGTCTTTATAATATGGGAACTCTAATAGAGTATAATCCAATTGAGCATTCAATAAAGAAAAAAATTGATTTTAGTGAATCAATTGGAAGGAACCCTAAAGGATCTTTGATACTTGGCTCAAACGGTAAATTATATGGAGTAACTAGTTTGGGAGGAATAAGTAATTGTGGAACCTTGTTTGAATATGATTACATCGAAAATAAAATTACGAAGAAGATAGATTTTTCTTTAAAAAATACTGGATGTAATTTTGAAGGGACAATGACGCTTGCCAGTGATAAGAAAATTTATGGACTGACGCGTACTGGTTTTATTTTTAGATTCGACCCTGAAAATGGAACTCTGGTTACTACCTATAATTTTTCTATGGCGTCTCCAACCAGTAATTTTTTTGGCAATTTGATAGCACTATCAAACGGGAAATTATACGGTACTACTCTTTATGCAGGTGATAATAAAATGGGTTCGATAGTAGCTTATGACCCTACAGCAAATACTGTTGATTTTATACATTCCTTTAATGGACTAGATGGCGCCAATCCAGAGAATTGTCGTCTTTCAACATTTAAAAATGAGCAATTCTTATCTCTTCGTAACGAAGCAATTAACTTAAAATTTGGTGATGCACCGGTCGAATTATCCAACGTAGTTATGTCTACTTCTGGTCTTCCCATTCAAGCATTAATAGAAGATCCTTCTATCGCAACCATAAGTAATGGTATGATCATTACAAAGAAACCGGGGATAACAAATGTCATTTTGAATCAGTTAGGGGATTCCGAACATTTGCCTGCGAAATCTTTAATTGTGAAGCTTGTTGTGGATAAGGCAGTACTACAAGTTACGGCACCTCAGTTATCGAAAATTTATGGTGAGGATTTGCAGGAAATAGTACTGAGCTATGATGGATTTAAAGGAACTGATGATATTAAGGTCATTGATGTTTTGCCCACAATTACTTGCGCAGCCACAAAAACGAGTAATGTAGGTACATATCCTATAACTATTATTGCAGGTATTGATGAAAATTATTCGTTCTCTCTAAAGGATGGTTATGTTGAAATTAAGCAATCTAAACAAATTATTACTTTTCCCACCATTGGAAAAATAACTGGTGATGCTCCATTTGATTTGAATGCAACTAGTTCTTCTGGTTTGGAAGTATTTTTTAAAAGCAGTAACACACAAATATTGGCGGTTCAGGGCAAGACTGCGACTATACGAGGTTTTGGTACTGTACAAATTGTTGCTTCACAACCTGGAAGTATCAACTTCTTTGCCGCAGATGATGTTGTTCAGTCAATAGAAATAAAGCAGGTCACTGTAGGGACAGATAATGACGTAACAAATAAACTAGTGGTTTATCCTATCCCTGCTACGAATAGAATCTTCATAGAATTCGATGGCGAGAAAAGACCAGAACTAATTCAGATTCTTGATTTACTTGGTCAGGTTGTTATGGAGGTGAAGATAATTGAAAGAGATAGCATTGATATATCATCACTACCACCCGGATTATATTTTTTGAGGAGCGAAGTAGCTAATGTTAGGATTCAGAAATTATGAAAGTTTAATGAATAGAATTGATGCAATCAATCCGGTGTTGATGAATAAACAAATGAAGGCGATTACTGATAAGAAGAAGTAAGGTCAAAGTAGAATAACTTGCCATGCAAACCAGAAAACAATTCTTACAAAATTCAATTGCATTGGCTGCTGGCTATTCACTATTATCCGGATTTGAATCGATAAGTGATGCGATTCCTCCTGCTGCCCGCTATACGTTCGATTTGCATTCACATCCTGGTAGATTATTTTCTGCACGTGATACCGGCTTTGGAGAAGCGGGATCATTTAAAACAATTGACGATATGAAGCGCGCTCAATTAAGTGGCGCCTTCTTTTCGTTAGTAGCCGATGCACCATTGATAAAATTGGGTGCTACCGGTGTGATGGTCAGTGGCAAGTTTGCTCCGGGTGAAGCATGGAAAGAATATCTGAGACAGCTAACAGTCATGAAAGATTATCTCAAGATCGTTTCGATTGAGATAGGAATCAAAAGAAAAGATTTGACTAAGGTGGATGTCACCACTGCCTATCTGGGTGTTGAAGGTGGAGATTTCTTAGAACATGATGTTGAAAATGTAGATCAAGCGTATCTCCATGGAGTACGATCGATACAATTAGTTCATTATGTGCCTAACCAAGTTGGAGACTTGCAAACATCAGACCCCGCGCATAATGGGCTTTCTGATTTTGGAAAACAGGTGGTTCGCAGAATGAATAAACTGGGAATGCTAATCGATGTAGCACACGCTGATTTTCAAACGGTAAAAGACGTAGTCTCTTTGACAGATTCGCCCGTCATGCTATCCCATAGTATTTTGGAAATGGAATCCGATCGTCCCATTGCGAAGCGAGCCATCTCCAAAGAACACGCAAAACTAATTTCACAAACTGGAGGAATAATAGGCGCGTGGCCCTCTGGATTTAATAAAAGCTTTGAAGAATATGTGGAGAACACTTTACGTCTGGTAGATGTTGTGGGTATTGATCATGTAGGGATTGGTACCGATATGGATGGCAACTTCAAACCGGTTTTATCCAGCTATGATCAGTATCCAACATTTGCGGAGGCATTGAAAGCAAAGGGACTTTCAACAGAGGAGGTCGAAAAAATTATGGGTGCAAATGCCAAGCGCGTACTCAATACCATTTTTAAAAGTTAGATGCTTCGCCACAACCAAAGAGTTTATTTATGAAAAAACTTCTCGTTTTCTTATTGCTTGCAATTTCGTTTCAAGCTTTTACGCAATCATCTATTGTTTATGATGTGGTTTTGTCGGGTGGTCTTGTGATTGATCCTGAAACAAAGCTCGATGCGATCCGTAACGTTGGGATCATTGACCACCGCATAGCACAAATTAGTGCAGAGCCACTCAACGGAAAAGAAGTCATTAATGTGAGTGGTCTTGTAGTAGCCCCTGGCTTTATTGACCTACACGTACATGGAAGAACTAACGTAGAGCAAGAGTATCAATTGCACGATGGCATCACAACCGCCCTGGAGTTGGAGTGGGGCATTGAGAACTTAAAAGAATGGTATTCCTTACGGCAATCAAAAGCGCTTATCAATTATGGAGCGAGTGTTAGTTGGCCTTACGAAAGATTTAAAGCTTTAAACCAAGATGAAAAATTATGGAAAGATCTATGGGAAGCCAGCCGCAAAGGAGAAACCAACTTAGGGAATGTGCAGGATAAAACGCGCCACACCTACACGCTGCCTGTGGATCTCAATCAACAACAACGCGTTCTTGAAAACATCAAAACATCTTTGGCAGAAGGAGGTATTGGTATTGGCGTTCCGATTGGGTACTTGCCAAAAACCAATCCGGATGAGATGTACCGTGTTTTTCAATTCGCTGGACAAATCAATGCGTTGGTCTTTTCGCACGTCAGAAATCCGGATATCATTTCCATCCAGGAAGTAATAACAGACGCTGTGCTTACAAATGCCCCACTGCACATTGTTCACATTAATAGTATGTCGTTGGGAAATATTCATCTTTCATTAGATATGGTAGCGACCGCAAAAGATAAAGGGTTTGATATAACCACCGAACTTTATCCATATACCGCTGCTTCTACCGCTCTACAAAGTGCCATGTTTGATGACGGCTGGCAACAGCGATTAGGAATTTCTTATGGCGATTTGCAATGGGTAGCTACCGGTGAAAGACTCACGAAAGAAACATTCGAAACGTATCGCAAAGCGGGAGGCGCGGTGATTATTCATATGATGAAACCTGAGTGGATCAAAGTAGGAATTTCGGCACATGGAGTGATGATCGCTTCCGATGGCATGGGTTACTCAAAGCTCGCACACCCACGCACGGCCGGAACATTTTCAAGAGTGCTCGGCAAATATGTTCGAGAAGACAAAGTTCTTGATCTAAATACGGCTATTAAAAAAATGACTCTTCTACCTGCGAAACGTCTTGAAAGCATTTCACCTATGATGCGTTTTAAAGGAAGGATTCAAGTGGGTGCTGATGCAGATATTACCGTCTTCAATCCTAACATAGTTAGTGATAAGGCTACCTTCGAAAACGGCTTGGAATTTTCAACTGGTATTGAATTTGTTATGGTAAACGGAATTTTTGTTTTGAAGAATGGAAAGACTGTATCTGGTGTGGCGCCCGGACTGCCGGTGTATGGTAAGTTTAAAATGTAGTTTATACAATCAATATGAACAAAGTCACAAGTTTAATTGAAGAAGTCAGATTTGCTCGTCATTCTTATATAAGTCAAATCGCACAGGTATCAGAAGAGCAAGCTGTGTTAAAACCAACACCCGAATCATGGAACGTGACCGAGATTACTGAGCATCTGTATTGGGCGGAGCATGGAGGTATCTTAGGAATGTGGAAAACACTTCATGCCATACGCACAGGGCAGTATGAAAAGAAATTTGAATTTAAGTTTAAGAATCTTCCGATTCAGGTGATCATCGATCAGACTTGGCAGCCGAAAGAAATTGTACCGGCTGTTGCGGCTCCGCGAATGGGTGGTACTTTAATTTTTTGGAGAAATGCGCTCGATAGCTTGCAGGTTATTTTAGATGGATTTGGTAAGGATATTCAGGAAGACGAGTTAAGAATCCTTGCACACCCACATCCCATTTCAGGGCCATTGGATTTTCAGCAAAGATTGGAGTTTCTTTCTTTCCATATCAAAAGACATCAAGAGCAGGTTTCAAAATTGTTACAATAGAAGAAAATCAAAATTTTAATGCGATCTGCTATTTGACTGGCTTCTATTTACCCAACGCCCGATTCAACATCGACTTGTCTCCAGTCATTTCCCAATAGATGAGTGGCACCGGAATGATTCCTTTTCGATTGAAATCGTCCATAAATTCTTTTAACACAAATTTGCCTTCGCGCTGGCGGGCATATTCGGCTATCAATTGGTCAATCAAAATTTTTCCCATCACATAGCTGCTTCCATAGCCGGGCTGTTGCAAATAAAATTGTTCTTCATGTTGGATGGTTCCGCCATCCGCTGGAAGCAATCCCCATGGCACCCATTTCGAAGCATATTGTGTTGCTTGGTCAAATGTGTATTCTTGTCCATGTTGACGCAAGCCACCAAGGCCACGTGCGGCACGTTGTGCAAGCATGATGTACACCAATTCTTTGGCACGCGGACGTTTTTCCAACATGCCCATGTTCATCACCAATTCTTCCATGGCAGTTGCCATTCCCTCTGCACGACTGTCAAAAATATTATCGAGCAAAGGCACATTGCGAATCGCACTTTCGTACGGTTCTTCGCGATTGCGAGCTAAGTCAATCCAATGATTATGATGCGCGCGCATCGGCATCGGGTCGCGGTAGTCCACTTCATCAAAGAATCCACGCAGTTCTTTCGTATCTACAAACTCATGAATCTGCGCACGCATCGCAGGGTCCATATAGGGCTTCATGGTGATGATCTCTTGCTTTTCAAAAAAGTCAAGATAATCCGTCACACCTTGGTGGAGTAACTTCTTATAAGCGTCAGCATTTGCCGCTTTTTCAAGTTTCGGCAAGTTTCGATTCTGATGTTCCATCAGCCGCAAGGCACTGTGCGAACGATAGAGCTCACGTTCCAACAATGTTTCTTCCGATTCGTAGGTTAATGGAAGCAGGTGAACATTTTTCAAATACCATGTGTAGTTTTCTTTTCCGACTCCGGAAATTCCCGTTTTTGAAGGAGCTTGTTTAGTTAACCATTCGGCAAATTGATCGGAGGCTTGCTGTGCAGTGCGTGCAGCGGCCGCCAGATCGGGATATGTTTTTTCTACGGAAGTAGCAAAGGAAGTCAAATCATTGCTTTGTTCTTGAATGGTACGAATGCTCGTTACCCACAAGTCTTTGGCGTTGCCCGTCAAATTTCTTTTTGCCTGTTCATAAACATTGGGTGCTTTGCGAAGTTGAGAAGCTATGATAGCAGCATCCTTTTCAGAAAGTGGATTTGGATAAGAGGGAAGATCGACAGCTCCATACATATTGGCTCCTTCTCGCTCGGGCACATCAGAGGGATACGGGTAAAACCAAACATAAAATGCAGGGTCGCGTACCCAGGGTTGCTTTACACGATGGTCAAAATCCAAACTGTTCATTTCAGCCCACACCAAATACCAATCTACCTGCTGTTTGATCAGCCACCCTGTAGTGTCAAACGCATTCAATCGCGCTTGCCATTGCACCAGTTCTGCATGCTGCTTTTGCATTGCGGCAGCACTGTAATCGGCTACTCCATTTACCAATTCGGGTGAATGAAACTCGCGCCAATCCTTAAATAAAGTCACCAGTTGTGCATAATCTTTCGTTGTGGTCAATTTGGCCGTGTTGGTTGTCTGTTTCTGCTCGCAGCCATAAATGATGAACAAACAGATAGCGAACAGCGGTAATTGCGTTGATTTTATCATAACCATCGATTGATTAAACATTGTCATCCTTAAATCTAAGTACTTTTTGACCACTATTTAAATTTCTATTTGCAGATTGTGCGGAGTTTTCTCCGCTTACCCTTACCTTGCAGGAAACCGAAAAATTGGAATCCATACAACTGGCCATTTTAGGATTAGAAAAGTAATCATCAACCAAAAAATCAATTATGGCCAAATCGCAAGAAACATGGAACAAGAAGGAAATGGAGAAAAAGCGTCTCAAGAAGAGACAAGATAAAGAGCAAAAGAAAGAAGAGCGGAAAGCAAATGCAAAAGAAGGCACTTCTTTTGAAGATATGATCGCTTATGTTGATGAAAATGGAAATCTAAGCTCAACTCCTCCTCCCATGGTAAAGCGTGCCATTAAAGCGGAAGATATTCAGATAGGCGTGCCCAAGCGCGTGGATGTAGTGCAAGATACCTTGAGGAAGGGAGTGGTTACTTTTTTCAATGAATCGAAGGGCTATGGATTCATCAAAGATCAGGAGACACAAGAGAGCGTGTTTGTACACATGAATGGGTTGATTGATCCAATCAAAGACAATAGCAAAGTTACCTTTGAAGTAGAAATGGGTCACAAAGGCCCTAATGCAGTTAAAGTTCGACTAGCTGTCGGATAATGATCACCACGCAATAGAATAGGAGAGGGCATCTAACAATGCTCTCTTTTTTTAGAATTCGATATGAACTCGCAGACCGACTACATGCGCAGGTCCGCGATCTTTATTATAACCCGGATTCATTACGAATTGATAATTAGCTGTCGCGTAAAAGGTATCAGAAAATAAATTAGCCCGATAGAATATTTCACTCACCCATTCGGCTCCTTCATTTAGAAAACCATCGCCTACAATAAATCCATAACCTCCGGAAGCTAAGTAGCGACTGTGTTCTGCCGAAAGCGTGCTGGCTACAGTTGCTACTCCTGCATAATCTTTCTTTCGCTTCCAACGCTCTCCTTGAAATCCTAAGCCAACACTAGCGGAACGATCGATCTCTGTAAACGCCCAAGTTTCATTTTGGCCGTCATTCCAACTGACTCGAGCAAATAAGCCGATACCATTTCCAATTTCTTGTTCCAGATTAATTCCAAATCCATATTTCGACCGGCTATACTTGCGGTTGCTGGTAATATCCGGGGCCGTAGGGTTGCTCTGCACCGCTAAGTTGTAATTGCCCATTCGTGCTTGAGTGTAAAATCCCAGCACACGAATTTTACCATCCAAATCCATATTTCGACCGGCTATACTTGCGGTTGCTGGTAATATCCGGGGCCGTAGGGTTGCTCTGCACCGCTAAGTTGTAATTGCCCATTCGTGCTTGAGTGTAAAATCCCAGCACACGAATTTTACCATTTCGCTTGGCTAACTGAATGGGCTTTTCAAATTCAATAACACTTGAATTAGCTTGCCCCACATTGATATCCAAATCATTTCCATTCGCATCTTTAGGAACCAAGGTAGTCGCGCCTCGCAGTTTGTATTTTTCGTTTCTATATTCGAGCACAACACCCCAAGTATAACCCCGCACATTGGCCGGATAGTCCCACGCTCCGTTGCTCATCAATCCCCAGTTTAAAAATTGTGAACGCGGATCATGACTATAGGCATTGTTATCAAAGTAGTCAGCAATACTGAATTTCCCGGCTACAATCATGATGTATTTCTTGGATCGCGATTTATACACTTCATTAGCTCCCGTACTGAGGTATTCATATGTATTATCTAGGTTGAGAATTTGTTTGATAAAGCCTCGGGCCAGATAAATTGTAGGCTCTGGGTCGCCCACACGAAAAGCCTCTCCATTGGTAAACGCTGCAATACCTTTTGCGCTGCTGATTCCTCTTCCTCCGGCAACTTCCGGGTTGATATAAAGACCGGCACCTTTCCAAAGCTTGGTTCCCCAAAATAAAGTGGCCGTTAGTGAGCTGGCCGATTCATCGCCTTTGCCCAAACTATTATCACCGATATAAGGTGCCTTCATGGCAAAATGATATTGACTGACACTCGTCAATTGAAAGTGAAAGTTGGGGTTGAAGTTCGTGGTGCTATCAGGTATAGTAGACTCTTGCGCAACTACCGAATTACAGATGAAAAGACCCGAAATAATTCCGAAGGAGAAAATGGATTTTATTTTCATCCGGCAAAGATAAGAGAATTTGAAAGCCTGCTAGGTGAGGCTTTTTCTCAATAGAATTGATATGATCAACTTAACTATCGCCTGCCTACAGGAAAGATAATGCCACCTTCCCAAGTCCATTGTAAGCTATAAAACGAATGGGTGGCTTCGCCATCGTGCTTGCTACCCATTTTTGTATCAGTGTAATTTGCAAACGCTCCTTGAAAGTCCGATTGAATAAAGAAATGTTTCAAAAAAGAAACACGAACTCCTAAACTCGTTGCGGCTACCCAGCCGTGATAATGGAAGTATCCCAAATCCTGATCTTTCAAAATGGTAGAAATAGTATAAGAGATCAAGGGCCCTACACCTACTTTTCCTACCGCACTTACCTGAAAATGTTTGTGGTTAAAGATGTCTTGCTTCTTGGTAAGATTAAAAAGAAGATAATTGTTTCCGTTGGTATGTTGCAAATGCAGCGTGTCCGGATTTAGAGGTGCCACCCGATCAATGCGGGTACCATGTATTTGCCCACTAAGGCGAATGTTTTGCCAATCCGTAACCACATACTTCAAATGATCCCACGCAATTTCCACCCCTAAATTATGCTTATCGTTAAACTGGTAGCCAATAGTAAGGTCATATTGCGGAATGGTTAACCGATCGATGTACCAGAAGTCTTCCATGTCTGGCTTATCGTGTGCGGTAGCATCGTAAATAGTAAAGTCATAACTCTTGGAAGGATCCGGGTTGTTATTAACAAAATGAATGGTACTGTTCGAATACCAATCACGGTTATATCCCCATGTAAAATAGAGCTCGCCTCGTTTTTTGGCGGGCTGTGTTTCAGAAGTCTGGGCGTGAAGGCTGATTGATGTAAAGCAGAATAGAAGTATTACTAATTTTTTCAAGGGTGCAGCTCATTTTTAAGCGAGCGCAAAAATAAAAAAAGTAAGATTGACTATCTTACTTTTAAAGAATACTATTCACAATAATAGTTCTGCTACCGTTTGCTGCTTTTTAACTTTCCCTTATACGTTCTTTTGAAAAGCTCGAAACGTGGTATAGAAACGCCCATTACGTAGCCGCTGTACGGATTATGCTCGATGTAATCCTGATGATAAGCTTCGGCTCGATAAAATGCAGTCAGTGGTTTTATTTCCGATACAATTGGATTCTTGAATGATTTGGCATAGTTGACTTTGGCTTTTTCAGCCGCTTCTTTCTCCTGAGGGGTACTATAAAAAGCAATGGAACGGTAGGAATTGCCTCTGTCGGGGCCTTGCTGCTCAAAAGTAGTGGGGTCGTGTGAGGTAAAGAAAACATTCATTAACTCCGCGTAGCTAATCACTTTGGGGTCGTAATACACCAGCACCGTTTCAGCATGTCCGGTGGTTTCAGTATTCACCAATTCGTAGGTAGGGTTTATCGTTTTACCGCCCGCGTAGCCTGAAATAGCCGAGTCAACGCCCACTACGGCCTCAAAAATGTGTTCCGAACACCAGAAACAGCCTTCTGCAAAAGCCGCCACCGCCTTGCCGGGAGCTGGCGTCAAATTCATTTTTAAGTCACCTTGTTTTTTATTGGTTTGCCCTTGGCAAGCAGAAACCACTATTAGTAATGTGAAAAGTGATAGGTACTTCATTTTTTTTATTTTAATCAAATATACGGCTACCTGATGGTTCTGTTGACTTGCATGTTACTGTATGTCAGCTGGCCGTCATTTGTATGATGGCTTTTGAAGTAACACCAGTATCTTTAAAAATGTTTCTAGGGCAATAGCCTGCGAAATAATAAATTCAAAATATTCGGTAACCAGTCGAGAAACCGACAGTTATCCTCAATGTAAACGTAATTCGGCCATTTGGAAGCGCTTTCAGATAATTCGCTAATGATCAAAGTGAGGGACGGAGACTTGGACAAGCTCGGTCTTTTGTTTGAACGCTATAAAAAGCCGTTGTATGGTTTTTTCTATGGCCTTACACGCGAACGTGATCTCAGTGAAGATTTGGTTCAGAATACATTTCTACGCATCCTCAAGTACAGACACCTCTTTCGCGGAGAGGGCGACTTTCGGGCGTGGCTGTTTCACATCGCGCGCAATGTGCGACACGATCATCACCGAAAGGATAAAACCAAAAATCAGGATGATGTAGAAAACTGGAAAGACCGACTGGGAAACCATGAAAACCGATCGGTTGAATGGGTGCGTGCCGATGAACACGAAATGTTGTCCATGGCATTGGCACGATTGCCCGAAGACAAACGAGAGATACTCTTGCTCAGCAAATTTCAGGAGAATAAATACGAGGTGATCGGCCAAATTCTGGGATGCACCGAAAGTGCTGTAAAAGTAAAAGTGTTCCGGGCCATGCAAGAGCTAAAGACAGTCTATCAGCAATTAGAGAAAATAATGTAAGTATGGAAACGCACGAATGGCAAAATTTAATCGAGCGCTACAACAATGGGAGCGCCACTCGCGAAGAAATTCAGCAGATCGAAAAGGCCATCGAAACCGGAGAGCACACGCTTTCGCAGATAACCGATTTCAACAGGCTTTCCGGTCAATTAAAATCGTGGGATGCAGGCGAACCTTCGATGGAATTGAGCAGTCGTTTTTATGAGTCATTGGCCGATGCGAAGAGGGGAGAGAAGAAAAAGTTTGTGTTTCATGTGCCATCATGGAATGAGCTATGGCCGCGTCTCGCATTTGGAGTGACCATGCTGCTTATTGGTTTTGGAATTGGGTATTGGGTGCCATCGCCAGGTTCCAGCGATAACGTAACAGAACTTCAACTGCAAGTCAGCGAGCTGAAGGAAATGATGATGCTTTCCATGCTCGAAAAAGAATCTGCAACCGATCGTTTGAAAGCGGTTAGCCTGACCAACGAAATGGATCAGGTGAGCCAGAAGGTAACGAGTGCTTTGTTGCAAACTTTAAATACGGATGCCAATGTAAATGTGCGTCTGGCAGCTATTGAAGCGCTGAAGCCCTATGTGCAAGACAGTGGTGTTCGCGAAGGGTTGATTCAATCCATCGCGAAACAAGAATCACCGCTGGTTCAAATGTCTCTCGCTGAATTGATGGCGGCCATTCAAGAGAAAAAGTCGATAACAGAGTTAAAAAAATTGTTGCAACGCGACCGCATGCCGAATGAAGTCAAGAAAAAAATTAGTCAAAGTATTGATGTCTTAATCTGAGAAATTATGAAAAAGGGAAACAACTATAGGTGGTACATACTGATCTTCGTTGCTTTGGCCAAGATGCAAGTATATGCCCAGTCAAGTGAAGAAACATTGAAGCGCACGGCTGCCTTCGAACAGAGAAATAAGCCAAATGCATTGTTAGTTTTCAATGTAAATGGATCTGTCAAAGTAGAAGGATATGAAGGTGATCAGGTGATCATCGAGGTACAAAAGAAAATCACAGGCAAATCGGAAGCACGTGTGGCCAAGGGAAAATCAGAGATTGACTTAGGCTTGATCGACAAAGCCGACACAGTGATCTTGTATGTAAAAGGAATAGGCGAGCGGTTTGGGAAGGGGAACAAGAAAAACGGAATGCAAATGGCAGGCTGGGGCTACAACTGGCAAGGCGAACAAGAGGACAAAGAGTATGATTACAATATGAACTTTGTTATCAAGGTGCCTTATGCCATCAACTTGCACATATCCACCATCAACCAAGGAGACATAACCGTTCATCATACCAAAGGCACACTGGAAGCCCGAAATATTAATGGAGGCATTCACTTAACCGATATTGCAGGCACCACTACGGCTACTACGATTAATGGCGAAGTCGATTTGGAATACACCGCTAACCCACCGGGCGATTCAAAGTATTATTCATTAAATGGCAATATCAATGCACAGTTCAAGAGCGGTTTAAATGCCCAACTTACGTTCAAGAGCTTTCAAGGTGATTTATTTTCTTCCATTGATGATATCACGCCCATGGCCGTTTCAATGGAAAAGACAAGGCGCGGAGAGGGCATTCAATACAAAGTGAATGGCAATCGCTATCGTGTAGGTGCCGGTGGGCCGTTGTTGGATTTCGAAACATTCAACGGGAATGTGTACCTCAAAGAAAAAACCAATTGATCATTTTAGTTTGGTCATCAAATAATTATCATTCTAATTCAACAAGAAAATGAAAAATATATTCATCAATATCATTGTCATTGTTTTATTATCATTCAATGGCTTCGCGCAAGGCGGAAACAATTTTACCGTGCCACTCAGCGATCCGGCAAAGCGTGGTAAATTAAAAGTAGATATTCACTACGGATCCGTTACCATTAAAGGTACAGCTCGCAAAGATGTCTTAGTAAGCTATTCGTCTGCCAAAGACGATGGAAATGCCACTTCCAAAGAAGGCCTCAAGCGTATTGGAGGTGGAGGATTAGATTTGGAGGCAAGCGAATTGAATAATAACGTGACCATTCAGTCTAGTTCTTGGAGTGTAAAGACAGATTTGGAAATTGAAATTCCGAGCGGAATGGACATCGTAGCAAGCACCTATAATGACGGTGATATTCTGATTACTAATGTCCAAGGCACGCTGGAACTCGAAAACTACAATGGTGAAATCAAAGCTACTAACATTTCAGGCTCCGTGATCGCCTCCACTTATAATGGTGAAGTGAAAGTTGTTTTTGATAAAGTAACAGAAAACACGCCTATGTCATTCTCGACTTTCAATGGCGATGTCGACCTTACTTTTCCTGCAACCTATAAGGCAACATTCAAAATGAAGACAGAGCAAGGTGAAATCTTCACCGGCTTTGAAATGAACATTACCAGTAGCGCTCCCGTTCAAAAGAAAGATACGAAATCAGGTGCATTTAAATTGGTGATAGATGAATGGAAAAAAGGCGATATCAATGGAGGCGGTCCGGAGATTACCTTGAAAAATTATAATGGCGATATTTACATTCGCAAAAAGTAATCTCTCCTTTCTGTCACTCCGAGGTACGAGGAGTCTTTTGACTTAAACAACAGCGAAATTGTGTACGCTTCAGAAGACGCCTCGTTCCTCGACATGACAAGGTTTACTTTTTTTTGAACGTCAACTTAAAGTAAATCAGCAGCAAGCTGAGCACGCTGATAATTCCGTTAGCGATAATTACCGGCCACAACATCAGTGCAATTCCATAAACTAGCCAGATGATCGTGCTCGTGAATACAATCAACAACATCGCCATACTCAAATCGCCCGCGCTCTTGGTTTCCCAAACTTTATAAACTTGCGGAATAAATGTGATGGCGCTTAAGAACGCTCCGACATGTCCGGCTACTTGTATCCAATCCATAGTTTAAGAATTAAAAAAGTTCATGGTTCGTTCAGCGCCAATAGTACAAAAAGAAAAAATCATTTCAGTCGCTTTATCCATAGCCGCAGGCAATTGAGTAAACTCTTCCTGCGTAAAATTGCTCAACACATAATCTACCTGCTGGCCTTTTCCAAAGTTATTACCGACACCAAATCGCAAGCGCGTATAATCTTGTCCGCCTAAAAGCAACTCTATATTTTTTAATCCATTATGTCCACCGGCACTTCCTTTCGTGCGCATGCGCAGGCTGGCAAACGGTAGTGCAATTTCATCGACAATCACCAGCAAGTTCTCTTTCGGAATTTTCAAATCTTGTAGCCAATAGGCAATGGCCTTGCCACTCAAATTCATGTAGGTGGTGGGCTTGATCAGATGCAATTGCCGGCCTTTGTGTTTCAACTCCGCTTTGCTGGCCAGTCGATCGGTAGTAAACTCTACTTTGTGTTGCTCCGCCATACGATCTAAAGTAAGAAAACCGATATTATGACGAGTTAGTTCGTATTCGCTTCCGATATTGCCCAAACCAGCGATCAAGTATTTCATGCAATTTTACTTACCATTAAACTTTCGTTAAAATACGCGATTCACCTTTCGGAAATCAAATGGAAACTAAACAAAAAATCCTACCGGTAAGGGTAGGATTTTTAAATAAGGATGGAAGAACTAATTATTTCTTCTTCTCGTCTTTCTTAGGAGCTTCCGCTTTCTTCGCATCGGCAGCAGGAGGGGCCGCAGCAGGAGCAGCAGCGCCTTCAGCAGGAGCAGCAGCAGCTGATTCTTCAGCCAACTTAGCAGCGCGAGGAACTTCCACGGCAGCAATAGCAGCCGCTTTTGGATCCAACAATTCAAGGTTAGGGATTTTTACATCACCCACTTTAATAGCGTGGTGGAAATCCAATGAAGAACAGTCGATATCAATATGATCAGGCATGTCTTTCGCGAAAGCGTAAACTTTCAAAGACGCGCGCTTACGCACCAAAGTACCGCCTTTTGATACACCCGGAGCCTGACCAACCAAACGAACCGGAATGTCCATTTTAATTTTGCGATCTTCGCTGATGCGTAGAAAATCTACGTGAAGAATAATTTCACTTACAGGATGGAACTGAACTTCCTGCATGATTGCCTGACACTCTTCGCCTTCAATGTTCAAATGAACAAAGTGTGCTTCGTTCGTGTAAACTAAGTCGCGGAACAAAATAACAGGCGAGTGGAAATGAACTTGCTTATCACCTCCGTAAAGTACGCAAGGAACATTTCCTTCTTCACGGATTTTTTGCGAGTCATTCTTGCCGAGATTTGCTCTTCGATACCCTATAATCTCGATGGTTTTCATAATTGTTTATTGGTTTAAATTAAAATTGATTACAAACGGATAAATAATGAACTGATCGATTCATGATCGTGAATCTTGCGAATCGCTTTCGCAAAGAGATCCGATACAGTCAATACTTTGATTTTAGAAACTTGCTGCTTCAATGGAATGGTATCAGAAACTACCAACTCTTCTAAAGCAGACGATTGAATGTTTTCGTACGCTTTACCAGATAATACCGGGTGTGTGCAGATAGCGCGCACTGTATTAGCTCCTTTTTCTTTTAAAAGCCCGGCTGCTTTGCACAATGTGCCTCCTGTGTCCACTAAATCGTCTACCAGTATTACATCTTTGCCTTCCACTTCACCAATCAATCGCATGGATTCTACTTTGTTGGCTTCTTTGCGGTACTTATCGCAAACGGCCAATTCTGCATTGAAGAATTTGGCAAAACTTCTGGCACGCTTGATTCCACCTACATCCGGTGATGCAAACATGATGTTTGGCAAATTCAGCGACTTGAGGTAAGGAACAAAAATATAATTGCCGTCCAGGTGATCGAGTGGAATATCGAAGAATCCCTGAATCTGATCGGCATGTAAGTCGCAGGTCATGATGCGGTTAGCACCGGCTGCCGACAATAAATTCGCAATTAACTTAGCAGCAATCGCTACCCTAGGCTTGTCTTTCCGATCCTGACGAGCATATCCAAAATACGGAATGATCACATTCACATTGGATGCACTGGCACGCTTGGCCGCGTCAATCATCAGCAACAACTCCATAAAGTTGTCGGCTGGCGCAAAGGTAGATTGTACTATAAAAACATCGTGGCCACGCACCGATTCTCCGATATAAGGAGACATCTCGCCATCGCTAAACTGCTGATAATCAACTTTACCGAGCGGTTCGCCATAAGCGTGTGCTACTTTCTCAGCCAAGTAAGTAGTAGCGCGTCCAGAAAATATTTTTACAGCCATATTTTTAAACTAAAAACCCGCTAGGTGTACCCGAGCGGGTTTTGGTGGTTGACCTACTAGGATTCGAACCTAGAAAGGCAGAATCAAAATCTGCAGTGTTACCATTACACCATAGGTCAATCTATCCCTTAAAAAGGTTCGCAAAGGTAGAATTTATTTTGAAAAGCAAAACCCAATTTTCAGGGTTTTTTTCAGGGATTCTTAATTGCCTAAAATAGTTACAGTTCAGTTGTCTCTTTGTTGGCTTGACCTTCCACAAAACCCTCCGCCCAAAACCGGTATTTGTCTAATATCGAGATCACTGCATTGCGCAAATGGCGATGATTGTTAAAATCAATGCCCCCATAGAAGGTGGTAGCATACCCTTGCCAGATGGATTTATTTTGCCTGCGGTCGTATAATTGAATGAGCAGCGTGCCGCTTTTCATGTTGAGCTTTTTAGGATTATAGTCCACATCGGTGCGCTGTGTTTTTACCCAATCTTCAATTTCGGGCTGTGTATAGCCATTAAATTTCAGACTATCTGAAAACATTTTGAAGCCAACGATCAAGTGAGGCCGCGTATCCGTTTGTCGGTAACCCAAAAATTTCATGCGTGCTATAATGGATTTTTCAATCACCTCATTGGTCATGGTGGAGTCATTCAATCCAATTGGTTTCATGATGTTGAATGTCCGGTATCGTTTGAAATTGCCGCTATAGCTGTAATCGTACTCAACAGGTAACTCTTTCAGTCCGATGCATGAACTGAGAAGCAAAGCCACAAGAATGTGCCAGTAGATTTTCTTCATACGATTCTGAGTTTAGTTTTCAAAAGTTAGTTTAAATTGTCGCCAAGAGCAAATTCGCGGCAAGGCATTTTAGCATTCGCTCCTTATAAAAACTAATAGAAATGACTACGTATTCGCAACTGGTTGCCACCCGTTATCACATTTATAACAGCCTCTTTCTCAATCTGCCATTTCGCAATGTGGCGCGCACAGGCGTATTGCTGCCGCTTTTACAACAATATTGTGCTACCGGTTTCGCGAATGGCAAATCAGCATCTGAAATTCTGACTCTTTTTTTTAAGGAGATGGCTCCTCAAATGAACGAGCAAGAGCAATTTGATTTGCTTTTTAGTTTCATTCAATACATCGAGCGGCAAGTAGCGCTCTTTGATTCGGTAGAAGATGCGGCCTTCGAACAAGTAAATGATTTTAATGGTAAAGGAACAATCTCTGCTTTGCTTCTTCGTACCAAATTGGAGAAAAAAGAGGCAGAGCTTTTGCAGCGCTTGCAAGATTTTAGTTTGCGAATTGTATTAACAGCGCACCCTACTCAATTTTATCCAGGTCATGTGTTGGGCATTCTTACGGATTTGGAGACAGCCATCCGCCAAAACGATCTTTCAGAAATCAACGTATTGTTGCAGCAGCTTGGAAAAACCGGATTCATTAACCAAAACAAACCAACGCCTTATGATGAAGCACTCAGTTTGTGCTGGTATCTTGAAAATGTATTTTATCATTCCATCCCGCAAATCGTTTCTTCGCTCGCGCAAGGTTTAGATGTTTCGCTGGCCGATTGGCAAAACAATAAATTGATTGTCATTGGCTTTTGGCCCGGTGGCGACCGTGATGGCAATCCATTCGTAACAGCCGAAATTACATTGAAGGTTGCAGCGCGCCTACAAGAGTCGATACTGAAGTGCTACTACCGCGATGCAAGATTGTTGCGCAGACGATTAACGTTTCATGGAGTGGCTGAACGAATGATTGCCGTGGAGCAAAAAATTTATGCGTTCGTTTACCGAAAGGAAAGAAGTTATCAGCACGCACAAGAGTTATTGCATGAACTCAGCGAAATTCGGTCCCGACTGGTAGCTGAGCATGGCGGACTATTTTTAGAATTGCTCGATGCATTTATTTTGAAGATCAACATTTTCGGATTCCATTTTGCTACGTTAGACATACGTCAGGATAGCAGAAAGCATGATGCGGTGTGGAAGGGTATTCTCGATAAGTTATCAGCAAAAAGAAACAGCATTTCTTCTCAGGAGTTTGAAGCGCTACCTGTACCTGAGCAAATCAATTACCTGCTTTCGATCAAATCCAATTTGATATTTGTTGATTTTGAAGATGCGTTGGTAAACGAAACGATTCAAAGCATTTTGGCCATCGCTAAGATTCAAAAAGAAAATGGTGCGGCCGGAAGTCATCGCTATGTGATCAGCAATTGCCAACAAGCATTGCATGTCATTGAGGTATTTGTGCTCGCGCGCTTACTCATCGGTAATGGTGAAGAACTGGATTTGGATATTGTGCCCTTGTTTGAAACCATTGATGACTTGGCGCATGCTCCTGCTATTATGGAATCGTTGTATTCCATTCCGGCCTATCGTGCTCACCTAGAGCGCAGAAAAAATCATCAAACAATCATGCTGGGATTTTCAGATGGCACCAAAGATGGTGGCTACTTGCGTGCCAACTGGTCTATCTTCCGGGCGAAAGAAAGTTTAAGTGCGGTATCGCGTAAGTATGGTTTGAAAGCACTATTCTTCGATGGCAGGGGAGGCCCGCCTGCGCGAGGTGGTGGCAACACCCACGACTTTTACGCATCGTTGGGCGATACCATCGAGCACGAGCAAGTGCAAGTCACTATTCAAGGTCAAACCATTAGTTCTAATTTTGGAAAGGTCGCTTCCAGCCGTTTTAATTTAGAACAATTAGTTTCAGCAGGCTTGGAAGGCTCGATCTTTAAGCGCAATGAAACCCAGTTTACCGAAGAAGATAAATTATTGTTGGATGAATTAGCCAATGAAGGCTATCGCGCCTATTTGGATTTAAAGCACCACGAAAAATTTGTTCCATATCTGGAGAAAGTGACTCCGCTTTCATTTTTTGGCGACACTAACATTGGATCGAGACCTGTGAAGCGCAGTGCGAGTGAAGGGCTTAAGTTTGAAGACCTTCGTGCGATTCCATTTGTAGGATCGTGGGCAATGATGAAACAAAATATTCCTGGATTTTACGGTGTGGGCAGTGCAATCGAATCATTGGAGAAAAAAGGAAAACTTCCGCTGTTGAAACAGTTGTATCAAAACTCATTGTTTTTCCGCACCCTGTTGGGCAATAGTATGATGTCGCTCACCAAAACGTATTACGAGGCGACTACCTATCTGGGCAACGACCCGGAGTTTGGCCCGTTCTGGCACAAGATGTACAACGAATACGTGTTATCGAAAGTAAAGACTTTGGAAGTATCTGGATTGAATGAGTTGATGGGCAACAATCCTAACATTCGCCAATCCGTTCACTTACGTGAGCAAATTGTGTTGCCACTGATTGCCATACAGCAATCTTCATTGATGAATCTGAGGAATCTGAATGATACAAACAAAGCACACGAACTGCGCTACCGAAAGTTAATCATCCGCAGCATGTTTGGTATTATCAATGCGGCCAGAAATTCAGCTTAATTTAAATCAGCAAATGAAAGAAGGTATTTGGTAAGTATCTGAAAGTTCTTTCATTTTTCGATTAAATGCTTCTTGGTAATAGGCGGGCAGGTAATCAGAATGGCCCAACAACCGTTGGTATTTTTCCTGTAGCTCCGGAAAGTGTTTTTGGATAGCACGAAATACAAGTGTACGGCTGCTTGAAGTTTCATTTCCGAATAGCGTCAAACCCGCTCCAAATAAATACTTTACCTGAAGGTTTTTAAAAATAGAAAATGCTTCATGTAAATTTTCACTCGTGTCGGTGATGTAGGGAATCATGGGCATAAAGCTAATGCCGCTGTGAAAACCGGCCTGAAGCGTTTTAGAAACAACTTGCAGACGGATGGACGGAGGTGTAGCTCCCGGCTCGAATATCTTAGCAGTTGGATTATGGAGCGAAGAAAATGAAAACGTAATGAAAGCACCACGTTTTGTTTTGCTTTTTAAATCTTCGGGAAGAAGGGCAGTTTGATCAATTTGTTGCAACAGATCAAAATCTCTTTCAACTAAATCACTTCGTGTGAGCAGGTGAACCGGAAATCGATATTTGGCAATTAACTCCAGTGCTCCGCGGGTAAGTTTTAAGTCGCGTTCAAATTGTAGATATGGCTCGGTGGCCGAAGAAACGATGATGACACCATGCTGGTTCTTTCGCGCACGCAATGAAAGTTGCTTTTCTAAAATTTCCAACACGTTGGTTTTGACAGCCAATTTTTCTTCCATATGTGTTCCATACTTGCTGCCGCGTATGTAACAAAACAAACAATTAAATGAACAACCGCTGTAAGGATTAAAAGTGTAATCGTCTAGAAAAAATCGATCTCTTTTCTTCGTTTTATTCAATACACTCTTTACGATCACTTGCTGTGGCATCAGGCTTACGGCTATTTGGTATTATATTTACCTTATGGATGTATCGGCATTTCAGCTAAAAGCACAAGCACAATCTAGTCAAAACAAAAAGTTTTTGATGGGATTGAAGAAAAAAAATCCTCGCGAAGTGGATGATGCATTTCATGAGGTTCATGAAGAGGTGTTTCAGGAAATGGATTGCTTGGAGTGTGCGAATTGCTGCAAGACCACAAGCCCCATTTTTTATCAGACCGATATTGAGCGGGTTGCGAAAGTGCTGCGTTTGAAGCCGGGCGATTTCATTGAAAAGTATTTAAGGATTGATGAAGACAAGGACTATGTGCTCAAATCTTCGCCATGCCCATTTTTAGATTCTGAAAACTATTGCAGTGTGTATGCTGATCGTCCGAAAGCTTGCCGGGAGTATCCACATACCGACCGGAAGAAGATGGTACAGATTATGGAGCTGACTCACAAAAACACACTCGTGTGCCCGGCCGTTTTTGAAATGGTCGAGCGACTGAAATCGGTCTAGTAGGTTACAAAAGAAAAGGCAGTAGGTGTTAGCCCACTGCCCTAATTTCATATTGCGCGGTTCAATTAAACCTGTGCTTGCAGCTTAGTAGCTAAAACAGATTTCGGCACAGCTCCAATTTGCTTATCTACAATTTGGCCGTTTTTGAAAACCAGCAACGTAGGGATGTTGCGAACGCCAAAACGGGCTGTTACTTCTGGATTGTCATCCACGTTTAATTTGGCTACAATGGCCTTGCCTTCATAGTCTCCGGCAAGTTCTTCCACCAAAGGACCAATCATTTTACAAGGTCCGCACCATTCGGCCCAAAAATCGACTAAAACGGGTTTGTCGCTTTTTAAGGTTTCATCAAACGTTGCATCGGTAAGTTCGAGTGTTTTTCCCATGATATAGAGTGTGTTTATATGTTCATTAATTATTCTACAGTGTCCAACACAAAGGTAGGAGAAAATGTTCCAACTTCTGTTTTTTGTGTCACTTTTGGCGTTAGATCCGTCAGCCACCGTACATCTTGCTTTTCACCGATTACGCCTACTTCGGCCCATTTTTTCAATTCGTTGATCAGTTGATTCGATGCTTTCACTCTTCCTGACCTTGAAAGTAACTCTGCCTGCATCGAGTCAAAATCATCTTTCAGGAACATTTTGATGGATGAATTACCTGCATTTTTCTTACAAATCTTATCGATCGAATCGATAAAGTCTTTGTTGACGTCTTGTACGGTAAAGCGCAACGCTAAGCCTTGCACTTTTTTATTCGCCAATTCATTCAACAAATCAATCGAGCGGATTTTGAATTCCAAGCTTTGATCGCCCCACGCTTTTTTAACAATATTCCCTTCAATAAATAAGAAGAGCCCCGGCATCAAAAAAGATTTGAATTTGAGATAGTCATCGCTCCATAAAACCACTTCTGCTTTGCCACTATAATCTTCAATGAACATTTTGCCGAATGGTCTCCCGGTCTTAGTCATTCGATGTTCCACCGAAGCCACAATACCTCCCATTTTACATTCTTTACCTTCGTTTCCGTCCAATTCGCTTAACGCAGAAACGGGAGTATTGCAAAAAGCATCCATCTCAAATTTGAAATTGTCCAATGGGTGGCCGGAAATGTAAACTCCTACTACTTCCTTTTCAAAATGTAATTTTTCGATTTCACTGAAAGGCTCAATCGGATCTACTTTCGGTAAGGGCATTTGTGTGCCGGTGCTGCTGCCAAATAAACTTGCCTGAGCACTTTGAGATTCTTGCTGCAATTTGGCAGAATACTTAATTACTTTCTCCGTTAAAGAGAGATCGCCTTCTTTCGCGGCAATGTATTGTCTGCGATGGTATTCGGTAAAACAATCAAACGCACCGGAAAGAGCAAGACATTCAAACGTTTTTTTGTTGACGGCCCGTTGATTCAATCGCTTAGCAAAATCAAACAAATCTTTGTAGGGGCCGCGCGCATCGCGCTCTTGTATGATCGATTCAACGGCTGCATCGCCTGCTCCTTTAATCGCTCCAAGCCCAAATCGAATTTGCCCTTCTTTGTTTACTTCAAAATACACGCCTGATTCGTTCACGTGTGGCCCCAACACTTCAATATTTTGCTTGCGACATTCTTCAATAAAGTAAGTGACACTATCTAAATTACTTTGTGAATGCGTGAGTACCGCGGCCATGTATTCAGCCGGATAATTTGCTTTCAGATAAGCAGTTTGATAGGCTACTAATGAATAACAAGTAGAGTGCGATTTATTGAAAGCATATTGTGCAAAAGCTTCCCAGTCTTTCCACACTTTCTCGGCAATCTGTTCATCGTGATTGTTCTTTTTACAACCTTCAATGAACTTGCTCTTCATCTTGTCGAGCACGTCTTTCTGCTTTTTACCCATCGCTTTCCGCAGCACGTCCGCATCGCCTTTCGAAAAGTTGGCAAGCTTCTGCGACAGCAACATCACCTGCTCTTGATAAACAGTAATTCCGTAGGTGTCCTTCAAATACTCTTCCATCTCGGGCAAGTCGTATTTGATTGGTTCACGACCATGCTTCCGTGCAATGAAGTTGGGAATGTATTCCATCGGGCCCGGACGATACAAGGCGTTCATGGCAATTAAGTCTTCGAACTTATCCGGTTTCAAACCTTTCAGGTACGCTTGCATACCATCCGATTCGAACTGGAACGTGCCGGTGGTTTCGCCTCGTTGATAGAGCTGATACGTTTTCGGATCGGTGAGTGGAATTTTATCAATATCAATATCAATGCCCTGACGCTTTTTGATATTACGAATAGCGGTGGTGATGATGGTAAGCGTTGTTAAACCTAAAAAGTCCATCTTCAACATGCCCGCGCTTTCTACCACGCTGTTGTCGAATTGCGTGACCAGCATGTTCGAATCTTTCGCTGTAGAAACTGGAACGAATTTGGTCAGATCATCGGGTGTGATGATAACTCCGCAAGCGTGGGTGCCCGTGTTGCGAAGCGAACCTTCTAAAATCACCGCTTGCTTTAACACTTGTGCTTTCAAGTCGGTGCCTTTTTTCAGGTCGTTCAATTCTTTTACTTCTTCGAACGCTTTCGCTAATGAAGTGCCAGGGCGCTCGGGTACAAGTTTGGCAATGTTATTGGATTCCGTCAATGGCAATTCCATCACACGCGCGCAATCGCGAATAGATGATTTGGCAGCCATGGTGCCGTAGGTGATGATTTGTGCTACCTGATTGTGACCGTATTTTTCAATCACATATTGCAGCACTTTATCGCGCCCTTCATCATCAAAGTCAATATCAATATCGGGAAGTGAAACGCGATCCGGATTCAAGAAACGCTCGAACAGTAAATCGTAGGCAATCGGGTCTACATTCGTGATACCGATGCAGTAGGCTACAGCCGATCCGGCTGCCGATCCACGACCAGGTCCAACTGAAACGCCCATCTCACGCGCCTTTGAAGTGAAATCTTGTACAATCAGGAAGTAGCCGGGATAACCGGTTTTTTTGATAGTCTCTAATTCAAAATCAATGCGTTCTTTTATTTCTGGTGTGATCTCCGGATACCTGCGCTTCGCACCCTCGTATGTAAGGTAGTGGAGATATTCATCTTCGGTGGAAAACTCGCTAGGAATTTGAAACTTCGGCAGCAACACATTGCGCTTCAGTTCATACTTTTCAATTTTATCGACAATCTCACTGATGGTTTCAATGGCCTCCGGCAAATCGCGGAAGAGGGTTTTCATTTCCTCTTGCGTTTTAAAGTAGAATTGGTTGTTCGGCAAACCATAGCGTGTGCCGCGACCTGTGCCGATAGGAGTAGACTGAAATTCGCCTTCTTTAATGCACAACAAAACATCGTGTGCGTTCGACTCTTCTTTTTCTAAATAGAAGCATTCGTTCGCGGCAAAATATTTGACGTTATACTTTTTGGCAAACTTGAGCAACGTTTCGTTTACCCGATCTTCTTCGGGCATGTTGTGGCGGTTGAGTTCTATATAAAAGTCATCGCCAAACAACTGATGCCACCATTTGAAGGCTTCTTCAGCTTGGCGCTCACCCACATGTAAAATCAAATAGGGAACCTCACCCGCCAGACTTCCGGTAGTGGCAATCACACCTTCTTTATATTGAGCAATCAACGCTTTGTCAACTCGCGGATAGATGCCGTATAATCCTTCTATGAACCCGAGCGAACTCAACTTGGCTAAATTCTGATACCCCGTTTTGTTTTTTGCAAGCAGTACTTGCTGATATCTTTTATCCGGATTGTCTTTTGTAAACTTGAGGGTTTTGCGTTCTTCTGAAACGTAAAATTCACAACCGACAATCGGCTTGATGTTGTTCTTTAGTGCTTCGCTTACAAATTTGAATGCGCCATACATATTGCCAAAGTCGGTCATAGCAATGGCATCCATTTGTAAGGCTTTGGCTTTGGCAATCAACTCAGCCACATCGGGCACGGCTTGCAATACAGAGTATTGCGAGTGAACATGCAAATGATAAAATGGCTTGTCGGTGAGTTCAATTTCATTGACTTCGCTATAATCAACTCCTTTCGCTTTGGCGCGCTTGGTAGAATTACCGGCATCCAGCTTAGGCGCTTCGTACTGAATATCATTGGCATCGGTACCATCTACCGTTTCAACAACCTTCCGTTGTAGTAGTCCGAAAAATGACTTTGCGGTGGCGTCTACGTCATAAGCTGCATCATGCGCATCTTCAAATCCGGTACCAAAGAGTTTTTCGTACAACTCATGTAGGCGGGGCATTTTCAATTTGCCGCCCATCCCTCCGGGAAGTTGACAAAACTCGGTGGACGCGATGCCGGTATCAATTTTTTGCAGCGACATAAATAAGTCGCTGCTCAATTCATTGCGCAACAATTCCGCGCCAATGATAGAAATATCAAATTCGATATTATGCCCCACTAATGCTTTGGTCTTTCCGACATCAACATTGAATTGACGAAGCACTTCAGTCAAGTTATGGCCTTCTTCTAAAGCACGTTGCGTAGAGATACCATGAACTTGTTCTGCTTTGAAAGGGATATCAAAGCCATCCGGTTTGATGATGAAGTTTTTTTGAGAGATCAGTTTGCCTTTGCCATCGTGCAGTTGCCAAGCTAGCTGAACGAGACGAGGCCAGTTTTCAAAATCGGTGAGAGGTGCGTTTTTATTTCTAGGAAGCCCCGTGGTTTCCGTATCAAAAATCAAATACATGCTGAAGTGGTTGAAGCCTGTAAAAGTAGGACTAAACCATCAATGAGCCAACCGTCCCAATTCTGGATTGTGCGGCCAATAAATGGACTTTTTTGAGAACCTCAATCTTGTAAGTAACTGATTATCATACATCCTAAAAATTAGGTATGCCTTTAGCACTATAGCTGACATGTTCAACTTAATTCTTATGAAAACCGTGCTTGACAGTATTCTGACCTTTGTGAAGAAAGAATGGTTTCTTCTGACAATGGTGGCCACGATCGCCCTGATCGTAGTTCTGTTTGAGCTAAGCTGATATTAATTCATTGTATTCCCCCCGAATGCCTTCAATGGCAGGTTGACATCAGGCCCACGAGGCCTGGTGTTTAACTTTCGACTGTGATTAATTATGTGTGCTTTGACGAATTGCCTTGCCAA
The DNA here is from genome assembly GCA_044228465.1 of Cyclobacteriaceae bacterium. Taxonomy (GTDB): domain Bacteria; phylum Bacteroidota; class Bacteroidia; order Cytophagales; family Cyclobacteriaceae; genus ELB16-189. The sequence continues at coordinate 28,451 of JBGAUU010000013.1, forward strand.
AACGGGGCTATTTCAAAAGTTTATTGTTTGGTAAAACTTTGCGGAGTATTTTTGGTTTCCTAATAAATACCAAACCAGACCAACACATATGAATTGGTTCTCACGACTAATAACAAGTTCAATCGGTAAGAAAATGATCATGGCGCTTACCGGCCTCTTCCTCATTACATTTTTAATTATCCATTGCACGATCAATGCAATGATTTTTTTGAATGATGGAGGTGTTACATTTTCACACTGGGGTCATTTCATGGGCACAAATCCGGTTATCCGCACCCTCGAAATTGGCTTGGTGGCAGGTTTTCTGATCCACATCTTTCAGGGACTTCTGCTCATTAAGAAAAACAGAGACTCTCGCCCTGTTCGCTATCAGGTCGAAGCTCCTTCTCCAAAAAGCACTTGGTACAGCCGCAGCATGGGGTTATTGGGCACGCTCTTGCTTCTCTTCTTAATTATGCACACAGCCCATTTCTGGATTCCCAACCGTTCCAATCAATTTGCTACAGGAGAAGAACTGAATCTCTACCAAATGATGTTAGACATCTTCTCACAACCATTGATTGTTGCTCTTTATGTGGTTGGTTGTATTTCGCTGGCTTGGCATTTATTGCATGGCTTTTGGAGTGCGTTTCAAACACTTGGCCTCAATCATCAGCGATACAACTCGATTATTAATTTCGTTGGAACAGCTTTCGCAATTGCTGTTCCCCTGATTTTTGCTTTAATGCCAATCGCGATTTATCTCAACTGGGTTCATTAATTCATTTAACAAGACTTTCAAGAAACTAATATGGCGCTTGATTCAAAGATTCCCGAAGGCTCATTGGCCGAAAAATGGAGTAAACATAAGTTTAACCTGAAGTTGGTTAACCCCGCAAATAAACGCAAGTACGATGTAATTGTAGTGGGCACCGGATTAGCCGGAGCTTCAGCTGCTGCATCGCTGGGCGAACTAGGCTATAATGTGAAGGCTTTCTGTTTTCAGGATAGCCCAAGACGTGCCCATTCGATTGCTGCACAAGGTGGTATTAACGCAGCCAAGAATTATCAAAATGATGGAGACAGCGTGTACCGTCTCTTTTACGATACTATTAAAGGAGGAGATTATCGCGCTCGCGAAGCTAATGTGCATCGTTTGGCGGAGGTGAGTGTAAACATCATCGACCAATGTGTGGCGCAAGGTGTGCCATTCGCTCGTGAATATGGCGGAACACTTGCAAACCGTTCGTTTGGTGGTGCGCAAGTTTCCAGAACGTTTTATGCTCGTGGTCAAACCGGACAACAATTGTTATTGGGTGCTTACTCTGCGCTCAATCGCCAAATTGCGAATGGCAAAGTGAAAATGTACAACCGCACCGAAATGCTCGATGTGGTGGTTGTAGATGGAAAGGCGAGAGGTATTGTTACCCGTGATTTAGTGACCGGCAAAATCGAATCACACAGTGCACACGCAGTGTTGCTTTGCACCGGTGGGTACGGCAACGTGTTTTTCTTGTCTACCAATGCTAAGGGAAGCAACGTAACAGCGGCATGGCGCGCACACAAGAAAGGAGCCTATTTTGCAAACCCTTGTTTCACGCAAATTCACCCTACTTGTATTCCTGTTTCAGGAGATCACCAATCCAAGCTTACGCTGATGTCTGAATCGTTGCGTAATGATGGACGAGTGTGGGTTCCGAAAGAAGCCAAGAAAGGTTTGAAAGCGAAAGACGCAGCTTCTATTCCTGAATCCGATCGTGATTACTTCCTTGAAAGAAAATATCCTTCGTTTGGAAACTTAGTTCCCCGTGACGTAGCATCACGCAACGCCAAGTATGTGTGCGATGAGGGCCGTGGTGTGGGAGCTACAGGACTTGCCGTGTTTTTGGATTTTGCCGATGCGATCAAGCGCGATGGCCGTGCAGTAATTGAAGCCAAATACGGCAACTTGTTTGACATGTATAAACAGATTACAGGTGATGATCCTTATACGATGCCAATGATGATTTACCCTGCGGTGCACTACACCATGGGCGGGCTATGGGTAGATTATAATTTAATGACCACCGTTCCCGGTTTGTATGCATTAGGCGAGTGTAACTTCAGCGATCACGGAGCCAACCGACTTGGCGCCAGCGCCTTGATGCAAGGATTGGCCGATGGTTACTTCGTTATTCCATATACTTTAGGTGATTATTTAGCAACTATCGGATGGAAAGACAAAGTAGATACCAATCACCCTGCATTTGCAGAATCAATAAAATTGGTAACAGAGCGTCAGGAAAAATTATTGTCGATTAAAGGCAAGAAGACGGTTGACCAATTACATCGCGAACTAGGTTTAACCATGTGGGAGTATTGCGGCATGAGCCGAAGCGAAAGTGGTTTGAAGAAAGCCAAGCAAATCATTCAAGATATCAAGAAAGAGTTTTGGACAAATGTGAATGTGCTGGGCAGCGGAAATGAGTTGAATATGGAGTTGGAAAAAGCCAACCGCGTTGCTGACTTTATTGAACTGGGTGAGTTGATGGTGGATGATGCGCTGAATCGCTCTGAGTCTTGTGGAGGACATTTCCGCGAAGAATCGCAAATGGATGGAGAAGCTTTGCGCAATGACAAAGACTTCTTCTACGTTTCTGCCTGGGAATATAAGGGCGAAGGCGAGCAGCAAGCTTTGCATAAAGACCCACTTGTTTACGAGTTTGTGAAACCATCGCAGAGAAGCTATAAATAGTTAATAGATGAAAAGTTAATAGTTATTCGTGGCGACACATCCTATTAACGATTAACCAAATAACGATTAACTCTGAAAATATGAAACTGACACTGAAAATCTGGAGACAAAAAAATAACAGCAGCAAAGGTGAATTTAAGACGTACGTTCATGACCATGTGTCGCCTGATATGTCCTTTTTGGAAATGCTGGATGTACTGAATGAAGGGCTGGTGAAAAAAGGTGAAGAACCTGTTCACTTTGACCATGACTGCCGGGAAGGCATTTGCGGTATGTGCAGTTTGTATATCAATGGTCGCCCACATGGGCCTTTGCAAACAACTACCTGTCAATTGCACATGCGTTCGTTTAAAGATGGCGAAACCATCACCATCGAGCCTTGGCGTGCGGCAGCCTTTCCTGTTGTAAAGGATTTGGTGGTAGATCGTTCAGCGTTTGACAGGATACAACAAGCCGGTGGATATGTTTCAGTCAATACGGGTGGCGTGCCGGATGGAAATGCCATTCCGGTTCCTAAAAAAGTAGCGGATGAAGCGATGGATGCTGCGGCTTGTATTGGTTGTGGTGCTTGCGTGGCAGCTTGTAAAAATGCTTCAGCTATGTTATTTGTGAGTGCGAAAGTTTCGCAATATGCATTGTTGCCTCAAGGACAACCTGAGCGCAAAGAGCGCGTTGAAAAAATGGTTGCTCAAATGGATGAAGAGGGCTTTGGTGCTTGTACGAATACAAAAGCGTGCGAGGCTGAGTGTCCGAAGTCCATTAAGATTACGAACATCGCACGCATGAACCGCGAATACTACTCTTCGATGTTTACCAACTACGAAGTGACGGTGAGCGGTGGTGGCGATTAATTCCTCAATGAACCAATAGAAATAAAAAACCCGGTCAAGCCGGGTTTTTGCTTTATGGAGACTTTTGATTTTGTTTCTTAGCTGTGATCAGATCGATCTTTTTTTGCAAACTGTTGGAAGCTTTCACCAACGGCAGTCGCACTTGGCCATTTCCGATTTTCAATAAACTTAGCAAGTGTTTCAATCCTACCGGATTTCCTTCTTCGTACATCGGGCTGTTTATATCAATCAACTTAAAAGCCTCTGTTTTTGCTTTTCTGTAGTTGCCGACAAAAGCGAACTCCTTCATTTTTTTGAACACTACCGGATAGGCATTCGCCAATACGGAGATCACACCTTCGCCACCGATGGAATAGATCGGAAGGGTAAGCATGTCGTCACCGGAAATCAATAGAAAGTCGGCTGGTTTTTCTTTGGCGATTTGAAGGCACTGCTCCAAGTTTCCGGATGCCTCCTTGATTCCAATAATCATCTTGTGTTTTGCCAGACGCAAGGTAGTGGCTGCACTCATGTTAGAGGCCGTTCTCCCCGGCACATTGTAAAGAATAATCGGCAGGGGACTTGCATTCGCTACCGCTACAAAATGTTGGTAGATGCCTTCCTGCGAAGGCTTGTTGTAGTAGGGGCTTACCGAAAGCAATGCATCCACACCACTCAAATCCGTTGAACGAATTTCATCAATTACATGCTGGGTATTGTTTCCGCCAATGCCATACACAATCGGCAGTTTCTTTGAATTGTGTGCGATCACAAACTTTAAGACACTGCTTTTTTCTTCTTTGGTAAGGGTGGCCGATTCGCCTGTAGTCCCCATCACCACATAATAATCTACACCTTTGGCAGTATGGGTCAGTAACTTTTTTAAGGAAGCAAAATCGATTTGTCCATCTTCATAAAATGGCGTTACGAGTGCCACTCCGGTGCCGAATAGTTTTTTGGATTGAATCATTGCGTATTAGCGAAGTTGCTTGGTGTATTTGTACATCGTATCGATCAAACCTTTAGTCGTGCCATTTTGTTCAATCATGAATTCAAAATAGGGACTTTCAGGCTCATTGAATTTTCCCACACGGCAATGTGCCTTGCTGCGGGCCAATAATCCAAGTATCAATGGATGCGAAATAGTATCGATATTGAATAAGAAGTCAAATGGTGTTTCAGAGAAACGTGTAGCCGCATCTGATTTAATGGAACCCCAAAAAGATAAATCCTCGATGGTGAAAAAATCAAATAGAAATTCGTAGTTCTCTTTTTTCTTCGGAAGAAACTCCAGCACTTTCACTTTTTTGCCATCCTGTTCCAGTTGGTGAATAAATGCCTTGATGTCAGCGTGCTTCTGTTTGTCTTCTACCGTAAAAATAATACCAATGGATTGGGCTTGCTGGTAGGGGATGCTTGCGCGCAGGCTCTTGTTGTTTCGCAAGGCCGAGCGGGTTCGCATCTTCAGGAAGTTCAGTTTAAACATTTGGCAAATTCACTATTTATAACTACAAATTCAATAGGGGATAATTCGCATCATCCTTTCAACATTTGTTCAAATTCGGCCAGGCTGATGATTTTTACTCCCAACTTTTGGGCTTTTTCCAACTTTGAAGGTCCCATATTGTCACCCGCCAGCAGGTAATCCAATTTTCCGGAGACACTGGAAAGCACGCGCCCACCGTTGGCAAGAATAATATCCTTCAACTGATCGCGTTCGTAATTTTCGAAGGTGCCTGAAATGACAAAAGAGTGGTTATCTAATTGATTACTCAGTAAAGTGGGCTGTTGTTCACTCGATTCCATTTGCAAACCCGCTGCCTTCAGGCGCTGCACTTCGCGTTGATTTTCTTCGGATTGAAAATACTGAATCAAGCTGGCCGCAATTTTTTCGCCAACTTCAGGGGCCTCCAGTAGTTGTTCGTAAGTGGCTTTCGCCAGATTATCCATGTTCTTAAAATAACCGGCTAACTTTTCAGCTACTGTTTTTCCAACAAAGCGTATGCCGATGGCGAAAAGCACGGCTTCGAATGGAGCTGCCTTTGAAGCTTCAATACCGGCCAACATATTCTGAGCTGATTTTTCTTTCACTTTATCCAAGCGTAGCAAATCTTCTTTCTTCAAATCATACAGATCAGCCGGTGTTTTTACCAATCCTAAATCAAACAACTGACGAATGGTTTGCTCGCCCAGCGAATCAATATCCATTGCTTTGCGCTGAATGAAGTGCTCCACCTTGCCTTTGATCTGTGGAGGGCAACCAACATCATTCGGGCAATAGTGATTCGCTTCGCCCTCTTTGCGGATCAATTCCGTTCCGCATTCCGGACAATTTGTAATGTATACAATGGATTCTGATGAGGCGGTTCGTTTGGCTAAATCCACCCCAGTTACTTTCGGAATTATTTCACCACCCTTTTCTACAAAAACAAAATCGCCTAAGTGTAAATCCAATCGTACAATTTCGTTGGCATTGTGTAACGAGGCTCGTTTGACCGTAGTTCCGGCCAACAGTACAGGTTCTAATTCAGCAACCGGAGTAACAGCTCCTGTTCTTCCCACTTGATAGGTAATACCATTGAGTCGTGTGCTGATGCTTTCCGCTTTGTATTTATAGGAGATCGCCCACCGTGGTACTTTAGCCGTTGCACCGAGTCGTTGCTGTTGCGCGAGACTATTTACTTTGATCACTACGCCATCCGTTTCGAGCGGAAGGTCGGCTCTTTTCTTTTCCCACGTTGCGATATAATTGATCACATCTTGAATTGTGCTGCATTTCTGATACGTAGGCGAAACCTGAAAGCCCCACTTTTCCAATTGATGAATAGCTTTTTCGTGTGTAGCGACATCCAAATCTTCGCCTAATAAATAATAGAGATAGCAATCGAGTTTGCGCTTCGCTACTTCAGCACTGTCTTGCATTTTTAAAGTTCCGGAAGCTGTGTTGCGCGCATTGGCGTAGGTTTCTTCGCCAATATCTTCTTGCTCTTTGTTGAGTTGTTTGAACACTTCTTTCGAAAGAAAAACTTCTCCGCGCACTTCAAAGCGCTCAGGGGTTGTCTCTTTTACTTTCAAGGGCAGCGTGCGAATGGTTTTTACATTGGCAATTACATTGTCGCCACGCACCCCATCACCGCGCGTGATGCCTTTTACCAGCATTCCATTTTCGTAAATCAAACTGATGGAAACACCATCGAATTTCAATTCACAAAAATATTCGTAGGCTTCTCCTTCCAATCCTTTGGCTACTCTGGCGTCAAATTCCAATAACTCTTCGGTAGAGTAGGTGTTGCCCAGCGAGAGCATCGGATATTGATGAACTACGTTTTCAAATTCTTTGGTGATGGTGCCACCCACGCGTTGAGTAGGAGAATCGGGTTGCTTCCATTCGGGAAACTGATTTTCAAGATCGATCAAGCTTCGGAGCAGTTGATCGAATTCAAAATCGCTAATCTCTGATTTGTTTTGATTGTAATAGAGATGGTTGTGATAATTGATCTGATCACTCAGCGCTTGTATTTTTTCTTTCGCTTCGGAAGCTGACATGGCATTACATATTCAAGCCTCGAATTTAGTGATTCTTTTCTTAGCTGTTGATAAAGTGTAGAACCTGGCAAGCTACCATTCCGGCCGTTTCGGTTCGCAGGCGGTTGGCTCCGAGGCTTATTTTTTCAAATCCATTTTTCTGGGATAGTTCCAGCTCTTCGTTTGAAAAATCACCCTCAGGGCCAATCAGAATAAGGTATTTCTTTTTGGGTTGAGCCAATGCTTTTAAATGATGGGGATTAGTGGCATCCACATAACCAATAAATTTTTGATCGGCTTGTTGTTGAATAATTTCCCGGAAGGGTTTTAATGGATGAATCACCGGCAGCCATGCTTGTTGTGATTGCTTCATGGCGCTTATAGCAATTTTTTCGATCCGCTCGATATTTACGTTTTTTCGTTCGGAGGTTTGGCATTGCATAAAGCTGATTTCATCAATGCCCATCTCTACATTTTTCTCCACCAACCATTCGATGCGGTCGGAATTTTTGGTGGGAGCAATGGCCAGATGGATGGAGTAGTCCCTTTTGGGGAAATACTTTTTCTCGAGGACATCGAATATGCATTTTTTGGCATCGGCATTTTTGATGCGAGCGTAGTACCATGTTCCTTTTCCATCTGCCAGTGTAATTTCATCCCCAGCTTCCATCCGCAGTACTTTCACAGCATGCCGCGATTCTTCTACATCAAGGTAATGGATTCCATCGGCTATGCCGGGCAGATAAAAAAGATTCATGGATTTTTGGACAATGAAGCGGTAAAGCGACTAAGCGTATGCCTCACGCAGCTTACTCATCAAGGCTACGTAATCTGTCATGGCTTGATCTTTGGATATGCCTTTTTTAGAAGCCCACGCATCAAACTTGGCAATTCCTTTAAAATCAAAACCAACGGGGCGCTCGCCAGTTACATCGCCATCGGTAGCTTGTTTGAACAGAGCATATAAATCCAGCAGTTCTTCATTGGAAGGGCGCTTCGTCAACTCTTTAGATTGAGCGACAGCCGCATTAAAATCGTCTAGTAATGCCATGTTAAAAAAAATAAAAGTCCATTGTGTTTTAGGCAATGGACTTAAGGTTAGTAATAATTTACCTATCTCTTTTCGATCGGAACGTATTCTCTTAAATTCTGACCAGTGTAAATCTGACGAGGACGACCAATAGGCTCTTTGTTCTCGCGCAATTCTTTCCACTGAGCAATCCAGCCGGGCAAGCGACCCATCGCGAACATCACGGTAAACATATCTACCGGAATGCCTAAGGCACGGTAGATGATACCTGAGTAGAAGTCTACGTTTGGATACAACTTGCGTTCGATGAAGTAAGGATCGCGCAAAGCAACTTCTTCTAGTTTCAACGCGATATCCAGAACCGGATCATTAACTCCGAGTTTGTTTAACACGTCATCAGCAGTTTTCTTAATGATTTTGGCGCGCGGGTCAAAGTTTTTGTAAACACGATGACCGAAGCCCATGAGGCGGAAGCCACTGTTTTTGTCTTTTGCTTTGTTAATCCATTTTTCAGTGTCACCACCATCTTTACGAATTGCTTCGAGCATCAAAATTACTTCTTGGTTAGCACCGCCATGCAAAGGTCCCCACAGGGCATTGATACCGGCAGAAATAGATGAATAGATGCTGGCCTTGGAAGAACCTACAATGCGAACCGTAGAGGTTGAACAATTTTGTTCATGGTCGGCATGAAGGATTAACAACTTATCCAATGCATCGGCTACAACAGGATCTACTTCGTACTGCTCGGCAGGAAGTGCGTAAAGCATTTTCAAGAAGCGAGCGGTATAGTTCAATGAGTTGTCCGGATAATTAACCGGATGCCCCATAGCATTTTTATAGGCCCACGCTGCGAATGTTGGCATTTTAGCCAATGAGCGAACGATGCTTAAATAAACACCTTCGGCTGAGCGATTGGGATCTAATGATTCGGGGTAAAATGCGGTTTGAGCGCAGAACATAGAAGCCAGCACGCCCATCGGGTGTGATGATGACGGGAAGCCGTCCAAAATCTTTTTGATGTCCTCGTGCACCATGGTGTGACGCTTGATGTCATTCGAGAACTTATCCAGTTGATCTTGCATAGGCAGTTCGCCAAAAATCAACAGGTAGGCAACTTCCAGAAACGAAGATTTGGCTGCCAAATCTTCAATGGAATAACCACGGTGGCGCAAAATTCCTTTGTCACCATCTAAGAAGGTGATGGCACTTTTGGTCGCTCCGGTATTTTTGTAACCAAAGTCGAGGGTGATAACACCAGCCTCCTCCAGAAGATTGCTGATGTCTACAGCTACTTCATTTTCGGTGCCTTCTACAATGGGTAGTTTGTACGTTTTTCCGTCTATAATCAGATCTGCGGTTTTCGCCATACGAATTAGTTTTAAGCTTTGGTTTTAAAGATAAATGGTAGACTGATGAGAAAAAAATAGTGTTGCATATTTAGTTATTGCCGAGGATCAGCGGCATTCCGTCCTTGCCCGAACCGATCACAATTACTTTTGTGTTGGGTGATTTGGATAGCTCGAGGGTGGCTTCTATGCCCCTCATTTTCAACAGCTTGTCAGTTAAACTATTGTTGATAATGTTATTGGCGCGCGATTCTCCTTCGGCTGCAATGCGCTTTCGTTCCGCTTCGCTTTTTTCTTTATCGAGGCGATATTGGTAAGCGAGCGATTCTTGTTGTTGTTGTAGTTTGTTTTCGATGGCTGTTTTGATTTGCTCAGGAAGTTCGATTGAACGAATCAACACAGCAGTGGCTTTCACATTATTCACGTTCAAAATTTTTTCGGTTTCCGTGGTAATGGCGGTTTCTACTTCAGCACGTTTGGTGGAGTAAATCTCTTCGGCTGTGTATCTACCCATTACTTGACGAACGGTAGACCGGACTTCGGGAACAACTAAAACATTAACATACTCTTTGGTGAACTGTTCATGAATAAAGCCGATTTTATTGGGAATTGGATAAAAGCGAATGGTGATATCAACATGAATAGACAAACCATTTTTATCGAGCACATCCATTTTTTCATCAGACGATGTTTCATTGACTTTGTAAATGTACACATCGTTCCATGGCGCTTTCATGTGGGTTCCCGGGCCTATGACATCGTTTTTGTCAAGGCCGTTGCCAAAGGGGTAGAAGACAATCGCGCGCTCGGTGGCTTCGATAGTGAAGAATAAACTAGAGGAGAGCGCCAGCACTACAAAGAATGCGACTATACCAAGGATGATGAACGGGAGTTTACTGTTATTCATAGTTTAATTGTTTTCAGTGGATGATTCTTTTCGCGGTAAGCCGAGTAACTTGCCGATGATCAGCATGCCATACAACCCGCCCCACACGGCTTCCAAAATGCTAATGTTTCGAATGAGCCGTGAAGGTTGTAAACCGGAGTCGATGCCGCCTAAAATGCTAAAGCTGTAGGTTACACATTCGGCATAATTTGGAAATCCAAGTTCAATGGTTGTGCCCAAGCTACCGGGTGAAGCAATCGAAATCAAATCGTACAAACTTCCAAAGGAGATACCGATCATCAAAAATATGCAGGCAGCGCCCCACAGTTTGTCAGGCGTAAGATAGTCTCCGGAAAAAAGATCGTGTACCGCAAAGCTGATAACGGTTAATTCAATCGGGAAAAGCACTCCATGCAAGAATAAGAGATATGCCTGACGGTTGGAGATTTCGATGATTTGATAATACGGGAATTCGCCCAGAATGCCCGTGAAGATAGTGAGTCCTAGAGCCACCAATATCCCAATGATTAATACGCGGTTATTGGTAAAATTCCGGAGTAAATCCCACTGAAGAAATGCATAGGTAGCAGCAAAAAAGGAAAAAATAGTAATGATCAGTTTTGAAATTTCGCTTCTTGGATCTTTTAATACCGGCTCAGAAAGGATTAGCCCGGCTGAAACAATAATGATCTGAATGATCACAATATTTCGATAGTCTTTCGTTTTTTCGCGCTGCAAGTCAGACAGCGACAACCAACTTTTTAGACGGAAACGGCTCATAATAGGTATTCCTATAAAAGTAGTTTTTTTACCTCATAAATAACACTCATTTTGCCAATCAGTTCAACTGCTGGTAACTTCAATTAGTTTTTGTAATTTGATTGTCCGCTCCCCCATGAAACTTAAACTGAATGTATGGCTGTTGTTGATGATCTTGCAGGCAGGCAGCCTGTTTGCGCAGCCGGATACAAAAGACAGTCTTAAGGTTGTTTTGCAAAACTCACGCCTCACTACAGCGCAGCGGGTAGATGCGCTTAATCAATTGGCTTACCAGTATTACGATTATGATGATAGTCTGGCATCTACTTATGCGAAAGAAGCTTTGATGCTCGCCAAAAAATCAGCTTATGACAAAGGGTTGAAGATTAGTTATACCATGGTGGGCCTTGGCTATTCCAGTAGATCTCGCTTTAAAGAGGCTATTCATTACTATCGACTTTCAGATCAGGTGAAAGTGAAAGATGCTTTTTCGGACGAAGTTTACAATTGGGTTTTGTTGGGCAATTGCTACCGCGATCAGGCCTTCTACGACTCTGCGCTTTATTTCTATCGAATGGGCTTCAAAAAATTCACCCAACTGAGCACACCCGATCGAGCGACTATCTACAAGAATATTGGTTCTGTTTATGTGTTGCAGTGGAAAAATGAAGAAGCCATTGCAGTGTTGGATTCTGCCAGCCAATACCTTACCGATGGCATGCGCACCAATAAGTATGTGCAAATGGATGTTTGGAGCATTTATGGTCAAGCCTATAAAAACCTGCTCAAGTTTGAGGTGTCCAACTCATATTATGAAAAGATGTGTGATGCTTCTTATCAATTGGAAGATTACTATCATCAGATCATGTGCAAATTAAACAAAGCTGATTTGGCTTACCTACGCAGCGATTATGCATCGGCTCTTGAGTATGGATTTCAAGCGTTGAAGATTACGGAGAAATATGTTTTCCCGCCTCAGTATGTAAAAGTACTCATCCAAATTGGGCAAGTTTATGAAGAAACCTCGCAGTTTGACGTAGCCGCGGATTACCTCTTCAAAGCATTGAAAATAAGCGAACGATTGGGTTTGCAAGCGGAAACAGCCACGATTTACAGCGAACTGGCTTGGATCAAAAAAGACCAGCGCGATTTTGTTAAGTCGATTGAATATGCCGACCTCTCTCTCCGGATCCGAACCAATATTGGCGATGAAAAGGGCATTGCTAACTGCCACAATGTAAAGGGACTTACTTACCTATTATTGAAAAACTACGACCGTTCCATTCAGGAACATGAAATGGCATTGCAGATACGTGAACGCATTCGATATGAGGCGGGGATTGCCGCATCGCTTTTTAATATCTCCCTCGTTTATGAAGATAGAAAGCAACTTCATCTTGCTTTAGAATACCAGAAAAAGTCAACCCTCATGGAGGAAAAAACGGGTAACAATCAGAACCTCGCGCTATCCTATATTTCGATGTCGCGCTTGCTGATTAAGTTAAGTCAATACACCGATGCCTTAGCCTACATCAACAAAGCAGATTGGTTGGCTGATCAAGTCGGTTCGCCACTCCTGAAAAGAAACAATATTGCATCGCTGATTTTGTTTCACGAGCAACAGGGCAATTATCGGAAGGCATTTGAGTTGCAAAAAGTCTATCAGCAATTGACCGATAGCATCTTTTCGCAAACCAGCGCCATGAAGCTTGCCGAAGCCGAAGCACTCTACAACACGGAGAAGAAAGAGAAAGACATTGAGCTGCTGAATGAAAAACAACTCTCGCAACAAAATCAACTGCAGTTTCAGCAAGCAGAGCTATCGCGCAAAAATTGGATTATTGCTTCCGCGGCCACCGGCATTTTTTTAATGCTGATTGCCGGATTAATTGGCTATCGCTACTACAAAGAAAAGAGCAAGGCTAACCGCGAATTGCGCGAGCAACAGGAAGAAATTCAGGCCCAATCCGAAGAGCTGCAAGAGGCAAACTATATGATTGCCAACATCAACAAAAGTTTAGAAGAAAAAGTAGAAGTGCGCACCAGCGAGTTGAAGCAAGCCTATAAGGAATTAGATACGTTCTTTTACCGCTCATCGCACGATTTCAGAAGACCCATCACTACTTTTTTGGGATTGGCCGGTGTGGCTAAGATTACAGTGAAAGACCCTGTGTCGCTGGAGCTATTTGAAAAAGTAAGTGAAACAGCCGGCAGTTTGGATAAGATGTTGCAAAAGCTTCAATCGATCAGTGATGTAGGTTCGCAGCAGATGATTTATAAAGATGTGTTTCTGGACGAATTGGTACGCGAAACCGAAGAAGGATTGGCGGAGTCCATTAGGCGCAAAGGCATTCAGGTGCGCAAGGAGATTAAGCAACTGGCTCCTTTTGTGTCTTATCCGGCTATGGTAAAAATCATCATTGAAAACATCATCGAGAATTCAGTTCACTTTGCGATTACTGAAAATCCATTTGTCAAAATCGCGATCACGGTTACAGAATCAGAAGCGGTTATTGAAGTGCAGGATAATGGTGAGGGAATTTTACCGGAATATCAATCGCGCATTTTTGAAATGTATTTCAGGGCTAATGAGCGATCCAAGGGGAATGGCCTGGGGTTGTATATTGCCCGCAAGGCTGCCGAGAAACTCAACGGCACTATTTCATTCGCGAGCACCTATGCGCAAGGCTCTACCTTTACCGTAAGGTTGCCCAATCAGCCAGCATAAAAAAAGCGAGAACTTTATGTCTCGCTTTTTCGAATTGCTTAGGCAAATTCGAATTACATTCCGCTGCTTGAGTTGTCGCTCGATTCTGCGGCTGGTGCCTCTGCTACCACCGGTGCGGGCGCAGGTTGCGCTGCTGCTACCGGTGCGGGCGCTGCCACAGGGGCAGGGGCTGCCTTAGGAGCTACCTTCTTCTTTGCAGGTTTTTTAGCAACTACTTTCTTTTTGGGAGCTGCTTTTTTCACAACTTTTTTCACTGCTTTTTTGGCCACTTTTTTAGTGACTTTTTTAGCTGATTTTTTTACTGCTTTTTTAGCTGATTTCTTAGCCGCTTTCTTCGCAGGTTTTGCCTTTTTCTTGGCCGCCTTCTTTGCTTTTTTTGCCATAGCACAAATGAGTTTAAAGTGGTTTTTGTTTTTTGGTTAAAACTGCTGATTGATTAGCATCTAAATTTAAAGAAAGTTTATCGCTTTAAACAAATGGTTATCTATAAATCTTATAGAGAATTACTAAACACCCGTTGTAATTACTCTAGCCGGCAGGCTTAGAAAGTTTCCAGATAAAGCCATCGATCACATAGTGGGTAATTTGCGGTAATGAAAGGATCGGAACAAGTATTGATACCAGCCACAAATCAGGCCGAGGTATATCTTGAAGGAATGGAAATACATCCGGATGATCTTTCCAGATCAATACATCCCAAATTCCTTCCTCCAGATAAGCAAATGCCAATAATGTGATCATAAAAAATGTAACCTCTTTAAGAGGGAATCTCCAGGTACTGACCCTGTTTTTAGTTCCATAAATCCAGATTAGGGCCATATAGGGTATTCCATGCGCAATCACATTGAGCATCGTAAAGGTGAGGTCATTTTCAGCCAATACAATGCCCACATACCAAGATAGAAAGGTGCCAACTACGATGGCGTTTTTGGGGATATTGAAACTTTTACTCAAGAGTGTAGCCCTGATTTCCTTGAGGAGATAAATGAAAATTACAGCAACGTAACCAAAGTCAAACACGGCCGAGTTGAGGAATGACAGATTGATGAAGTCGCCTTCCACGAACCAATTCAATTCTCCGGTTTTGTGTAGATGCCAATACACAATGGGGTAAATGGTGGCTGTGTAAATGGCAAGGCTATCAATGGCACGCTCGGCAGAGGAAGATTTTGTTTTGCGCGAATAGAGACGCATAAATCCATATTGCTGACGGATGAAATGGAACACTGCCACATAGGCCATCACCCTCCAAAAGACTAGTGCATCAATGCTGTATAAAAACCAACCGATCAAAAAGGCCACAATTGGGGTGATGATAAGATGGCGCTTGTATTGCTCAAACAACTGCGGCTCCCAATAAAACCGAAAGGTGGTGCTGTACACATGCGAAACATCGATGCCCATCACCAGCACTACCCACCAACCGCTGGAGACGAAGCCATGCGTGTGGAAATAATTAGGGAAGGCCAGCAATAAAATAATGGGTGCCACCGGAGGCAACAAAATCAGAAATGTCTCCTGTGAGGGGCTACGTAACCACGGTTGATTGGCCAATAGCTTCATGAACCAGATACCATTTCATTAGCGACTTTGGTGCCCCAATAGAAGGCTTCTTCAAAGATAGAAATGCCACTCAAATCAGAGTGCGCAAAAAAGATTCTATCGGCTATAGGCCGTTGTGCCATTCTGCGGGCATCGCTTGCCATGAAGCCCGGCCGGGGACTGATCATACCGTGTCCCCAATGCCGCACCGAAACTTCTTCTACATGTTCTTTTAATTGAGGATGAGGTCTCTTCAGGTCTTCCAAAATCAATGGCAACCAATTTTCCCATGTTTGCTTTTGAAGTTGCTGTCGCGATGCCGAATAAGGATACTCGCTGAGGGGTTTGTAATATGTAATCACTTTTTTAGGCGAAGCCATAGCAAGATGTTGATGCATCGCATTTACATAACCGAGCGAATTGCTTCCATAAACTACATTATCCCATGCCAATGGTTCACCTCGCTTTTCATGCAAATCGGCATTCACCGTAAGGTTGGCCACCATCCAAGGCGCGTATTCAAAGGCTCCGTAATCGGTGCGAGCGACATCACCTATCAAATAACGATTGATAAACTGAGGTGTAGCCATGATTACTTTCTGCGCGATGATCTCCTCAAACTGATTTTCAAGTTCATTAAAATACACCACCGAAACCTCTTGCTTGTTCACATGCACCTTCGAAGCCAAACACTGCGATTGAATGTGTGCTGCAACCGGTTCGCGTAAGCGATTCATCAGCCAGCCATTTCCCTCCGGCCATGTAAGCACCGCATCATGATTCAGGTGAAATCCCTTTCCACCTTTGCGGGATGCAAAGTAATGCAACCCTGCCCAGGCCGAAGTGTGCTGTGTGGTACTTCCAAAATCATCCAGACAGCAATAGTTCACATACCAATTGAGGTAAGTGGATGTAAACTGATTGGCTTGCAACCACGCATCCATGGAGATTTGATCGAGCGCCAGAATTTCCGGATCGGCTGAAGATTCGGCTACCGGAATGTTGAATGCATACTTTTGATCGCGCCCCAACTTGTGGCGCCACATTTCCATTTGTTCCAGAAATCGAACGATCTGTTGCTGGTCGCTGGATGGTACTCCGTCTTGTGGAATCAGGCCTTCCTGCCAATGCTCGTTGATGTAGAGTCGTTCTTTCGGATCAAAGCAGAGGTAATGCTCATTGAATTGAGGAATTTCTTTTTCGTAATGAGTGATCACACCTACCTCTTCTAAAAATTCAAGCAATGAGTGATTGTCCAGATTGGGCAATGGCAGATAGTGTGCACCGAGTGGATACGCGCTGAGTGCGTTTGTACGAAAACTGGAATTGCCACCTACATGCTCTTCCAATTCCAGTAAGGTGAAATCTGTATTGTTTTTTTTGAGGATGCGTGCTGCGGATAGTCCAGCAATGCCGCCACCTACAATCACGATATCTTTTTTTATTTGCTTTCGCGGATGCTGATCAGTTAGGTTACGCAGTCGATGCCCGAGTGCTGCGTTGGGTCCATTCGTGCTACCCGTGATGATTTTTTTTTCATTGCAAGAACTCAGGTGCGTCAGTGCGCTGCCGGCTGCCACCGTGGCTAATGATTGAGCAATAAATTTTCTGCGCGAAATCATTTAATGGGTGTATTCCTGCCACTCTTTTTCAAACGTATTGACCAACGCCTGATTGTGCAGGTAATTTACTTCAGAATTTTTCTCAACCATATCAGGCGGGAAGTGAGTAAGCTGTTGAAAAACCTCTGCGTTGATAAAGCGAAGCCCGGCCGGATACTTAGTTGCAGGATGAAATTCGTTTTTCCAAATTAATAAAAAACCCCACTCTCCAAATGATGGAATGTAACAGTGATAAGGTTTGGTTTGAAAGCCAGTTGAGCGAATGGTTTCGTTGATAATCCAAAACGATTTGCGCGCCACAAACGGAGATGTACTTTGAACCACGGCACAGCCTTCGGATGTAATCACCTTGCTGAGTGATTTGTAAAATGAATTGGTGTACAACTTTCCAATGGAGTAATTGGAGGGATCCGGAAAATCGACAATCACAAAATCAAATTGTGCTTGTGTGTTATGCAGCCAGCGGAAGGCATCTTCGTTGATCACAGTTACTTTATCTGAAAGCAATGATGATTGATTTAACTTGACCAACATGGCGTTGGATCGAAATAAGCTGGTCATAGCAGGATCGAGATCGACTAGCGTGACAGATTCTATTTGTGGATACTTCAACACTTCGCGCAAAGCGAGCCCATCGCCACCGCCTAAAATCAAAACACGTTTCGCATTTGGCAACGAAGCCAAGCCCGGATGCACGAGCGACTCGTGGTAGCGATATTCATCCAACGAACTGAATTGCAGATTGCCATTGAGATACAGCCGCATGTCCGAAGGACTTTTGGTCAGAATGATTCGTTGGTAGGGACTCGACTTCGCGTAAAGAATCGTGTCCTGATACGCTTGTATTTCGGCAAACCGAATGATCTGATCAGCAACGATGAATCCAATCAGCAACACCACCATCGCGACAGCTGCATAGAGTTTGAGAAAAATCGATTTGATTAATTCTTTTTGAAAATAGAAACACAAGTAGCCTGCCACCAGCACGTTGAAAATTCCGAAGAGCAGCGAAGTACGTAGAATGCCCAAATGTGGTATCAACAACATCGGAAAGATGATGGACGCTAGCAATGCTCCAATGTAATCGACTGTGAATACTTTTGATACGAGATCTTTAAATTCCAGTCGGTCTTGTAAAATTCGCATGAGCAAAGGAATTTCCAATCCGACTAAAATCCCCGTAAGGGAGACCAAAAGGTACAAGAGAAGCCGGAAGTAGGGGAGTTGTTCGAAGAGAACATAGAGAATACACGAACTAAATCCGCCTACAAGTCCCACTAAAATTTCAATACGAATAAACCAGGCGATGAGATTGCCCTTGAAATATTTCGACAGGTACGAGCCAATGCCCATTGAAAAAAGATACGTGCCGATGATGGTAGAAAATTGAGTGACGGAATCGCCCAGTAAGTAACTGGCCAGCGTGCCTGCCACCAGCTCGTAAATGAGTCCGCACGTAGCTACTACAAAAGCAGCAATCAACAAAAGAGGAACCTGGCCGCGTGCGCGATCTGTCATACGAATTAACTGTGAATAGCCGAGCCGATAATAATCGCCATGGCAATCATAAATGCGCCAGCTACAATCGCCAGCGCGGTGTTGTGCTCTTCAATCAATTCGCGCCAAAGAGTGCCGGGCGTTACTTTATCAAAAATCCAAAAGGAGATAGAAAGAATTGAAATCCCGATAACGGAATAAACAATCGAAGCAAGGATGTATTTCCATTCCATGAGTTAAACATTATTTATGATAGAATCGGTAAGCATGTGGACCGGTGCCATTACGGGTGGTTTCCTTATGGGTGGTGTTAATCCACTTCCAGCCAACGGCTAATGAATAAGCGTGAAAACTAATTACGATGGCTGCAAAGAGCAGATACCATTTTAAGCCTTTAAAATCATTCCATTGCATAATGTGCTTTTTTATTCTTCAGATGCATACGGTGAGTAATCGCTGTCACTCCATCGTTGTACTTCTTTGTAATGCTTTCGGACAAAGTAATAAATGGGATAGAGCGCTAAGATCAATAGCGCAATAAAAAAATTCGAGTAGATCGGTTCATTGTGATACACATCGATCGCAAAATATTCTGCATTGAAACTAAACTGTGGATAAATGTTGATGTGATACCGGCCTTCGGGTATTTTGGATAAGAAAGCTTCGCCCCGCGTGCCGCCTTCCGACCATGATTCTCCGTCTTCTACACCATGATAATATTCGATCTCTTTAGAAAATTCATGCTCGGTGCCGGTGGCTTCTTCGATCAACGAAAAATCGGCATAAAACCAATCGTTGTCGATGGGGGCCTGAATTTCAATGACCATACTTTTCGTGCCACCTTCTAGTAAAAAGGATTCGGTTGAAAACATTTTTTGTTCAGTGAGATCAGCTTTGTAATAGGTTTTTGAAAACACACGAACTGGCGTGGCGAGATTTTGAAAAAAGATTTGAAGGGCAACCAGTGTTAATACAACAGCTAAAATGACTTTGTAGAAATTTGCTTCCGTAAATGCGCGTATGATGGGTTGGGTATAGCCAAAACCTGTGCGAACAGGCATGATCTCCTTCGGCACTTTAAAAGCAGCTTCCACTTCCGCACCATTGATATACCTTCCTTTAAGCCAATCATGTCGGCTGGTGGAAAACTGGCTGCTAAATACAAAGGGCGGTGCGATATATTCAGATACTGTAGAATCTTCCGACAAATAAACTTCATCTTGAAAAAATTCACCTTCAGCATGTAGCACGCGTGGAGTGTATTTTTGATAGAGACGAAATGTTTCACCTTCATGCTCAAAAGTAAAATCGCGCGAGCCATTGGTTGGATTACTGAGATAATGGGTAAAGAAGTTCCAATGACCATCGTATTCTGAAAGGTAGGCCGAGCCATGAAATGGATTGAAGAGGAAGTACTCGCGCCATTTGTAGCTGTACTTTTCACGCTTCACGGTAAAGCCCATCACTTCATAGGTAATACCATTTATTTTTCCTTTTGCACCGATAGGCAAAGCGGGTTTATGAGTTTCGGTAAACTTTGAAAACTTATCACTTTCGTGAAGAAAAAGTCGGAAGTAGCTATGGCACTTCGGGCAAGTCATAGCACGCGTGAGCGCCTTTCCGCGAGGCTGGCTCTGTTCCTTGCACGCAGGACAAGTAACGGTTACGAGGGAGTTATTGCCACTCATTCCAGCTATTAAAAGTTTCTTTTTTAAAATTTTCTAACGTTACTCGATCAGCAATGAAGTAATTAATCAATTGATTGGGAATATCCATTCTGAAAAAAACGGACACCTGATTATACAGCACACCATCTGTTAGGAAGAATCGAGGTTTGAAATATTGCCAGTTGCCTACTTCTCCTTCACAAGTCACTTTTTCTACTTCATCGATCCCCACGATTTCGCAATTGCGTGTGCCAATGGCAACGTTTTTTCCGGGACGTAATTTTTTTACGCTATCAAATCCAAATGCCAATGAATCTGAATTGGATATTGACATATTTCTATTCGAATCGAAAAGCCAACCGTAGGTACGATCATCGAATGTTACGTACCACACATTCTTGGCGCTGTTAATTAATTGCAGCCGAACCCGGCCAATGACTTCAAACGTTTTTTTATTCCATTCTCCACGCGTTCCGATTTTAATAAAACTCCAATCATCGGGCATCAACACCTTTTCAGACCAGCGCACATTCGTTTTGTTTTCAATTACTCCTCTACAGGAGGGGCAAATGATGAGAGCAGGCTCGTTACTTTGAGTCGTATACGATCTGTTGCAGTGAGGACAGGGTATCGCGCTGTTTCGGGGCATTCGCTAGCGATGGATAAATTGTTCTTCGACCACGGTTGCTTCAAAATACCGAACGATATCACGATACAAACTTTCTGTAATGGGCGCGTTATCTTTCGAGTGGTTGGAGATGAATACATCGAAAGTGATGTATCCGTTCTCAGGCCATGTGTGGATGGAGAGATGTGATTCCGTGAGCCCTACAATGGCGGTGTAACCAGCCCTGGGAAATGTATGATACACTTCACCTACAGAGGTGAGTCCATACGATTTTAATAAGTCCGACAGCCGTTGTTGCAGTGGCTGCGGATTCATTAACAGCTCTGTATTTTTAGATTGCAGATTAGCAACAATGTGCAGTCCCGTGAAAGGCTTCTCCACCACTTGTACCGTCATTTCCGAAGAGGAAGTTCGCATGCCTTATTTTTCACTAAAGTAAAAAAAGGATTCTAATCTTTTGCTTCCTGCGGGTGAGGTTTCGATAATATTCTGCTGGTCAGCCTCGTAATTTTTCGGTATGTAAGGTTAATAGTGGTGCTTATTGGTAAGATACCATGTGTTTGATTGCGTAAATTGCGGAAGCCAAACCTCTATTTATGAAACGCTTACTATCTATCGTTTTGATTTGCTTACCCATGGTAAGTTTTGCTCAAGCAGATTATTTCTACCCGTCTGCAAAATCATTGAATCCAAATATTCCAACACCTCAGCAATTTTTAGGTTACCCGATTGGAACACATCACACTCGACACGATAAGATTGTAGAGTACTTTAAGTTGCTCGATCAACTGAGTGATCGTTTTGTAGTGGAAGAGATTGGGAAAACAATTGGCGAACGGGTACAAGTTGTTGCCAAGGTAACATCGCCTGCCAATCATGCTCGCTTGGAAGATATTCGTAAGAAGAATTTAGAGAACAGCACCGATATTCCTCTCGTCATTCAACTCGGTTACAATGTCCACGGCAACGAGCCGAGCAGTTCAGAAGCCGCCATGCTCACAGCCTATTATCTGGCAGCGAGCGATGATGCGGAGACATTGAAATGGTTGGACGAAATGGTTATTCTGGTTGATCCGGTTTACAATCCAGATGGGCGCGATCGCCATACGCATTGGGCCAACATGCATAAAGGTTCTCCCATGGTGTCAGATCCGCTCGATCGGGAGCACAATGAAGCTTGGCCGGGAGGAAGAACCAACCATTATTGGTTTGATTTAAATCGCGATTGGTTTTTAGGAGTACACCCGGAAAGTCGTAACCGAATTCAATTTTTTCATCAATGGCGCCCGTATGTGATGACCGATCACCACGAGATGGGAAGCACGTCTACCTTTTATTTTGATCCGGGAAAATATACCAGCAACAACCCGATCGTTCCTTCTTTCTTGTATGATGTTGTGCATCCACGCTTTGCGGAATATTTTTCGAAAGGCATGAACTCCATCGGCTCCATGTATTTTACCGAAGAGGCGTTTGATAAATTGTATCCCGGCTATGGCAGCAGCTATGTAAATTTTTACGGAGGGATTGGTTTTCTATTCGAGCAAGCAAGTTCACGTGGGCATGTACAAGAGACTACCACTATTCCAATTACATTTGGGTTTACCATCCGCAATCAATTCACGGCTTCATTGGCAACCATACGCGGATCGATTGGTGAAAAGGATTTGCTGCGCAAGCTGCGTCAGAATTTTTATAGCTCCGCGATGGCACAAGCAAAAGCAAGCCCGATCAAAGGGTATGTTTTTGGAGATCCGAAAGACGCCACACGCACCAACGCGTTCATCAACTTGTTGCGTATGCATCAGATTGAAGTGTATGAGTTAGGTCAATCCATAACAGCGGGTAACAAGACATTTGAAAAGGGAAAGACATACATCGTACCTACGGAGCAAACGAATTACATTATGGTGCGATCGGCATTTGAAAAAGATATCACCTATCGCGATAGCACTTTTTATGATGCATCCACGTGGTCGTTGGTGCACGCTTTTAACATGCCGCATGCGGAAGTACGCGGTGCATTTGTAAAAGGCAACTTGCTTAAAGAAGTTCCAACGAAACAACCCGCACCGGTAGTGAAAAGTAGCTATGCATATCTGGCGGATATTTCCGATTACAATGCGCATCGAGCGATTCAACAATTGCAATCGCTGGGTGTAATTGTCCGCAGCAGCACCCGTGCTTTTGGAATGAATGTGGGTGGCGTAGAACGGAATTTCCCGCACGGAAGTTTAGTGCTGTCGGTGCAGCAGCAAAAGATCAGTGAAGAAAAATTGTTTGAAGCAATTCAAAAAGTGAGTGCCGATACCGGACTTGAATTTGTTTCAGTGGAAACAGGTTTAACAGGCAGAGGAATTGATTTGGGATCGGGTTCGGTACGCACGGTGGTGCCACCCAAAGTGCTGATGCCGATTGGTAATGGAGTTACTTCTGCGGAAGCAGGAGAGGTATGGCATTTATTGGATCAGCGAATTGGTTTGCCGGTGTCGAAAGTGGACTTACAAAATTTTGGTCGTGTGAATCTAAGCAACTACACTACCATTGTGATGGTGAGCGGAACGTATCCAACCGATAAACCTACCATCGACAAGATAAAAAGTTGGGTGCAAGCCGGAGGTACGTTGATTACTTTCAAAACTGCTAGTGAGTGGGCAATAAAAAATGGAATTGTCAAAGAAAAATTAGTACAACAAGATACCGCGAAAACTACCAAGCGTATTGATTACGAAAATGGCCCGGACACAGAAGGAGCAAAGCAGATAGGAGGTTCCATTTTTCAAGTAGATCTGGATATTACTAACCCAATAGGCTTTGGATTTTCCGATCGCAAGGTTTCGATTTACCGCAATGGCCGCACCTTTCTTAAGCCAAGCAAGATCCCTTACAATACGGTGGCACAGTACACAGCCACACCGTTGATTGGAGGATACATTCACAAAACAGATATTAAAAATGTCGCCAACTCTGCTGCCATATTATTTTCAACGGATGGCGCAGGGCGCGTCATACTCTTCAGCGACAATCCAAATTTCCGAGGTACTTGGTACGGCACCAACAAACTATTTTTGAATGCACTCTACTTTGGTTCGATGATTAGTTCGGCAACTAATTTTGGAGAGGAGGGAGAGTAAATACCTTAACTGCAGAATAGCCTTGGTACACACTGAAAGGTACCAAGGCTATTTATTTACAGCCCTTCGTATTTTCCATCCTCATCTACGTAATACACTTCTTCTAAATACCATTGGCTATTTATTTTGATAAAGTGGTATTCGTAATGGTCAGTGATTTTGACAGGCTCTGATTTTTTGTATTCTGTTTTCACAATTGCTTTGTTGCCTTTTATCTTTTCGTTTATAATTTGTTCATGTTCCGGATGGTGAATCGACTCACTTCCAAAAGCCAATGGCTGATGTTTTTTACCATCCTGACAGTATTTTGTGATGAGCTGTTGGTACGTATCCTCAACCGCTTTATCTGCTTTTTCCTTTTCCTTTTCATATAGAGAGTGCGCCTGATCGTTCCAAATTTTATAGTCAGCAATAAAAGATTTGGTGATATCGGATGGTGAGCGTTGTTGTGTTTGAGAAAACACGAAAGTCGATGCAGAGGTAAGGAATAGTACAACAGCTGGAAATCTAAGCATATTGAAAGTAATTATCTTTTGATATTAAAAAAATTGACTTTAGTACATATGGGCGCGCATCAGAGTTGAGATTCTGTCGAAATGTATTTTTGATCACTTGATTTACGACCCAGTTGTTCATTGTAATTGAAAGTAGGAATTCAAATTTAATGATAACTTGCTAAGAGAAACAAAAATAGGGGAACTACATACGATAAAATTTTAGTAAGTCTTAAATTGTCAATATGATCAAAGCATTATTAATTTTTATTTTACTTATTGGGAATTCGGCATTCTCACAGAGTAGTATTTCTTTCCAAAATACTAATGGTAGACAATTGACTAGCCTAAATGGTAAATGGAACTATATTATTGATCCCTACGAGACTGGATATTACAGCTTTCATTTGGAAGTTTATGATCAAAAGAAAGATTTTCAAATGGGAGCATTTTACAATAATTATCATTCCACGAATAAACAAGATTTAGTAGAATATGATTTTGACAAGTCTCCGGCTATGAGTATTCCAAATGATTGGAATACTCAAGCAAGGGAATTATTCTATTATGAGGGCACAGTTTGGTTCAAGAAATCTTTTGATTATGATTTGCCAAAAAGTAAGCGACTCTTTTTAAATTTTGGTGCAATTAATTATAAAGCCGATGTGTATTTTAATGGAAGGAAGCTGGGTACTCATATTGGAGGCTTTACTGCTTTTGGGTTTGAGGTAACAGATTATGTAGTAAGTAAAAACAACTTTATAGTTGTAAAAGTTGATAATAGAAGGCAAAAAGAGGGTGTTCCTACTACCAATACAGATTGGTGGAATTATGGTGGCATAACGCGCAATGTAGATTTAGTCGAGGTAAAAGATTCATTTGTTGAGGATTATTCAATTCAAATCAGTAAGGAAGATAAGAACAAAATTGTAGGTTTTGTTAAGATCAATCACCCCGTTCGAGGTAAGTACGTAACGATTCAAATACCCGAATTAGATATGAACATGCCTCTTCAAATTGAAGCGGATGGAATGGCAAAATTTGAAATGAAAAGTTCAAGTATCAAATTGTGGTCACCGACTGAACCCAAATTATATGAGGTAATTTTCTCTTATAATGATCAATCGCTTACTGATAAAATTGGATTTCGGACGATAACAGTTAATAATGGTAAGATCCTTTTGAATAATGAACCAATCTTTTTAAAAGGAATTAGCATGCACGAAGAAAGCGCAAGAGGAGGAAGAGCTCATTCAAGGCAGGATGCAATCCGTTTGCTAACTTGGGCAAAAGAATTAGGTTGTAATTATGTGCGTCTCGCCCATTATCCACATAACGAGAATATGACTCGTTTGGCTGATGAGCTTGGCCTACTCGTGTGGGAAGAGATCCCTGTGTATTGGACAATAGATTTTAAGAATGAAACGACCCGGCTGAATGCGAGAAATCAACTTCGTGAAATGATTAGCCGAGATAAAAATAGAGCGAGCGTTATCATTTGGTCCATGGCAAATGAAACGCCAATATCGGACGAGAGAAATCAATTTCTGTCAGGTTTAGTCAATTTTGCAAAACAGATGGATTCATCGAGACTAATTAGTGCTGCGCTTTTGTCGAGCCAGAAAGATGGACAGAATGTTATCGATGATCCCCTTGGAGAGTACATAGATGTGCTCGCTTGTAATCAATATTTGGGTTGGTATGGAGGCAATCTTGAGGATGCAGAAAATTTAGTATGGATTAGTAAATATAAAAAGCCACTAATAATTTCGGAATTCGGTGGTGATGCAAAACAAGGCTTTCATGGAGATAAGAAGGAACGATGGACGGAAGAATTTCAGGAATACCTATATATTCAAAATCTAAAGATGATTAATAAAATGCCCAACTTGGCAGGCATGTCTCCTTGGATTTTAGTTGATTTCCGATCACCAAGAAGATTGCTTCCAGAAATTCAGGATGGTTATAATCGAAAAGGATTAATTTCCTTTGAAGGTAAAAAGAAGAAGGCTTTTTGGATTATGAAGGAGTATTATAAAACAAAATAAATGAGGTCGTTAATTATACTCTTGATCATTCTTAGTTTCTCGTTGGATGGTAAATCTCAAGCTATTCAACTATGTGGCCACCGAGGTGTGATGTATCCCGAGCAAGCTGAAAATGCGTTGAGCGGTTTTCGCTGGGTGGCGGCACAAGTGAAGCCGGACACCATGATGGTAGAAATTGATTTGCGCAAAAGTAAAGAAGGGACTATCTACTTGATGCACGATGAAACCATCGATCGCACCACCAACGGCACCGGAAAAATTTCTGATTTATCTGATGCTTACCTAAATTCATTGTATCTCAAAACATCGGGTGGCACGCAAACGACCGAACGCATTCCTACTTTTAAAGAGGTGCTGGCTTTTGCTCAGCAAAATCCGGTGAAGCTGATGTTGGATGTGAAAATTGATATTTGGGAAGAGGTGATCCAACTTGTGCGTGCGGCTAACCTCGAGAAACGTTGCTTGGTGCTTACATTCAAGGTGGATTACTCCAAACGTGTGGCTACCGCTTCCAGAAACATTGGACTTTCCTGTTTGATTACTGCGGAAGAGGAATGGAAAGCCATTGAGGCATTGCAAATTCCTTCACAACAGTTGGTGGCATACATTAGTGCGAAAACGGATCCATCTCTTATCACCCTGTTAAAATCCAAGAAGATCAAAGTCATGACCGATGTATCGGAATACTTGCGACACAATGCCAAGCCATTGAATGCAGAAGAGTACGCCCAAAAAGCCAAGCAACAATCATTGGATATTCTGATCAGCGATTTTCCGGTAGAGGCGTGGAAAGGAGTGAAGTGACAAAGCCAGCCGTCACAAATGCATTTGCTCATGTTCGCTATTCTAGTATCTTTAAATACATAACTAACCTAGCACCTCAACCGTCCACACTATGAGCAACATAAAAAAGGAAGACGTTAAACAAGAAGTGTTTGATCTTTATGATGATTATGCACACAACCGCATCGAAAGACGTTTGTTTCTGGAGAAACTATCGACCTATGCCGTGGGCGGAATTACAGTTGCCTCTTTGTTAAGTTTTATCAGCCCCAACTATCATATTATACAAGTCGAGCAAAATGATCCGCGACTAAAATCAGACTACATCAATTACGATTCACCAAAAGGCGGAGGCTCGATCAAAGGATTGTCATTGAAGATGTAGGTCGAAGAGCCCTAGCATCACTAGCGCCCGATGCATTAACTCCACTCGGAGGTTATCCCGGTAACGATGACAAGGGTCGCGAACTGCAAAGCAAACGCGATCGCGCTGAAATGTTAGAAGATTTTATTGCAGCATTCAATTATCTCAAGTCGCATCCGGATTGCAATGGAAAAGTAGGTGTTGTTGGTTTTTGTTTTGGCGGATGGATTTCCAATATGATGGCGGTGCGTTTGCCTGACTTAGGAGCAGCCGTCCCATTTTATGGTGGTCAACCTACCGGTGATGATGTGTTGAAAATTAAAGCCCCGTTGTTGTTGCACTATGCCGGTTTAGATACACGGGTCAACGAAGGCTGGCCTGCGTATGAAAAAGCATTGAAAGAAAACAACAAAGAATTCACTGCTTACATCTATCCGGATGTGAACCACGGCTTCCACAACGACAGCACTCCGCGCTATGACAAACCTGCCGCAGAACTAGCTTGGCAACGGACGGTCGAGTTCTTTAAACAGAAGCTCAGTTAATAATAAGTCGTTACTTTATTTAGAAAGGTAAATCAGCAAAAAAATCACAATAATTAGAATAAAGGGGGACCAACTGGTGCCCTCCTTTTTTCTTCAGAAGACGTATCCTTTCATTTTCATCGGTTGTTCTTGCAAGAATGCGGTGAATATCTTTATCCGTTTTTCGCAGGTATAAATTGTTTCCCAAGAATCCGATGAGTATTCCAAAAAATATTTGATAAAGTGTCGTTGTAGCTTGAATCAAATCTTCAGTCACACCAACGAAATAGAGGATAAGAGCAATAATGGTGTCAGAAGCGAAAAAACAAAAAAGTACAAGTGCTAACTCAATGTAAAGCTTACGATAGAAAAACCACAGTATGGTACCTAACCAGGTGCTTGCATTAAATGAATAACGATTTCCTTGATGATATTCAAGGTACATATCCAAATAATAACCGGATGATCGACCAAAGTAAATCTTTAAGTAGCGTTCATCAATCATAGAAGATTATTTGCCGATACAGAACTTGGAAAAAATATTCGCGAGTAAATCATCGCTTGTGATTTGTCCCGTGATCTCTCCGAGATAATGCAAGGCTTGTCGGATGTCCATCGCTAAAAAATCACCGGTCACGCCATGATCCATTCCGTGCAGAACACGATCAAGCGCATCGTTGGTTTGAGTCAAGTTCTGATAATGGCGCATGTTGGTTACTACCACATCGCCTTGTTTGATTTCTTTGATTTGAAAGAAAGACACAATCTTATCTTTTAATTGTGATAGATTGGTTTTCGCGGAAGCGGATATCAAAATAAAATCAT
>JBGAUU010000142.1:0-9353 GCA_044228465.1 Cyclobacteriaceae bacterium
GAATTGGTAGTAAGTGATACGTTACTTTTAACGGAAGTATGTTTTCCTAAACCGGATGATGTGAAATGGACGCTTTCATCGGGATTAACGTTGATTGGTTACAAGGACGATCAGCCCATGGTGAAAGCTTCTGTAGATGGTGAATACACTGTTCATTTATTAGCTCATTATAAAGAATGTACAGATCAAACGGTAAAAAAGATTACATTCTTCAAAGACGAAGACAAGGGCAAAATCGGAGGTCGAAGGAAGTTGGGCAATGAAGGAATAAAATTGGTAACTACATACCCGAATCCAACTTCCGGGAATGTGCAGATACACGTGCAATTGTATGATGAACAAACAGTTGCCATGTTTTTGTACACACTGGATGGATTGGAAATAGCTCGTAGCACAAAAAACGGCAGACAAGCTTACGATTTTGATATTGACCTCTCCAACTATGCAGCTGGCGTTTATGTAGCTAAGATTGCTACTGACTATCAACAAAAAGATGTGCGCATCGTGCTGGTTAAGTGATCAATCGTCAGGCGTATTCTGATTCATTACCTTAATCACGCGACTCCATTACGAGAACTTTTTCGTGTATAAAGAAATTGTATTTATTTGGTATTTTTCAGGATTATTGATTCTCAAAAAACAAGAAACGATAACTCTTCTCCCGGAAACATCAAATTATATGAAAACATCCAATTCCCACGATGAACGAATTGCTAAAATGACTTTTGCTTCTGTCTATCCTATGTATGTGACGAAAGTGGAAAAGAAGGGACGATCAAAGGAAGAGTTGAACGAGGTGATCAAATGGCTCACCAGCTTTTCAACGAAAAAGCAACAAGAACTAATTCAGGCCAAAGTAACCTTTGAAGAATTTTTTCAACAAGCTACCCTTCATGCTAATGCATCGCTCATCACAGGAGTAATCTGCGGCTATCGAATTGAGGATATCGAAAACCCGCTTACACAAAAAGTGCGCTACCTCGATAAGCTAGTGGATGAGTTGGCTAAAGGGAAGAAAATGGAGAAGATATTAAGGTCTTGATTTAATTCTCCCTTATACAAAAACTGCATTTAATTTGGCTTTGAAAAATACATGGCTATTAAGTGCACAATAAAGTGGAATGTGTTTATGTGAGAAATATTCATACATCAATAATTAACTTATGCATTCAGAGATAGAATTGCCTAGATGGAAATATTATCTGAGCTCAATTGTAATTGGATCTGTTGTTAACCTTTCTGTCTCCTGTTTTTAATCATCGTTTGCTTATTGATCAACTCCTTTGTTCTATTGGATATTTTGTAACTTCATCTTTCAAACCTGGCAAAACGATATGAAAAAGTATATCCTTTTAAAGTTAATCGGTTTAGTTGTTTTGACAATGAGTATCCTCGTGATTATATCAATTGCCGAAGTGGCTTTCTATTCCTATATAATTAACCCCGGCTTGGAAGAAAGCGCTTACGAATTACATGCAAATGCGTCAGCTCCTTATATTTCAGGTATTTTTGGATTTATTATTTTCTTTTTGGTGATACGTTACTGGAAGAAAAAGAATTATCACAACACATCTCAATTGGCGATTCTCTTCCCATTCACTTATTTAGTGATCGATACCATCATCATAACAGCAGCCGGTGTGCGATGGGCTGATTTTATTCTGATTTTTATAGTGGCTAATTCAGCCAAAGTACTAGGCAGCTTCTTCGGATATATACTAACATCCAAGAACACTGGCGGTGGAGAGCTATAGACTCTTTCTGGTTCCGAAGTAAGTCATCACAAATTATCTATACCCACCACAGTAAGGTATATTAAACCTTCCACTGAGTTTTTATTAATACTGAAGCCTCCATTCTTCAATTGACGGGCTTTTGACAGGTTAATGACGGGTGAAAACAACCCACACGCCCCGATAATTTCCGTTACGGAATCAAAAAAATTATAAAAGACTAATGAAGAAGGTATTACTCTATGCATTGGCTGCTGTATTGATGATGATCGGCTGGGCAGCTTTTGTTTTGATTGGAACGGTGAACGGTTGGTTTCACAAGTCTCTGGCAGAACAGAAAACTTCAAATTCCTTTCGTTCAGCTGCTGAATTGGAAATCAAAAAACAGTTTGTCGGAAACTTTGCTATGGCTGTCATGAAGGATGGCGTGGTGGAATATGAACAATTTTATTCCGCAGGAAAGGCGGTCGACAGAAATACAGTATTCCAGGTTTCCTCTTTAAGTAAATGGGTTTCTGCTTTTGGAATAATGAAACTGTTGGAAGAGGGCAAACTCGATTTGGATACGCCTGTCAGACAATACTTGACGCGATGGCAACTTCCGCAAAGTGAATTCAACAACGATGAAGTAACGGTAAGAAGATTACTTAGTCACACGGCCGGGTTGACAGATGGACTTGGCTATTCAGGATTTAAGTCAAGAGTAGAGTTGCCTTCCATTGAGCAATCATTAACCAAAGCTCCTGATGCTGATGAAGGAGTCAGTGGCGTTGTGCACGTGGGCATTCAACCGGGTACAGCCTTCAAATATTCCGGTGGCGGCTATACATTATTACAACTATTGGTAGAAGAAGTCACTCATCTGTCCTTTGCCGATTATATGAAACAATCCATTTTCAAGCCATTGGGCATGAATCATTCTACCTATGTTTGGAGTGATTCATCTTCAAGCCAATTAGCCGAATCTTATAATCAAGACGGTACCTCATCTGAACATTACTACTATGCTTCGTTAGCAGCCACTTCGCTGTATACATCGGTTGCAGACCTGGAATTATTTTTTCAGGCGCATCTCTCAGGAAAGAATCAAGAGCCCATAGGAAGAAATGTTTTAAAACCGGAGACACTAAAAAAAATGCGTCAGCCGCATGCCCAATCGATAGGGGTGGATATATGGGGATTGGGAACCGTTCTCTTTGCACCGACAAACAATAATGATTTTGTAATCGGCCATGATGGAAAAAGTACACCACCCATTAACACGGCCATTCGGTTAAATCCACAGACCGGTGATGGAATCATTATCCTCGAAACCGGAAATACAAATCTGGCAACCCGATTGGCCAGCGAATGGGTATTCTGGCGAACCGGCAAAGTCGATCTCTTCTTGTTTCAAATGTTCATGGGTGGCATGGTGCAAGCAATTGGCATTGGGTGGGTTGTGATCATTCTACTGACGATTGCGTATACTCTAGTGAAAAGAAGAAATGAACACTAACTAGTTTAGAATAGTTGTTAGAACGTTTTTGACTGATTGCCTTAGGCGCTTTCGCCCTTATGTTTTGGGAGAATGGGTTAAACGCTCATTCTTTCAATAGTTCAGCGAGTGCCGGATCTTTCATCATTTCCAAACGATGCAAGGAATCTAGTTCTTCTTCCTTACTTCCAATCCAGGAAGTGCTAACACGACAACCTTTCTTACAATCATTCGGATAATCTATTCTTTTGTAAGCCCAACCTACGCAAGTAGTCTCATCCACCTGAGTAATACGGATTTGGCAATCCCCATCAATCCCATGAAATACCATCCTTTCCATTACTCCATCTTTTCTTCCTCGATTAATCTGATATTGGTGTACCATTCTTGGTTCGTTGAATTTAACCATTTCAATATCTTTTGTTTGTAGTACCTTTCCGGTAATGGGGGTTTGAAGAAATCGCTTTTGATAGCGCGATGGCAATCGGTCGATGGATAGTTTTGATTGAGGTGGATTTTCTTTGGGACCTTTAAAGAAGTAAGGTCCCTTAAAATAGTTCTTATAACCGGCATTGAAATCGTTAGCCAATCGCTCATAGTCGTTTTCGTCACGAGGATATCCCCCCCAATCACTATACTGCGCTTCGCTCATGAGGTAGGTCAGGCTATCCCAAGTGAATATGTTATATTCTTTAATGATATAAATCGTGTCGCTTAATTGAAAAGGTAAGCTATCGCTGCTGACGATGGTATATGGTTTATAACCGTCAAGAATTTCATCTATCACATATTCAGGGTTTAGTAATACTTTGTTGTCGTTTACATGGAAAGTTCCCTTGATTTTTTTTACATCGCCACCACCCAAACAACTGAAGACAGATCTTTCATGTATAAAATTTCCGCTTGCTTCGAGTGTCAAACTTGTACTAAGGTTGAACCCGTACATTTGGTATGTTCCAATGACCTGATCGTACGCTGCTTCATCTTTTTGATGGCAACTGATCAACAGAAGTAGAAGTAAAACAAATTTTCTCATTCACTTTAGTGGATTCAGTGATCTAAAATGCAATGTAGTTATTTTAACCCTAAAGGAATTTCGATAAACAGCTTGGCATTAAAGGATAGTTGCTAATTTTAGGTTTGACCCAGAAGAGCAATTTATGACTTCATTGAAGCAATTACAATTATTGTTAATTTGTGTCTTGGCTGCCGGATGCCGCGAGCCGAGTAGCAAGAACAAAGTTAGTATAGATTAGTTGAAGAATTCAAAAAGGAAATTGAAGACCGATAAAAAACTGAACCAACAAATTCTCATCTCTCCGCAATCTCCGCCCCTGGAATCTGTCGCTAATTGATAATCACGCAGTTTTGTTATTTTTGTAGCTTCTCGGCTGACGGCAGACCGAGCACGAAAATTAAATAAAACAGTTAAAAGGCAATGGGTTATTACATTAGGGTTTTAGGGACGTGTGACCCCAATATTCATGTTGATGAGCTTATTCGCGGATTGAAAAATCAAGGCTTAACCGCAAAATTTGACATTGCCCCAAATGAAAGCCAAGACAATTGGTCTGTTATAGGTGTCGCCAATTCTGATAATGACGATTTAATTCAAATTGAACGAAATCCTGTTATTGATGGTGAACTCGGAAAAGAGGAACTTGAAGAATTCAAAGACGATATAAAAGACTACAAGCCGACTTCGGCAGTAAAATGGCTGAACAAGTATTTCGATAGAGTAAAAGTTATCTATGCCTTTCAACTTTTGGATAAATCATTCGAGGACAATAATTTTTTATTAGTCGGTGCAATCAAATCAATAATTTGGAACAAAGTTGGTGGAATCCTTCAAGCGGATAATGAAGGCTTCTCAAACGAAGAAGGTTACCATATTTTATGGCAGTTTTCGGATACAGTGAATGGAGAATGGAATATGTCCGTCAAAAATTTTTTTGGCAAGTGGATAAATTTTACCATGGACTTGGGTGACAAAAAACAGCGGGATGAATTTCAGGCAGGAAATATTCCTAAAGACGCGAAAAGAATATAACCACAAAGGAGAAGAGCAATTAAGTCTGTGCTTGGGCAATAGCGGGGTGACGTGGTAACGCTAATTGAATAAACAGTTATGAGACAACTTGGACTGATATGGATAGCACTGATGATGCCGACTTTGGCCTTGGGGCAAGGATTCGTAAATGATGACAAACTTAAAATTGCGATTGAAAAGACAACAGATATTTATAAATCAGGGCAGCCGATTGTTGTTAAGTTGACAATTACCAATGTGACTAATTCAGTTCAATCAATTGAGTTTACGGAGTTTCATAAATATCACAAGACCTTGCCATACCCAACCTGCATCTCGGCTTCAATTCTTGACAGTAATAGACAAAATCGATGTAAATCCGGTACCCAGTATGTTATTTGGTCGACACTGTTTTCAAAGGAAGATTCTAAATATTTAAAAATTCGACCAAATGATAGTATAATAAGATACCTGACGGTCAATGAAATTGCATACGACTGTGACTGTTATCAAGATAATGGGCTAAAGGCTGGCACGTATTTTATTTCACTAGGAGTTCATGAACGTTTGACCAATGAACTTAAAATAGAGGTAAGGTGACCGAGCACTTGTAAAATATCGCATGGCGGAATTGGGACACTTTGCAACGGGTGGCAATTGAAGAACTCACAACCGTAGTTAGCGCTCCTAATCCACTCACGACAATATGCGCCAATGTGTCGAATTGTTTTTTATGAGAATTATTCTAATCATTTTAGTTCTTATCAATTGGACTCATTTACGAGGACAAGTCGTTATGACCGGCACAGTGATTGACCTTGGCACGAACAAACCAATAGCTGTTACTAGTAAAGCATTTCGATTTTTTCTATCAGGTAAAAAAACTGTTTCAATACCAATCGACAGTGTTGGGCAATTTGTTATTGAGAAAACGGAACTAAGCCTACTGGGCGACACCTTGAATCTTTCAATCGGAACAATGGGAACCGATTACCGTTATGCAGACTTTGAATTTATCAATATACCTGCCGACAAACTGGAATTGGTTATTAAAAAGATATTTGTGACGAAGACTTTTATGATTCCATCGTGCGGAGCAGATTGCTTCACCGTTGATAATAAAAGGACATACAAGAGGAAATCAATTGCAGTGAACAACGGAATTTTAAAATATATGATGAAGCGAATTCCGGAAAAGAGAGTAAGTAATTCGCCATTTAGTGAAGTGAAATACCAGACTGATTTTAAAAAGGATTTAGTTTGAAAAACAACACACAAATAACTTCTGCAAGGCGAAAACCCTCAGCCCCCGTTGCTGTTCTTCACCAACGGATAGTTTTAAACCCTGCCAATCCTGATTCAGACAGCATGCAGTCTGCATATTTCGCAACTCTCGCTTCCTATTAACTATTAACGAATAACTTTTTTGCAGGTATCAGTGGGATGTGCGAGATTTGATAAAAGAACATACATAAAACTTTATGAAAAGAAGAATGACTTCGCTGATTGGAATAGTGATTGCACTATTAATGGCCAACACAACAAAGGCGCAAAAATTAGAAACGGAATTTCTTTACAAAATTAACCTGTCGTTAGATGCCCCAGTAGATATTGGAAAAATGCCGATTGGGAAAAGAGTTATTTATCCGGTAAAAGGAGGCACTTTCGAAGGACCCAAAATTAAAGGAAAAGTCAGGGCATTTGGTGCGGACTGGGTTTTGCGCTTAGACTCTGTTAATACCAAATTAGACGTAAAGCTGATTCTGGAAACGGATGATGGGCAGGTGATCTCAAATACCTATACTGGAATAGTTTACAACAAGCCGGATGGTACATCGTATTGGAGAATCATGCCGGTGTTTGAAACAAGTTCAAAAAAATACGATTGGCTAAATCATTTGCTGGCCGTTGGCGTTGGAAGTTTCAATAAAGAAGGCGTGTCGTACGAGGTGTTTGCGATAAAGTGATTTTTGAGTTAGCGATTGTATTCTTTAGTTTCTAAAATCAACTTGATCGTTGTGCTTGTATTATCTATTAGTATGCTCATGAAGCTGTAAAGAAAGAAACCAAAAGTACGATTAAAGTGAGAAGATTATTCTTGGATGACATCAGAACAGTTGATATGATTTATGACAAATCAATAGAATCTGAATTTGAGGTAGTGCGGAATTATCACGACTTTGTGAGTTACATTCAGAAAATGGGATTGCCTGACTTTATCAGCTTTGACAATGATCTGGGACTTGATGAAACAGGTGAGATAGCACCTGACGGGTACGCTGCCGCCAAATGGTTAGTGTATGAATCCGGAATTGATTTGAGGAATTTGAATTTCAAAGTACACTCCGCTAATCCGGTTGCTTCACTTCAAATTGAAGGACTGTTAAATAACTACATTGAATTCTTAAAGAGAGAGTACGAAGAAGGTGAACTACAGTAGCGACAATAGATCGAAACCATTATCAACCAATTAGTACTCTCCGCAGCCTCCGGCTCGGGACTGTTACACTCCACATCTCTTCTCACTCACTCCCAAAATCCTGCCAATCCTAAAATCCTGCTAATCCTGATTCAGACAACATGCAGTCTGCATATTTCGCAATGCTCAACCCCATTAAATATTAACGAATAACTTTTTTTGCATCTGTAGGAATGAAGAACGAGATTTGCTCAATGCAATAGGAAATAAATAAGTGAAATATGAGTAAGTTTTAAGATGACCATTTATTGTTCAAAAAAGTTAGAGGTTTTTTTAGGGCAAACATCAATCGAGACAAATCCGGCAGAAAGTTCAATTTTCGGAGATTGGAACGGGCATTTATTTACTGTTGATAGGAAAAGGTTTTTGATTTTTATGAATAACCGAACTTGCTATTGCATTGTATTTGCGAACGTTCGAAAGAATAATCTAAAGGACTTTGTGCGTATTTTCAGAGAACGTCTTATTGCGCAATTAGACCACGATATGGAATTAAGCGAGGGACAAGAAATAAGAATTCGCAGAGATTTAGCAAAAATTTCGCTAACCAAATCCAATAACGACAAAAAGATAATTGGAACCATTAATCACCACATAGAGAATTTAAAATACAGTAATTACCGAGATGGGTTTCCTGATTTGAACGAATTTCAAGTCACAGAATTTTTGAACAACTCTTTGGTCGGGACTAAGATTCTGCCAAACATGAAGCGAAATAGAGATTTTTTTATACCAGTTGAATTGATGATGGATTTAGTTAGAGCAGAATCCAAATAAATTGATTGGTCCTGTCATTAGTTTCTCCTCCGTACTTTGCTGCTAAATGATAATCAACACATTTTTTGTTATTTTCCTCCGCGCAGAGTCTCCGCTTCGGGACTCTGTCGCTAAAGGATCATCACAATAGTTTTTTCTGGTTAGCATAGATTTTAAATCACCAAGCAGATCCCACTACATGCCTTCTATCTATCTTATCCGGAGTGGGAAACAATCAGGCAACAGTTTCAATAAAAAATAACGTTACTGTATACTTTATTCTTTAAATAAAACGTTTCGAAACCCCGGCTAGCGCCAGTCACCAACGCTTTACGCTTTCGAATTCAAACCATGAGCACTCGGAGCACACATATCTCGCGCGGTAGGTGAGAAAGTACCCTCATTCACGACCGTTTTCGTTAAATAAAACGAATTTGTTGTTTATATATCGTTAGTTGACCTCTTTCTCGGCAAGGCAAACGGCCTAATTTCTTTGAATTAAGCGTTTTTAAGTTTGGCACGAGATATGTAAGTGTTTTTCCAAAATTAAAATTCAAATCTTATGGAAAAACAAAATGACTCAGGTTACCCAGTAAATGTAGCCAACTTAGCTAAACTCATTAAAATCATTTTAACCTTCGGTTCCGATTACAAGCCCGTTAAGTCTTCCATCACACTGGAAAACTTGAATGCTCTTTTGGATCGCGTCAAGCTTTCACTCAAAGCGGTAGACGCTGCTAAAGATGCGATGAGCGATGCTTCCAAAATGCGCGAGCATGTCTTTGATCGGCTCGGAGAATATGTAACACGCATTGTAGGGGCAGTGGGCTCGTGCGATATCCTGCCGGAGAAAGTGGTAAAGTTTGCTGCGTTGGTAAG
>JBGAUU010000014.1:0-55788 GCA_044228465.1 Cyclobacteriaceae bacterium
GCGTTGGCCAATTCAGCGGCCATCACTAGACCGGCACATTTCTCTTTGAAGAATTGAGCAACGATGGTTGTAGATGCGTGTGCGCGGTGTGCTGTACCAAAAGCGTCATTTACATACACATCTCCATGCTTGGAAAGTTTTTCCGCGAAAGCGAGATCTCCTTTTTCTTCTTGCTTGTAGAAACGGAGGTTTTCTAAAATTAAAACTTCACCCGGCTTTAAAGTGGCAGAAAGCGCGTAGGCTTCCTCACCAATGCAATCACTGGCAAACTTGACTTTTACACCCAATAATTTCTCAGTCGTGCTGATCGTGTGTTTTAATGAATATTTTTCTTCCGGACCTTCTTTCGGTCTTCCAAGATGCGACATCAAAATACAACTTCCGCCATCGGCTAGTATTTTTTTCAGTGTAGGGATGGTTGCGCGGATGCGGTTGTCATCGGTTACGTTGAAACTTTTATCCAATGGCACATTGAAGTCTACACGCACCAAAGCGCGCTTGTTTTGAAAGTGAATGTCGTTGATCGTTTTCATTTCTATATGGTTGAATAAGTAATCTATTTTTAATTTTTAGTTTAATCTCCGAAGCTGATGCCTAATCCTTTGGCTGCTTTTACAATCTCTCCGTCTTTGGATACAAAATTATATTTTTCGGTAGCTTCTTCCAGCGTAACCGAAGAGATGGAATTATTCTTGAGTGCCACCATGCGGCCGAATTTTCCTTCGAGTAATAATTCTACCGCTTTTACTCCGAACAAGGTGGCCAACACCCTGTCAAATGCCGTTGGGCTTCCGCCACGTTGCACGTGACCTAAAACCGTTTCACGGATTTCTGCTTTGCATCCGG
Source organism: Cyclobacteriaceae bacterium (assembly GCA_044228465.1). Taxonomy (GTDB): domain Bacteria; phylum Bacteroidota; class Bacteroidia; order Cytophagales; family Cyclobacteriaceae; genus ELB16-189. Next base: position 847 of record JBGAUU010000014.1, read on the forward strand.
CATCTTTCAATTGCTTAGATAATTGATACGCTACGCCACCTAACCGCACGTGTTCCGATCCGGCTGAGCCCTGCGTAGCTACGATGGTTCCGTCTTTTGGCTTAGCACCTTCGGAGAGTACAATGTTTACGAACCCGTGACCGTTTTTATAGCGGGAGTTGATCCGTTTTACGATTTTGTGAATGTTGTAGGGAATCTCCGGTATCAAACAAATCTCTGCTCCACCGGCAATCGCAGTGTGGATGGCAATCCATCCTGCATCACGGCCCATTACTTCCATGATCATCACCCGGTCATGACTTTCTGCTGTTGTTACTAACTTATCAAAACTATCCGTAGCAATTTGCACGGCTGTTTGAAAACCAAAGGTCATGTCAGTACTCGACAAATCGTTGTCGATCGTTTTAGGAACACCAATGATGTTAAGACCTTTTTTGAATAGTGCTTGTGAAATTTTTTGCGAACCATCGCCACCAATATTGATCACCGCGTCAAAGCCAAGTGCTTTGATTCGTTTCACCAACTCATCTGATCGATCCACAAACTTGATGGTTCCATCCGGTTGTTTTTCAGGGTAGTTAATTGGATTTCCTTTATTCGTAGTTTTCAGGATGGTGCCACCCTTCACATGAATACCCGCTGTTTTGCTTCGACTTAATTTGATTAACTCCGGAGGGTCGGCAAACACACCGTTGAAGGCCTCCTTGCTTCCGTAGATATCCCAATCTTTTTCTTTGCGTGCACGCTTGGCAATTCCTCTGATCACAGCATTCAAGCCGGGGCAGTCGCCACCGCCTGTGAGTACCAATAGTTTTTTAGGCTTATCCATAGAAATGGTTTAATGCCTAAAGTAAGTAAAAATTATGCAGACTACTGTTGAGAAATTTGCTAAGTGGATGCGCGTTTCAAACGATCATTGATGGCTCGGCCCAAACCTACAGATGGTACCTCTTCGGCCAGAATCACATCAACTGAAAGCTCATCTAATTCGCGTAAGTAAGCGAAAAGATGTTGTGCTGCATCCGATAAGTCGGATGAGTGAGATAGTACTCGTTGTTGTGTTATTTCTACTCCCGAAACGTTCCGATTAAACGCCAACACACCAATGCGCAAATGGGCGTGAGCTGCAACTAACGTTTCTAAATCACCGATGATTAATTTTTTCCCTGGAGCATAATGACTTTTCAATTGACCGGGTGCGGCAGGATTGGACGAAGCATTTAATTGAATTTCAACTTTGCCAATTACTGCTTCTAATTGTTCAATACTTAGTCCTCCTAATCGATATGCAATCGGTTGATCTTGTTCAAAACCAATGATGGTTGATTCTAAACCTACCTGGCATTCACCGCCATCTAAGATATACTTGATCTTGTTTCCAAGCTGTTGATTCACATGTTGTGGATTGGTTGGACTGATGTATCCAAACGGATTTGCACTGGGCGCAGCCAGTGGAAAGGGTAGGAGTTTGAGCAGTTGTGTGGTGATGGGATGTTGCGGGCATCGAATGCCTACGGTATTCAATCCGGAAGTTGCCAAGTCAGGGATGATGGGTTTCTTTGGCAACAATAACGTAAGCGGACCAGGCCAAAAGTTACGTGCGAGAAGCAGTGCCTTTTCAGGAATGTGCGTGACATATTGATAAGCGGCTTCTATGCTGGGAACATGAACAATGAGCGGATCGAAGAAGGGGCGATCTTTCGCCTCAAAGATTTTGGCGATCGCTTTGGTGCTGAGTGCATTGCCAGCTAATCCATAAACGGTTTCAGTGGGGATGCCCACCAAATCATCGTATTGAAGAAGATCAATTGCTTTTTGAATATCAGAACCTATTTGGGCCATGCCACAAAACTACTCGTAAGCGCGGGTTTGGCCAAACGCCTGATTTTATCTTTCATGCGAAGCACCGAGCGTTCTTTCGTGTAGTTTTCTAATTCTGCTAGCGCAATCCATTTGACATCGAATGATTCCTCGCTGACGGTAATAGTCTGTTGCGGCAAAGGCTTCATTAAAAACCGGATGTCGAAATGCTGGTGTTCAGGAAAATCTTTTCGTGCCGGAATAGTATGAATATCCATATCGAAAACGGTTGGTTGAATTTCGAATTGGAGAATTCCTGTTTCCTCTTGGGCTTCGCGCAACGCGACCGCCAGAATGTTTTCATCACCATCGGCATGACCTCCCGGTTGCACCCATTTATCCAACTTGGCGTGATGGACCAGTAAAGCTTCATTGAATGTATCGTTGATAATCCACGCAGAGCCCGTGATGTGGCCGGGAAGATGCGAGCGCTGATAGGCATCCGGATGTTCTAACAACTGAAGAAACTGTTCGATGAAAACCTGCTCTTCGGCAAATGAAGTTTGGTAGGAGCGTAGTTGCTGAATGAGCGCAGGTCTGTTCACTGTATTAGTTAATCGTTAATAGTTAATCGTTAGTAGTTAATCGTTAATCGATAATAGGGCGGTTGTCAGTAAACGGATAACAATTATCTATTATCCGCTAAGGCCTACTGAATGACGATGGTAACCTTATTGAATTTACCTTCTTCCAGCTTCCCGATTTTTTCTCCGCCACCTGAATTGTCTTTATCGCCTTTTTTCACAGAGACAAAATAAGCAGCAGCTTTGATTTTCTTGAAACGAAAAACACCTTTTTCATCAGTGGTTCCTTCAGCTACTGCATTTTTCTCTTGCGTGTAGTTCTCTTCTGTTTCAAACAGTTGAATGGAAGCGCCTTGCACCGTATTGCCGAGTTCATCACGAACAGTTACGGTGAGCGAAGTATTGAAAAGCTGGTCAGGTTTATCTGTGAAAGAAAGGCAAACACTGGCAAAAAGAATCGTTAGAAAAGTAGTTTTCATTCGAGTAATCATAATTCATAATTCATAATTCCCTATCTCAACAACACAATTCCACCGCGTTGTTCTTTGATTCCTTCCTCGGGGCGGTACGAACTTTCATATTTGATCACGTAAGAATACGTTCCACCCGGTAATGGTTGACCCGCATTATTGTTGTAACCGCCATTCCATTTGAAGTTCCGATCTTTGGATTGAAACACCAATTCGCCCCAGCGATTGTAAATGGCAATTTCGAAATTGTCGCTGATGAAGAAGCTGTAAACAAAAAACTTCTGATTGATCGTTTCACCACTACCGGGTCTGAACGCGTTGGGGCCAATTATTTTAGGAATACATTCATCCAGCACTTCCGTCTCATCGGTATTCTTACAAGTAAACGAGTTCTCTAATTCTACAACATACGTTCCGGCTTTGTCGGCTGTGTAAACCCGGTTGGTAAACCCGAGTGGTCCTTTTGCTTTTTCCGACCAAGTATATTTAGTGAAGAATCCTGGATCTAAATCGACTTGCGATGTGAGAGGGTCTAAATTGTCTTTATCTGTACAGATTATCACTCGATCCGGTAACGAACCTTGTGGGATCGGAGCCTTGATAATTTGTATAGAAGCAGAAGCGCTACAGGTATTCTTTTTCACCGTCACTTTAAATGTTCCTTCGCGCGTTTCTGAAAGCGTAGGATTCACTTCACCGGTAATGGTAGTGTTATTGAAAGCCCATTCATACGTTACGCCTGTTGCGGTGGTGCTCGCAGTAATTGTAAAAGGTTTGTTATCCTGACAAGCCTGATCAGCTTTGACAGTAGCGTCTACAATGCCACTTACTTGCACATTTTTTGCAGGCGACATGGTCGCACAACCATTGGAAGCATCAAATACTTCCACACTGTAACTCGCTCCATCTTCTGATTGCCCTAAGCTGATAATTCTTCCTAGCAGAGCCGGTTGAATAACCCCGGCCTTGTACCAACGATAGGTATAATTACCGGATGGGGAAGCAGTAAGTGTAACCTGCGTACTACATCCGTTGCTTTGAGTCCAATTAGGTGACGGTGGTGGATTATAGGTAAAAGTTCTAGAATCGGTCAATACACACCCACTTGGTAGAGTGGCTTGCACGGTGTAGGTGCCGCTGGTTGTTATTTTTACTGTTTGACTATTGGATACTAAAGAACCGTCAGGCAATGTCCAATCAAACGTAGCACCCGGTAAATTAGCTTTTAGATCAGGATTTAGAGTGCAAAGATCTATTGGGTCAAATGTAATACTTGGCGGAGCAGGATTGACCAATTGATCAAAAGAAGTGGCACAACCCGTATTGTCTTTAACTTGAATGGTGTACGTAACTCCTGTGCTTCCTGAGGTAGGTAATTTTGCAAAGTTGATAGGTGAAGTTGTAGTGGCAACAACCAACCCGGTAGCCTTGTTCGTAAATGTGTACTTTAAGGGATTTATGGGCGCACCAGTTGCTATGTTTACTGTTACTGTGGAAGGATCACATGCTGTAAATGTGGCATTAGCCGTAAATGACGGAGAAGTCAAACTGATTGTATTAGAAATAGTGCAGCCGGTGATTTGGTCAGTAACTATAGCAGAGACTGTGCCCGTACTAAAACCAGTTACAGTGCTTGTTGATGGAGCTAATCTATCAAAACCTGTTTGACTCAATGTGCCAGTGCCTTTCTGTCCTAAAACAAAGAATGTATAAGGACCACCGGTAGGTGTAGTTGCCAGAAAATTAAGACTTACCTGACCATTGGATAATGTACAAGAGGTAGGATTTATTTTGGTAAGTGAGAATGCCGGAGAAACTTTAATGGTATATGTTTTTGAGTCTGTGATGAAACAGGTGGTAACGGGATCTGTTACTGTCACCGAGTAGGTGGATGGAGTTGGGTTTGATGGATTGGAAGTGTCAATCGCCTGAATAGCGGTTGTATTTCCGTTCGGAACACCGTTTAATGACCAGACAAATGTTGCACCTGTATTTTGTGCATTCAATGAAGGCGTTGCATTGTCTTCGCAAACTACTACATCAGGTCCCAGTTCTAGTTGGGGTCTGTTGTCAACCACAATGGTTCTGGCTTTACCTTTACAACCATTTACATCCACAGTTGTAACAGATACCACACCCGGAGCACTAATTATGTTCGTTTGTGCAGTTGATCCATCATTCCATAAATAAGTAGCAGCAGGCCCGGCATCCAATGTTATGGTTGGGTTCTTACACAAGGAGGCAACCAATGGAATGGTTGGCTTTGGCGCGGGTGGATTGATTTTAACTTTTTGAACGAGTGTAGTATCTAATCCGCATCGATTTGTTAATCGCAAAGAGACCGTATAGGTTCCTGCGGCACCGTAGATATGATTTGGGTTTGAAGTATTGCTTCCAGCTCCATCACCAAAACTCCATTGAAATTTGTCAATTGCATCGGTAGGCGTTCCAACAAACTTCGTTGTATCGCCTAAACATGTACCAGTGTAACTAAAGGCAGGGCCACCAAATCCATTTCCCGATTGTTGAATGAAATTGGGCAGTCCTAATCGGCTATTGGTTGATGCAGCTAATGTATAACCTGTAAAATTGAATGTCGAGTTGGTCGGAATTTTGTTTTCATCGGCTCGAACAGTTCCCAATTTTGAATTGCTGGCGGCATCATTGAAGGCGAGATAAATCTGGCCGTCCGGAGCAACTTGCAGTGCACCCATTTCAGAAGTTTGCGTTTTTTTCTGCATGAAAACCGGAGGTGCCACATCTAAACTATCTAAATAGAATTCATGAATTTCCGATTCAGCGGCTGTAGGAGCACCTTTCACGGTAGCAAATAGTTTGCGACCTCCCGGTGAAAATTCAACGCCATACACCTGACCATTGGGTTGATTTAAAACAACTTTACGATAGTTGATAATCACACCAGTGGTGTCGACTAATTGAAACAACTCAATGACATTGCTTACGCCCGGTGTGGAGATAGGCACCGCCAAATTGTTTCTTACACCCAACTTCATATAGCCTTGTCCATTCTCTTTGTATTTGAAATTGTGGATCGAGCCGATATCAGAATATATTGCCTCGCCTAAACCCTGGTTGGTCATTCGATACGCTCTGAAAGTGGAGTTGCCGTACTCATGGACAATCAACCAGTTGCCATTGGACGTAACACGCTCGGTGCTGCGACTGAATAAGAGTATGTTTTTCTTGGTTATAGCTCCTTTACCACTGTTTTGTTTTAAGTCAAAGATGGAATAGCGCACTTCAAACAGAGACGTGCCGTTTATTTCTTTCGTTGTGAAGATGTAATACAGTGTTTCGTCTCCCGGCACAGCTACTATCAATGCGGATTGGGTAGAAGTAGGATCACCTCCAATTCCAATGTCAATTTGATTATCGGTTCTGTCGTAAACCTTGTCACCGTCTGTATAGAAAATAGTCTTACCGTTTCGGTCGCACACAATGGCACAACCTGCAGGCGCATTCATGGCACTGTTGCTAAGTGCCTTCGGTGGATTTTCATTAAAATCAATTCCGGCTTTATTTCCAAAGTACCAAACATTGCTACGCTGATCATTGAGCTTATACTCTTTTACGTTTACACCCGCATAGGTTGAACAGCCAGATGCATTACTTACCACCACGTAATAATACCCAGCAGAATCGGGGGTAAGGGTGTCACCAAAATCTCCATTCGACCAGTTAAATGTGGTAGCAGTTCCTTGTGTTACTTTTACTTTCACTTTAAACTGCGTGGCCGGTGTGGCTGTGCCTCGCTTGGGTGGAAACTCATCGCGACATGCAGTGGTGTCTTGTACTAATTGAATTTTTAAATCAAACAATGTAATGGCAACTGGCTGGGTTACCGTTTTTCGTTGCCCTTGGTAATAAGCAGTCAAAGAAACATTGAAATTAGCTTGTGCTGTGGTATACGTATGAACGGGGCTCCAAGCGCGAACCGGTTTCGACATATCCCCAAAATCCCATACCAAACTATCTGCATTCGGAGTTACATCCGGAAAGAAGGAGATGGGTGTATTTTGACAAGTGCCCGATGTGGTGAAACTAAGTGTAATATTGACAGTTGCAGCAGGTAAGAAGTTCGGAAATTGTTTTCCGCCAAAATTAGTAGCACCAAAAGGCGATGACTTTTTTACAAATGCCGCAATCGTATCGGTCTTTGAAAGTTTTTCAATTAAAAACGGGCCACTGTTTACTTGTTGGTAGATATGATAAATGGAACTGTCGGGAGCCAATTGCAATCCATAACTTCTGAAAATAGTAGAAGGGTTATAAATTGAATTTAAAATAGTGGGAGCACCGGATGGGCTTGAATTTGTATAATCATATTGAAGCACATCTGCCGGAATACCTGTTTCACCAATACGAGAGAGATAGAGGTACTGACCACCTTTTTCATCCCATTGTATGTCATAGATGGATTCGGTGGTAGCCGATAAAACACCTGAACTGTAGATGTAACGATCCAAACTCAACGCTCCGGTGGCTGGAAGAAAATCTAAGATCAATGCATCGTCTCTCGGACTTTGAGCTGCAACGGCTAATTTTTTTAACTTGTGATTATAAGAAAAGTTGGAAACATAAATTGGAATGGCAGAAGGATTGCCAATATTATTGGTTGTGATTGCGGGTGAAAAATTGTTGGCAGTATAACTCGCTGCCGTGATAGGCGTTGCAGTGTAATTAGATGAATTTGTTTGATGTGTGATCAGCCAATAATCTGTTCCGTTTGCATTTGGAATAATGATCATACCTTCTGAACGATTAGTCAATCCTGCAACCGCAGCATTTTTATTAGCAGCCTCTACCACACCCAAGCCTGGTTGACTGGTAGCGTTGCCGAGCTGTGAAAGATCAACTACACTTCTTCGAATGGTTCCGCCTGTCAGGAAATTAGCATCATTCACAAAAACAAAATACTTGTTGGGTTGCCCGGGCACCGGACACACAGCAGCCGGTTGATTTCCTGAAGAGTTTCCTAAAAGGCCTGTGCCGTTGGGCATTGGCAAATGACAAGCATCGTAAATGCGGGTTCCATCTGTATAAAACAATAAGTTGCCGGTAGCCGGATCGGTGGCCACAGCACTTCCGCCAATTCCGAATGGAATGGCTTGATTGGTAACTGCTTGCGCTGCGTTGTTGCCACGATTAAAACGAATTCCATCGGCTGTACTTCCAAAATACCAATTGTGTTGGGCCAAATTCTGGCTATAGCTTTGGATGCCTGCCAGGAGTAGTAAAATGAGTACAAAATACCTGACCATGTTTATTGATTTTCGTTGCTCTCCTTTCCTTCTTCCTTCTAACTTATTCATACTAATTGATTAGCTCAAATTTAAAACGCCCAAACCACACTAAAGTATACAATTTGATTGAAAATTACGTTAAGTTGGCGTTGCGATTTGTGAACATTCATTTTTTTAAATGTTTCCGATCCATTTACTTTGCTCTATTGTAAACTTGTAAAACTGATTGGTTGATGCGCATTGGAATAGTTGCTTGGTTGATTCTGGCAGTGAGCAGTTCGGTAACTGCACAAGACCCTCAGTTTTCGCAGTTCTATGCGGCACCTCTTTATTTAAATCCTGCATTTGCCGGAGCCACTAATCAAGCTCGCATAGGTGTTAATTATCGAAATCAATGGCCTGCTATCGATGCAAACTTCAACACAATCTCTGCTTTTGCCGACACTTATATCGAAAGTAAGAATAGTGGGATTGGTATTTTAATCAATCGAGATACAGAAGGAGTACTTGGATTGCAATCCACTAGCATTTCATTTCAATACGCATATGAGTTAACCATACTCAAGAATTTGTCTTTTCGCCCGGGTGTGCAAGTGGGTGTTTACAACCGATCTATCAATTTTGATCGGCTTGTATTCGGTGATCAATTAGATCCTGCAACCGGTCGTTTAAAGGCGGGTGCATCTGCTGAAGGCTTGAATACGGGGCAGTCTAAGTTTTTTCCTGATCTATCCATGGGTGGTTTGTTCTATTCTAAAAATGGTTGGCTGGGTTTCGCGGCACATCATCTTACAGAACCGGATCAATCTTTAGTTGGATCAAAGGATGTTTTAAGAATGAAATTGTCCGGTCATGCCGGATGGAAGTTTTATTTTAAACCCGGAGAGATGGGGGATGGCTTTTATAAAAAGCCACGAGAACGAAGCATTGCTCCTACAATCCAGTATCGCCACCAAGGTCAGTTTGATCAAATGGATGTCGGCATGTATTTTACATTTGAGCCATTGATTGTTGGTACTTGGTATCGAGGAGTGCCATTCAAAAGTGTTAATGGCATTGTGAACAATGAATCCGTAGTTTTATTGGTAGGCTTTACAAAGAAAGGCCCCAAAGATGTTCTGAACATCGGCTACAGCTACGATTTTACCATTTCGAAATTAGGTCCCGGAAGTGGTGGTGCGCACGAGTTTAGCCTGGTTTATTCCTGGAGCACACGCGATCCGCGGATGCCCCCAAAAGATAAGTTGGTCATTCCTTGTCCGGACTTTTAATTCAAACGTGCTTTTCAACAAGCAAATTGTTGCAAGCTACCTGACTCATCACTTCAATACGATTCCGCAAATATTTGATGCGCATGCTTTGATCAAAAGGCTCAATCGCTTCTACCCGAAGCTTACTATCTAGCTGTAACTGCTTTGAGTTTAAATACTTTAGAAACTCTTCAGAAGAATTAGCCAGCGCGCAAAGCGTAACACTATCGCCCACTTTACAATCACTGAGTTTGATGAGTGCTTTGGGCGTGATTTTTCCATTTTTATCCGGAATGGGCGAGCCGTGCGGATCTACTTTTGGATACCCGAGCAATTCATCCATTCGATCGAAGAATCGAGGTGAGTTGATATGCTCAATTTGTTCGGCAATTTCATGCACCATTTCCCAGCCAAAGCCCATTTTTTCTACGAGAAACATTTCTGTCAGCCGATGCTTACGAATAATGAACGCTGCCTCTTTTTTTCCTTTCGGGGTGAGTGATACCAATTTATACTTTTCGTAATGTACCAATCCCTGTTGGCTCAGGTTTTTAATCATGCTGTTGGCAGTCGGGGCGCTTACTTTCAGGTGATGACTCAGATCGGTAATAGCGATTTCACCATTTTCGTCAGCTCGTGCAAACATGGTTTTCAGGTAATTCTCTTCTGTGGGTGATGCCATTTTATGCTACAGATACCAACAAAGATAGCAATATTCTTAAAAGATATAATTTAGATTAATCTAACTTTATATATTTGCAAATCTAAATAAAGATTGACGATGAAGGCGGCATTGTGGGTAGTACTGATTTTGCAACTGCACATGGCGTATGGGCAAGGTCAAATAAGCGGCATTGTCACATACAACGGCACGCCCATCGAGTTTGTACATGTTCAGGTGGTGGGCACACATTTGGGTACTGCGACTAATGCCAAAGGCGAATTCCTGATTACACAAATTCCGGCAGGAAGTTATACAATTGTCGCTTCGATGGTGGGATTTGAGACCTATAGAACTTCTATTAAAATTGAAAATAGTGCATCGGCAGTAGAGGTTGCGATTCCCTTAACTGAATCAGAGTCCACACTAGATGAAGTGGTTATATCCGGAACCATGAAAGAAGTAAGCAGACTAGAGAGTCCGGTTCCGGTAGAAGTATACTCGCCTTTGTTTTTCAAAGCAAATCCCACGCCCTCTATTTTTGAGTCGCTGCAAAACGTCAACGGAGTGCGCGCACAAATCAATTGTAATGTGTGCAATACCGGAGACATTCACATCAATGGGTTAGAAGGGCCCTACACAATGGTTTTGATTGACGGTATGCCCATCGTAAGCGGTTTATCGACTGTGTATGGCCTTACGGGAATCCCGCAATCTTTGATTCAACGCGTAGAGATTGTGAAAGGCCCGGCTTCTACTTTATACGGTTCGGAAGCGGTGGGTGGCTTAATCAATATTATCACCAAAAACCCCTTATCAACCCCCGCTGTATCAGTCGATGCCATGTCAACTTCATGGGGCGAATACAATGCCGATGTAGGGGTGAAGTGGAAAGTGAAAAAGGCACACGCATTAATGGGCATAAATTACTTTAATTATCAAAACCCAATTGATAATAACCAAGATGGTTTTACCGATCTCACTCTGCAGCACCGGATTTCACTTTTTAATAAGTGGAATTTTGACCGGAAAGATCATCGGGTATTTAACATGGCCGTTCGCTACATTGGTGAAGATCGCTGGGGTGGACAAATAAATTGGACGCCTTCCTATCGGGGCGGCAATGAACGCTACGGAGAAAGTATTTATACCAATCGGTGGGAATTGCTCGGTCAATATCAATTGCCGGTAGAATGGCCTATTCAATTTCAATACAGTGCTACCCATCATCATCAAAACTCCTACTATGGCACGACTTATTACGATGCTACACAATTCATCGCGTTTGGTCAGCTTTCATTCACAAAAAAGTTAAACAGCCATGATTTGCTGATTGGCAGTGCCTTGCGGTATAATTACTATGATGATAACACACCGGCCACAGCTTCGCTGGATGCAACGAACCGCCCATCGATTCAATATTTGCCCGGAGTTTTCATTCAAGATGAAATTGCATTGAATGACCAGAATAAATTATTGGCAGGTATTCGTTATGATCACAATACCATCCATGGTGCAATCCTTTCGCCACGTCTCAATTATAAATGGAGTTCGGCCGATAAAAAAAACAATGTTCGCCTCAGTGTGGGTAATGGCTACCGGGTGGCCAATGTGTTTACCGAAGATCATGCAGCGCTGACCGGAGCACGCGAGGTCATCTTTCAAGAGGATTTAAAGCCGGAAACCTCATGGAATGTAAATGTGAATTGGGTGAAGAAAGTGTATACGCAACGAAACGCATTCATTACTTTCGATGCAACGACATTTTATACCCATTTCTTAAATCGAATTATCCCGGATTATGAAAGTGACCCGAATAAAATAATTTACACAAACCTGAATGGCTATGCGATATCGAAGGGCGTGTCGCTCTCGGTGGATGTTTCTTGGCCAAGCGGCTTAAAAGCGATTGTTGGAACTACTTGGATGGATGTTTCGATCCATCGAAATGGAATTACCACGCAGCAACTATTGACAGAACGCTTCTCAGGGGTATGGAACATTGGCTACCCGATTGGAAGAGGATTTACCATTGATTACACCGGCAATCTATATGGGCCGATGCGTTTGCCTTTGCTAGGGCCACTCGACCCGCGCAGTGAGTACTCGCCCTGGTGGAGTATTCAAAACATTCAAGTGACTAAAACATTTGCAAAAGGGTGGGAGATTTACGGTGGCGTAAAGAACCTTCTGAACTACACACCGCCTGCCAATAGCATCGCCCGTGCATTTGATCCCTTTGATAAACAAGTGCAGTTTGATGCCAATGGTCAGGTTTTAGCAACACCCGCAAATCCCCATGCATTGACATTCGATCCCACCTATGTCTTTGCACCTAATCAGGGAATTCGCGGGTTTGTTGGTGTGCGCTACACATGGCGCTAAACTAGTAGTCATTACCGGATGAGTTCTTCAAGGTGATGTATTTTAGCAATGTATTCTTTTTCCTTTCGCGACATTTCTTCTTGCGTAGCCGAAAGTTCTTCCATGTTTTGACGCATTTCTTCCTCTTGTGATTTCATGACTTCGCTCTTTTCTTGCAGCTCATGTACCATACGCTTGGTTCGCTCGGCTACTTTCACGCTGGTAATTGTAGAAGCAACGCTTTCGCTGATCTTTTGCACGAATTCTATTTCGTGTGGCAGCAATTTTCGGAATAGAGCTATTTCCAAAACCCCGTGCACTTCTTCATTTATTTTTATTGGCACGATTAATACACAATTGGGCGGTGCATCTCCCAATCCGGAAGTGATGCGGATAAAATCATTGGGAACGTGCGTGAGGTAGATTACTTCTTTTTCAAGATAACATTGCCCGATCAAACCTTCACCGAGAGATACTTTTTGATGAAGGAATTTCTTTCGGTTGTAGGCATAGCAAGCCATTAATTCTAAGTGAGCATTCGCGGAATCTTCATCATTCAGAATGAATAAAGCCCCCTGGTTTCCATGAAGGTATTTGACGATAAATTGTATGATGCTATCGTAAAGTGCTTCTGCATTCAAATCTGTTCTGCGCAAGATGCCGCCAATTTCCGCGAGGCCAGCGGTAGCCCAATTCCGTCTGTTCGATTCTTCGGCATTCAATCGTAAATTGTTACGCATGTTAATGAGCGCATTTCCCATTTGATCCTGATCGCTCAATGGGGCAAACTCGCTTTCATAGTTTCCTTTTCCGATTTCCACGGCAAAATCGCGATTCGATTTTAATCCTTTGATCATGACGTTGATAGAGTCCACCATTTCACCAATCTCATCATTGGTTTTAGTTACGTTTACTTCATTTATCTCTCCACGACTGAGTGCAAGAATTAAGTTCTTCAATCGGGTGATGGGTTTTACAATAATGTTCGTGGAGATTTTGGAGGCAGTGATTCCGATAACGGCATAGAGAAGTATGGACATAATCACTAAATACGTAAGCACTGTGTACGCTGAATTTTTAATGCCGGTGCTTTTCTCCAGGCTTTCATTTTTTGCCACCACCCACTTGTTGATAGCAGTAGTTAATTCAGTAGAACGAGGCTTGATTGTTTCATCCAGGATTTTAATACATTGATCAATTACTACATCATTGCTGTACAAAGAATCTTCGCTCAGTTTGCCCATAATTTGCTGCGCGCCAGCAATCACAGAGTCGAATGTGTCAATAGTCTTTTTCTCTTCACCGGATTGGTTTTCTGTGCCGAGTGCATTCAGTATTCGAGATTTAAGTGCAGGCCATTGCTTCTCCACCAATTGACGTAAGTCATCTTTGTCTTTTTGATTGGGTTGGTAAATCCAGTTGCTGGAAAGCTTGAAAGTAATATCATTCAGTGAGCTAAATTCTTTCAAGGCAATGTAGGTGGGTAGAATTTGAGCTGATATTTCGCGATCGACACTCCGCAACCGTTGGATCGTAAAGAATGTAATAGCCGATATGACAATTGCAATGATAATAATGGCGGCATATCCGGCTGCAATCTTAGCCGAAATACCTTTCAGGTTGATCTTCATTGGTAAATAAAGTTACTCGATCGTTAAAACTACTTTTACTTTCGATTTGGCATCGCCTGAAAGCGAGCTTTGCGAAACGAAACCGATGGCGCCAATTTCTTTTGAAACAAATTCAATAATGTCGCTGTCTGAATTGAATTTGTCTTGTGGCTTCTCCGCGTTTTGATATTGCCGATTGCTAAAATAGCTCTCCACATCGTCCGCATTCATATTCAATACTTTCGCGTAGAATGCATCGCGTTCGGCACATTTCGTTTTTCGGTCAGCAGGCAATATGTTTTTATTAGTTTCAGGCCAGCGTTTTTTGATTTTTCGTAACCAATATAATTTGGCTTCTCCGGCAGATAGTTTTTCAATCGGATTTTCATTGTTGACAATCACAGCTATTCTTCCATCTAGAACAGGAGCGAAGGAGGTTGTGCTAATCAACAGTATTAAAACAATAATACTGGCTGTGAGTTCGGTGGGTATATTTTTCTTCATGTCTTTAAGGATTAGGTCTGAAGTAATGGATGATCCGGGTTTATTTGGATTAGATCATTTCATCAACTAAATTTTTACAAATTTGAAACGGTAATTTTCCGTTAAAAAGAGAATGCCAATTGTGTCTTTAAATTATAGGATGTGCCGTACGTTTTCTGATCTGTAACTCCGGCTTCTGTTTTAAACACAATAACCGGAGAAAACTTGTATCTAAAACCTAAACTGGCATTATTGATGTCGCCATACCCTTGTCCGGTTTTTTTATTGAGGATGGGATAGAATGGATCTCCGGCATCAAACTTTAATGTTTCGCCATAAAAATAGGGAACGATTTTTCCGGATGTTTTGAGACCCAGGTAGAGGACGCCTCCACTGATCGAATAACTACCTAAAGTTTCGTAAGAGTTTGTGTGCTGATAGTATTCGGCAATTAATTCTAACTTATTTTCCGGATTAAGAAACGATACGCTTGCGGCCCACACGGAATAGTTGAGCTTATCTGCAATCGGTACTTCAAATTCATTCATCATTCCTTTCTCCAATGGATTGAATACTCCGGAAACGGAAAGCTTCAATCCTTCAGTGGGTTCAAATCCTATTTGAGCGTTGGTGGACAGCGTTTTTCCCAATGCGTAAGGAGTTCCTTGTTGGCCTCCATTCTTGCCGCGACCGTTGGAAACAAAAGCTTTGAAGAAGAATCGAGAGGAACCAATATTCTCGCCTTCGAGCATCACGCCTACATCACGCGTCTGCGTAAAACCACCATCGTGCGTAGGTTGGGTAATTAGCGGGCGAGAAATAGTTGGTTGCAATACAAGCCCCAGATTGTAATTCAAATTCCAATAGCCGATAGGATTGTAAGTTTTACCTATACGGAAGGCCAAGTTATCATTTATCGAATACCGAAGATAAAGACGCTCAATTTCAGTTGAAGGCCCATCTTCCATCACCTCATAGTGTGCATTCAATTCACCAGCTACAGATACTCGTTCAGAGAGTTGTGAAGTAACATAAATTACAAACTGCCCGCCTCTGAAATAGGGAGAATTTGATTTTAAATCATTGTTGATCGAGTAACCGAAACCAGGTTGTGCGAAAAACTTAATCTGTGTGTTGCTTTGCCCGAATGCGGTAGAGATCGCACCCAATAAGCAAATTGTCATGACTAGAGATGGGGATAGTTTCATGTTTGTGATTTTTAGTGAATGGGTTTGATCTTGAGTTAACTGTGTTTAAAAATTTGTCATATTGAATGTGGCAATTCTTGATTGGATGAATTTTTTAAAACGTATTGATTCAATCTTCAATAAAAACGATCAATAAGATAGGCGCACCGAGTAATCGGTGGGTTTGATTGAGTAAGTGGGAGATTTGTTTTCCTAAGATGCACTTAGGCGCAACACACAACGGGTTCCGGCTGCGGAACCATCAGCATCGTACAGATCTACGATTTCGAAGGGTTTGGAATCTGAATGTTTATAGATTAAACGCAAGCGATTTTCAGTAATTTTCAGTCCCATCGATTGCTGGTGTGGAAAGTTTTGTTCTTTAATGTGCCGCGCTTTTTCTCGGCCAACCCCGTTATCTTCTATTTCAATTTCAATGCCTTGGCGCCAAGGCCGTAATCGAATGTAGAGTTGCCCATAGCCTGACTTATTATACAGTCCATGCAAAATGGCGTTTTCAACATACGGTTGAATGAGAAGCGGGTAGATTTCAAATTGGTCGAGATCAAGCGTGCTATCCACCTCTAAGTGATAATCAAATTTGTTCTCGAATCGGATTTGTTCAATTTCAATATAGTTTTGAATCAAGCTTAGTTCTTCCGAAAGTTTGATTTTGGTTTGATTGGAACTGGACAGAATGCCTCTGACTAATTTTGAAAATTTAGAAAGGTAATTGATCGCATTGAGTCGGTCGTTGTGTGAAATAAAGTATTGAATGGAGTTGAACGCATTAAAGATAAAGTGCGGATTCATTGCTGATCGTAAAGCCTGAAGCTGCAATTCTCCAATTTGTTGATTTAATTGTGTTACCTCTCTTTCATGTAATACATTTTCGGTTCGATCAATACCAAACACAGAGACTCCAATGGTGCGATTATTTTCAAGGATAGGGTTGAGAGAAAATTCGTAAAACACATTATTTATCCACTGCGTTACTTTAAATGCTTCGCCACGCAAGGCACGCATGTAGTATTCTATCCATTGATTGATAAACGAGACTGTGGGTAATTCTTTTGAAAAAAGAGGAATCATTCGCTGGCCTATTTCAAAATCAAATTGGTGAATCCGCGTCAACAATTCTTTCAATGCATTGTTGATGGTGATCAATTTAAATTCATGATTCACTGACCAAATGTAAAGGCTTGTGTTGTTCACGATAGA
Source organism: Cyclobacteriaceae bacterium (assembly GCA_044228465.1). Classification (GTDB taxonomy): domain Bacteria; phylum Bacteroidota; class Bacteroidia; order Cytophagales; family Cyclobacteriaceae; genus ELB16-189. The sequence goes on from JBGAUU010000014.1 coordinate 17,741, forward strand.
AGCCATGTTTGCTTCGTTCTGCCTGATTTGAAAATCTTTGGCCAGCAACTCAATCTCTGCTTCCTTTCGGCTGGTGATATCCGTGCCGTTGAATGAAACGCCTATCACTTCACCGGTGGCGTTGATGATGGGGTCGTATCGTAGTATCCACCATTTATTTAGTTTGGGGTGACTGATTTTAATTTCCTTTTCGAACTTAATGCCGGCCAAAGCATCATGGTAGTGTTGTAAAAATTTAGCCCGCTTGTCTTTACTTGCATAATTCAGAATGGACTCGCCAATTTGAATTTGCTTGCCATAGATTACTTGAATGAAATTTGCTGCTACCTTGTTGTAGCCTACTATTTTGGCTTGCTTGCCTAATAGAAAAATAGAATCAGTCGAACTTTGAAAATATGCGTCTACCAGCAGCGATTTGCTATGCAATTCTGCAAGCGTTTTTTTCTCTTCGGTTACATCTTTGATTAGTAACTGCCGGTTCAATGAACTTGAAATTGCTGTCAACTGACATTGAATGATGCGAAGTTTTTTCGTTTTGGTTACCCATACCGATTCGAATTGCAACGAGGAAGAAATTCGATCACCAATCCATTGTTTAAATTTGTCAACTGCTTCCTGCGAGTAGATAAGACTCACTACATGTAAGCTACAGAGTTCAGTTTGGGTGTATTCAGTAATCAACGAAGCCGAAGGATTGGCTTCCAAACATTTTCCATCTTGATCAATAAAGAGAATGCCTTCTGATAAATTGTTGAAGAGCGATTTTAATCGAGTAAGTTGGTCTTCTGTTTGCGGGGGAAGTAACGAAGTGTCTTCTTGTTTAAAAAATTGTATGAATTGGCCGTCACTTATCTTTTTAATAATGATATTAAAAAACGAAGGATGGCCTCCGATGGGTAGCATAAATGGAAGGGTGATTTGCTTTTCAGTCAGAGATTGCATGCAAGCCTGACCTAGCTCGGGAGAAAAGAAAACGAGCGGAGACCCAAGCAACTCATTCTTCTGAAATTCATCTTGAAAGCTTTGATTGCAGTAGGTAATAACGGCTTTCTCATCGATTACAAGTATCGGAATATCCAGAGCATCCATTGCGTCTTTCTTCCAAGCCATCGCTATTTGCTAAAAAGACGTAAGAAGGCCTCCTTTTTTCTTTTCGATACATCCAGCACTGTTCCATTTGATAAGACAATTTGTCCCCCTTCACCTCGAATATATTGCTTAATGCAATTCAGATTGACTAAGTATGAATTATGAATTCGAAAGAAGTCGCAATCGGTTAGCAAATCTTCGTATTCCTTTAATGTGCGCGTCACCAATTGCTTTTTGCCATCAGCAAAATAATGAATGGTGTAGTTGCTGGACGCTTCGCAATAGATAATATCACTTACCTTGACAAACACCAATCCGCTTGCCGTAGGCAATGCCAATTTATAGTTCTGCGATTGTGTATTCTTCAGGTTTAAGACAAATTGTTCTAACCGGGCATCGGGGAGGATATGGGCATTGGGAGTTTGCTTTCTTTTCCTGGCCCGATCGATACAGTTGTTTAATTCAGCAATATCGATTGGCTTCAGTAAATAATCCAGCGCTGAAAATTTAAATGCTTTGATAGCGTATTCGGCATAAGCGGTTGTGAAGACGACTTCAAAAGTAGGAGTTTCTATTTTTGTGAATAAGTCAAAACCGGTTTCTCGTTGCAGTTGAATATCCAGAAAAAGCAGGTCTACCTGATTTTGTTTTAATGCCGAAACCGCCTCTGAAATAGTAGCGCATAGAGCAATGACGGTAACATCTTCACAGAAATCTTGTAAGAGAATGCGTAAGTTTTCACGACTTTTCAGCTCATCATCAACGATGATACAGGATAGGGGAGTCATAACCGGGGAGTTACTATTTTAGCTAAGAGAATTTTTTAAAATTAGTCATCACTCGTTCCGCCAATTTTACATAAATCATCCATTCCTAAATGGAGCAGTGCATCTCCGGCATTCACCACCGGGTTGTTATTTAGTCCCACCACATAACCGGTTACCGGTGATTTGATTTGCTCTTTAAACTCACCGAATGGATCCGTTAAATTCCCGACTACTTGCATTTTGTGAACAAAGTCACCGCACTTGACAGTCGGTTGAAATAAACCGGCTGTGCGCGCCCGTGCCCATGAAGAGCTCCATACAATTCGATTCTGTTCTTTCGGCTGAGGGGCCCAGTCGATCATATTCAAATGTTTCATCAGGCGCAGTGTGCCGTTGATTCCTTCTTCAATTGCATATTGATCCATACGCAACGATTCCCCACCTTCATATACAATAATGTTCTTTCCTTTTTTGGCAGCCGTTTGCCGCAGCGAGTGTGGACGGAACGGTGAATCAATCGTGAAAGGTGCATGAAAGGCATAGGCCAATTCTACATTTTGCGGCTCTTGCATCATGCAGCGTACCTGTGGATAATTGGTGCGCATGGCACCCCCTGTATGAAAGTCAATTCCGTAATCAATATTCGGCAGAATGTCGTGCGTTAGATGATACGCCACACGCGAGGCGAGTGAACCGGATTTACTTCCCGGAAAGGAACGATTGATATCTTTTCCATCCGGCACTTCGCGGGAATAATTTAAGAAGCCATACACATTGATGATGGGCATGCACACAGTGGTGCCGCGAAGCACCCGGTTATGGCCACTGTCAATCAGCCTGCGTACAATTTCCATTCCGTTGATTTCATCGCCATGCATACCGGCAGTGAGTGCAAGCGTAGGGCCCGGCTCCGGTGCGCGATACACATAGATCGGTGTGTCGATTTGCGTGCGCGAGGGCAGCCGGGCAATGTTGATATTGATTTCTTTAAATTCACCGGGACGAATTTCGTGATCGGCAATGGAGATTGTCTTCATGCGCGTATGAGTAATCAGGCGTTTATTTTGTCTTTCTGAATTTTTTTCTTGCCGGCATTTTTTTCCAGATATTGAATGATCTTATTACCAATATCTACTTTGGTGGCGCCTTCAATGCCTTCCAATCCGGGTGATGAGTTGACCTCAATAATCAAGGGGCCACGCTTGGACGGAAGCATGTCTACACCGGCTACGCCCAACCCCATTTTTTTTGCAGCAGTTACGGCCGCGTGTTTTTCATGACGATCTAATTTGACAACCGAAGCATGACCACCACGATGTAGGTTCGATCTAAATTCACCGTCTCGAGCCTGGCGTCTCATGGCACCCACTACTTCGCCATTCACCACAAAAGCTCGAATGTCTGCCCCCTTTGCTTCTTTGATAAATTCCTGCACAATGATACGCGCCTTTACGCCATGGAAAGCTTCGATTACCGATTGAGCCGCTTTTTTGTTCTCGGCCAGCACTACACCCAATCCTTGTGTGCCTTCCAGTAATTTAATTACTACCGGAGCACCGCCTACCGCTTCAATTACGCCTTCGGTGTCTTTCGAATAATCCATGAAGATTGTTTTGGGAAGATCTAATCCGGCACGAGAGAGTATTTGCAAGCTGCGCAGCTTATCGCGTGAGCGTATAAGTGCTTGCGACTCCACTGCGGTAAATACTTTCATCATTTCAAATTGACGTACCACGGCTGCTCCATAAAACGTAACCGAAGCACCAATGCGCGGAATAATCGCATCGAAGTAATCTAACTTTTTGCCGTTGTACCACACCATTGGATTCTTTTTCTCAATCAGCAAAACACACTTCATGTGATCAATTATTTCCACTTTGTGGCCGCGCTGTTCGCCTGCTTCCTTCAGGCGTTTGGTAGAATACAGTTTTGCATCTCGGGATAATATACCAATGTTCATAGAGGAGAATTTTTCGATTGAAAGTACAAATCTTTTTGCGTTACATCGATCAGGAAACGATTTCTTAATATCTTTCTTCCCAACAAAACCGGAAAGCGCAATTTCTCACGATCGCTCAACGAAAATTCAGCACGAATTCTTCTGTCAAAAATCTTGATCGTGGTTTTAATGATGAAACGCATTTCGGCTTCACCAAATGAATTCTTTACTTCTCGTTTGGTAAACTTCCTGAAGGTGAATTTCATGCCGGTAAACTCGGGGTGTTCTTCATCGAGCAATACAAACTCTAACTTCCCATTTACCACTTGTGCACTGGAGCAGTGCAAGCTGCACGTGTATGCACCGGTATCTATTTTAGCATGAATATTTTCCAACCCTAGTTTGGGAAAATCTACGCGATCGGATCGTCCTAATATTTGCATGCGAAACCCAAGCTAACTCATTTTGAAAAAATAAAAAAGCCCTGCGGAGGGCAGGGCTTTTTCAAATACTGCTTATGCTAGTTATCCTTTTGATATCTTGAAAGATACGCTTGTATTTTCCCAGCTTAATACCACATTGCTACCTTCTATAGCAATGGTAAAGCTCTCTACAAAAGCAGCTGCTTTAGCAGCTTTCACTTTTACACGCACCACATCTTCTTTATCGGTATAATCGTAAGCGCCCCACTTGATTCCTTTGTTTATGATGATGGTCCACTCGGTTTCTCCCGGAATGGTGTACAATCCATACTTTCCTTTTGCCACGGCTTTTCCCTCCACCTTTGCATCAGCGGCAAATTCAATGGTAGTGGTAGCGTTGGCTCCGGTTCTCCATACTTCGCCAAATGGGACTAATCCGCCCATGATTTTACGCCCTTTTACAGCCGGTTGATGATAATCTACTTTCACGCCAACTCCGTCAATGGTGCCTTCGGCTTTGGCCGGAGGGCTGGCCATTTTCTGTGCCATCGTAGTAAGGCTTAAAAAGAATAGAATCGCAAAAATTGAACTGACTTGTTTTTTCATTTTTATAGATAGTTTAGTTGATATTCCTTTTATGCGAAAATGCCCTTCAAGTAATTACTGAAAGGGCATCTTCAAATGTATAAAAATTTTACTGTAAACTAATCTTTGTAACGGCTCAGCGGCCGAAATGGTTTGTCGCCCGAGGGACTCATTTGTTAATTTTCTGTTATCGGTTTCTGGTGATTGTTGAGTGGTGAATCCAATCTTCTGATTTTTTTGAGGGTAAGTGAACTTATCGTAAGGGGTCGGCTGTTACATCGGCAATTACCAAACATAAACCAATACAAAATTTTATGAAATACGTCATTACCGGATCGATCGGTCACATTAGTAAGCCCGTTGTTCAACAATTAGTAAAGGCAGGTCACACGGTAAGTGTAATCACCAGCTCTTCCGATCGCACAAAAGATATTCAGGCGTTGGGCGCCCAGTCGCTGGTTGGCTCCATTGAAGATCAGCCATTCCTGGCAAGTTCGTTTGCCGGAGCAGATGCCGTTTATTTAATGATTCCACCCAAGTGGACACTCACCGGTGGCTGGCTGGAGTATCAGCAAAGTGTAACCAATCATTATATCCATGCCATACAGGTAAATCACATAAAACACGTAGTGCTTTTGAGCAGTGTTGGGGCGCACATGCGAAAGAGTAGTGGCCCTGTGGATGGCTTAGGCTATGCCGAGGAACAGTTGTTAAAATTGAAAGATGTGCATGTGAAAATGCTACGCCCATCCTATTTTTTCTATAATCTGTTTGGCATGGCCGGTATGATCAAAAATATGAACATCATGGGTTCGAATTTTGGCAATAGCGATGAGAAATTAGTGCTGGCACACACGAGCGACATTGCGGATGTGATTGCGGAAGAATTACTTGGACTGAAGTTTACCGGACATACCGTGCGTTACATTGCCAGCGATGAGCGCCATCCAAAAGAGATTGCGCAGGTATTGAGTGCGGCAGTGGGTAAACCGGGCACCCCGTGGGTAGAGTTTACCGATGAGCAAGCATTGCAAGGAATGTTACAGAGCCAGTTGCCGGCTACCATTGCCAATGGATATGTGGAACTAGGAGTGGCCTTGCGCACCGGCAAAATGCAGGAAGACTATTGGAAGAACCGGCCGCAATTGGGCAAGGTAAAGTTGGAAGATTTTGTTAAGGAGTTTGTAGCCGTTTATAATTCGTAAGCACATTGAATTTTATAAATCCCGAATTGACGAAAGTAAATTCGGGATTTTTTATTTTATGGAAGTTGACAGGATCTTCAGCGATTAACCAGACTCTTCACTTAAGCCCCTTTACTGAACGTTCTCTCGGCGATACAAAGATACAAGTAAATGTACTCCATGGTGCTTGTTGCGTAACCTTGGTCAATTCGCTATAAAGGTGTCATGGCATCTGAATTGCAGGCAACACCGTTATAGGAGTATGGCCGAATCTTTTTATGCGCTACAAACGTTCGTTGTGAGCGGATAATAAACTCGACATGGAGTGGCATCACTCTCAAATTACACCCATGTAACCTATCTGCCATTGACGTAAACTTTAGCGGATTTTTCCTTTTCTCCTTTTAAACTAGTATGGTCAAACGTTTGCTGATCTATGAAAGGAAAGTTATATCCCTACCAAAACAAATCGCTGATTCCCATGAGAGGAGAGGAGTGGAGAGACATCGCTGGGTTTGAAGGATATTATATGGCCTCGAATTTGGGCAGAATAAAATCGCTGGACCGGGAAATTCCGCATCCTCGTTTGTATAAACAATTTGTAAAGGGCCAAATCCTCAGTCAATCCATTGCCCGCAATAAGAATATTTTAACCAACGAGCCTTCCATCGATTTACGGGTAACGCTGGCCAAAGACAATGTGCAATATTATTTTAACACACGCAGGTTGATTTACAGCACCTTCATCAAAGAAATTGATTATGATAAAGATGGGCTGTATGTAATTAATAAGAATGGGGATGGATTTGACTGTCGGGCGAAAAACCTGCAACTGCTGACAAAATCCGAAAAACAATTTCGCGCTATTTCGCGGGGTCGGGTGGACTTTGCTTTTCTTACTACAATTGATCGCTCTAAATGGAAGAAGAATTATTCCCGCAGAAAACCCATTAACCAATATAGCTTGGACGGCAAATTTATCCGACAATTTGTAAGCGTAAGAGAAGCGTGTGAAAAAATGGCCATCGATGAAAAAGGAATTATTGGTGTTGCCAAGGGAAGGTACAGCCAATGGCGTGGTTTTCGGTGGGAGTATGCTCCAGTGAAGAAAAGCAAAAAAGGAAGAAAGTTGAGCAAGTCAAGAAGATCCATTTTAAAATAATCGTTCGCAGCAGTTCTTTAGCCTTCATTTAACGTTCTATACTTACCTCGCTATTATCATTTTCTTTCTATTTCAGCACCTAATCGTTTTATGTAGTAGTAGACTGTTAAAACAGGTGATTTTCGTTATATATCGTTAGTCATTTCGTTTTATATCGTTAAGTCGACTGGTTCGAAATTTTAAAACCGCCAAATCACTATCAATTTCCACGTTTTTAGTTTGGCACAGCATTTGGTAATGTTTTGGCACTAGTACATTCATGAATACGGAGATGCAGAAAATCCGGAGAAAAGAGTAAAGCACCACAAGCGTAACGAGTAAAGCATATGAATCATCCAACTATTTCGGTGACCATGGCCCAGGCAGATATCGATGCGGTAAAGGCAGCAATTGCTACTATCCATTCTAAAATGCCGTTCCTCGTTTCCTTAGCGCCTGAAGAGCGCAACAGCCTGACTAAGTTAGGCTCGGGCAGCGTTGACTTTGCACAAGATGCCTATCTGGCAACAGTCAGCTACCCTTCCATCTTCCCTCCTTCATTTGATCGAGTGGAATTTGGCAAGGACTACAATCTCTTCAAAGCGTTGACGGAAATAGAGTTTCTGTTAGGCACTCTACACGAAAAGGTAGAGAGCACACAGATGGCCGTTGGCAGTGAGACGATGGAGGCTTGCTTACAGGCTTACACGTACGTTCAGGCATCCAAAAAGTCAGCGCCCGGTTTACCGGATGTGGCCAAAAGGATGAAGGAACGTTTCAAGAAGCAAAGCAGAAAGCCCAAAGGTGGGCCCGATGCCGGTGCTTCTGAGCCAAGTAAGTAATCCAGCCGACAGCGTTCACTGAACCTAGTACCCAAGCTCCTCCAGGAGGTGCTTGGGTTTTCCATTTTATTCGCACCATCACGTCACCCTATTTCTGCCGCACACTTTCGATTAAAACTGGCAAATGTGATTATTTCTCCTAACACGTTCCCAGTTTAAGGTGCTCCGTTGCACCTTGAAGGTTCTCCGTTGCACCTCGAAGGTTATCTGTTGTACCTAAAAGGTTCTCCGTTGCACGTTTAAGGTTATCCGTTGCACCTTAAAGGTTCTCCGTTGAACGTCTAAGGTTGTCCATTCCACGTTGAAGGTTATCCGTTGTACCTCTTATGGTGAGTCGTTGCACGTTTAAGGTTATCCGTTGCACGTCTAAGGTTATCCGTCTCACCTCTACGGTTATCCGTTGCACCTTAAAGGTTCTCCGTTGAACGACTAAGGTTGTCCATTCAACCTTGAAGGTTATCTGATGCACCTCTTATGGTGAGTCGTTGCACGTTTAAGGTTATCCGTTGCACGTCTACGGTTGTCCGTTGAACGTCTACGGTTATCCGTTGCACCTCTATGGTTATCCGTTGCACCTTGAAGGTTGTCCGTTGCACCTTGAAGGTTATCCGTTGCATCTTAAAGATTCTCCGTTGAACGTCTAGGGTTATCCATTCCACCTTGAAGGTTATCCGTTGCACCTCTACCGTGGTCTGTTCAACGAACGGTGTAAGTTGATTAAATTTGTTTTGTTGAGCGATGCGGACATCGGCTCTGCTGAGGGTAGTGACTAAGTAACTGTGTAAAGGGCCGATTCGGTCTTGGTGAGTGTTCTTTAAAATACCCATTACCAGCCGAATCGGTTGTAATTAAACTCATTTTCACGCCATCAGGTATTCTTACCTCTAAGCGCCTCACAACCCACTCCATCTCATGTCTCACATCTCAAATCTCACATCTCAGATCACAAATCTCATTACTTCTCAAAAAAAAATCTTTTCATTCAAATTGTGGATAACTTTAAAAAAAGTGCATACATGTATTTCTTTTGATAAAATCAATACCCAATTAGTTGGGTATTGATGGGGGTGCCCTTTACTACAATTTTGAGGAATAACTTACACCTTGCCCTGAGGCGCTGGCATGTGAAGAAAATTTATCCGATTATTGAGACATAATTCTTACCTCTTGTGAGCAGAACACAACCGACCCCCCATTTGCAGGTTCAGCCAAAGTTGAATGGTAAGAATATCCCCCAGTAAGTTTTAAGAATATTAGTTGACAATCATTGCAGCGAGCTTTGATTGAAGTGGTTTAATGTTTTAAAGTTCAAGTATGAATCGAATCGTAATTTCATTTTTAGTCATCAGTTTTTTCAACCTGTGCAGAAGCAATGCGCAAAGTGTTTCAGTCGATCCTAGCTCAGGACGAGCGATCGTTCAAATTCCGCTTTATACGTTGAATTATGGGAGTACTTCCGTACCGATAAACCTGAGCCATACACAGAGTGCCATGGGTGTAAAAGAATCAGGGGGAGATGCTGGTGTGGGATGGGATCTTACCTGTAACTACGCTGTTTATCGGGAAGTGAAAGGACTTCCAGATGATGCTGAATATGGGTGGTTGTCTGGAACTACTGCTTCAAGCGTTAATAATTTCGTGTCTTCGTCTAACGACAATTTTTCTTCAGCGGACTATTCGGATGAAACGAACGACTATAATTTTATTAATGGCTTTCGATATTCTAATGGCCTTCCCCGTTACATAGATTCTGAACCTGATGTTTTCATTGTATCTGGTCCGGGAGTAAATTTTCAATTTGTGTTTGATGCAAACCAAATTCCAAGATTGCTTGATTATCAGGATGTAAAGATTACTTACACGCTAAATGTAGGAGGTATTTCAGGGTTTACAATAAAGAATAATAAAGGGATCACATATAGTTTCACAAAAGCAGAAACGGTTCTTCGAAAAGCTGTCTCTTACAAGAGTGCCAACGTTGACATGTTTTTAACAGATTATAATAATAATCAAGTAGGGACAGAGTTTAACTCGAAATGGCTGTTAACTTCGGTTATCGATGAAGTAGGTAAAACGGTAAGTTTCAATTATATCACAAGAGAAAAAGATACGAGTAGCGATTTAAAAATTCGAAAAATTGGAGATAGCGCACCTGCTGATACACTTTACTTCTTGAGTGATAGTTATACACCTCACGTATTAAACAACATTACAGCGGGTGGGTATACAGTTAATTTTTCGTATGGTGCCGATAGAACCCTTTATTCTATAAAAGTTACAGAATCGGGGCAAAATGATTTCCTTCAATACAATTTCGGTTATCGACAACTTGCCGACAACAGAAGTCTTTTGACACAAATACTCCCATTCACCGCTAATTGTAACGCATACGTACCTTATAAATTTATATATGAAGGTATATCCCAGTCTGATGTTCCCCTGTTGGTTCGCAATTTTGGTCAAGATATGTGGGGATATTATAATGGTTATAGTGGCGCACGACCGCTGCAAGGTGCACCACAAATGTATTTTTATTCCGCTCAAACAGACGGGCGAAGATTTACCTTGCAACCCATTCCTAATAATACAGCTACCACCATTTTGACCGGTGCTAACCGAAATGTGCAGGCAAGCAAAATTGGAATAGGGGCACTTACGCAAATTACTTTCCCAACCGGTGGTTACACTAAAATTGTGTGGGAGCGCAATAAATACCTGGACAGTCTAAGTGGTCAGGTATTGTTTGGCCCGGGACAGCGCGTAGCCAAACTTATTACAGATGGAGGCGAGGCTGCATTTGCCCGAAACGCCTCGGATAAAAACCAGTACCATCAAATTATAAAAACATACACCTACCAGAAGTCGGATACAGATACGACTACCAGTGGATTAATTACTTCACCGGCCAGTTATGGTTTTGCTACCGGTGGCAGATTAGTGCGAACTCCTTATGCGCTTGGTCAAGGGGGAGCTGTTACGTATCGCAGAGTCAAAGAAACCACCACTCAGGGCTCTACCGTGTATGTGTATAATTATCCGGCTGCCTATCCTGCAGTTAGTTATTCCAATGATTGGGTAGCGACTAAGAGTAAAATTGCGCGCAACCCTGCCACTCATTATGTACTGACCAACGTTCAAAATGGTTATTATACCTATCCATTTGCACCCAACCCCAACTATGGTTTTGCGCAAGGCCGATTAGCATCTGTTTCGGAGTACTCCACTTCGGGAGTACTTGTACGTCAAAAGCGATATGGATACGCGCGCATAGCACCGGCTTCACAAACAGTTTATGGATTGAAATACGAGTATTTAGGAATTAATGACTGTGATTGTTTTCACTTTGCCAAATATGCCATCACCACCGGTGTTACTAATGTTTTAACAAAGCAAATCGTAACAGAAGTAAGCGAGAGCAATCCTTCTCAACTTGATAATGTGACCACTTACTTCCACTACAATAATGACGCAGTAAATGGTAATTTTTTAATGGATTCAGTGCGCACAGTATGGGGAGATGGAACTGTTGACCGAAAGAAAATCCGGTATATTAAGGACTATGCTTCTTTAACCAACCCAACCGTGGGAGATGTAATGGCTAACGCCATTGTGGCCATGGTAAACGCCAACCAACACGGAGAAGTAGTTGAGCAAGTATCCACCTTTCAGCCGCGAGGCGGTGTGGCAGCTGTTTCAGGTGCCGGTTTGCAATTATACCAAGTGATGGGCGGAAAAGTGTTTCCATATAAAACGTTAGCTCTACCTCAAGGGAAGACTTTTACACCGGCATCGATTACCTCAGGCACCACGCAAGGCTTTTCATTTGGTACAGACTACGTTGAAACCAGTGTGGTAAGTGAAGTGGACGCGGTAGGTAATATCGTGAGCTTATCTGATAACCGAAAAAACAAAGGATCAAGCCACTTTGCGCTGAATTACCAACTCGCTCCGGTTGCCACTTTTGCCAATGCCAATGCCTCTGAAACTATTTACGAAGGCTTTGAGTTTGCCACAGGTCGAAACTTTACACCTACCACAGCACTTACCTATGATGTAGGCTGGACAGGACAACGATCCGCAGTGTTTGGCACCGGAAACACGCTGACCAGCGCTGTTATTAACAACGTAGGTAAGCCTTATCGTATATCGTGCTATGTAAAGGCTGCACAAAACAGCACACTTACCTTTCAATTGGTAAATGCATCCACCAATGCACAGGTTACTTCAAGTACACTTAACTATACTACTCCCAATCAGTGGGTGTATTTAGAAGGAGTACTGAATGTAACGCTCAGCACACCTGTCACACTGAAAGCTTTGGTAACTACGAATGCGAACGTATCGATCGATGATATCATCGTGATGCCCCAAGCGGCTACGGTTTCCACCCGAACCTTTCAACCCTTGCGCGGCCAGACATCTGAAACCGATGATCGTGGATATTCTAATACAATAACATTTGATCAATTGGGTAGGAAGACGGGGCAATATGACCGACAGCGTAACCTAGTCGAGTTGACGGAATATCAAACGAAGGGAAGGCCTATTGTATTTTGGGGCTCAATGTTTAACTACACAACGCCAATGTCTGGTTTGCCATTTACAGCAACAGCAGCTAATGTAATTGGTAATTGCTTTAACGACTTGACCTATGAGTGGAGAATAGATGGCGCGGTTGTTGGCACAAATTCACCTACACTTACGACAACAGTTGCTACTTCCGGTAGTCATGTTTTAAAACTGACCACAGGGAGGGTAACAACACAAGAGACCTACTCTTACGAACAGAAAATCACTGTGTTACCCAACAGTACGCCTCCTGCCTTTTCGTTTACCTCATTACCTGCGGGAAATACCATTTGCAATACACAGCCATTCGATTTTACAATAAGTACACCTACTCTGGGGTGTGGGGGGTACATACCTACCTATTATACCGAATGGTTTGTATTGCCCGATGGCGCATCTACCTATGTTAGACTCACGAGCAATTCGAATAATGCAACCAATACTTCTGTGCATTATAAAGGATCGGCACCCGGATATCGAATAAAAGCTGTAGTGAATCAGACCTGCTATAACAACGATCCGCTTGACCCCGCATCCTTTACCACTTCAACTGCGGTAGAGCAAGATATCACAGTCACTGTTTGTAACGGAAACTAACTACAAAGTTCTAATCTGAAAAAATCATGAACCCGATTGATAAGTCATTTACACTTTTTGTCATTCTTTTGTTCGTACCCTTCCTACCTTCATTAGGGCAAAACATACGCACTGCAAACATCACGTGGAATTGCACGCAAGCCACCGATAACCTGACCAACAAAACCACGGAATACAGTGGTAGTTTTATTAGCACGGGCGATACCAACGTAGATTGGGTGCAAAACAACGGGCAAAAAACATACCACCTCAGTGTGGTAAGTGTAGAGGGCGCTTGGGCAGATATATCGACAGATGGTTCAATCGTCTACAATCTGGGTGAAACTACTCCCGGACAACTAACTTTTGAACGAACCAATGGCGTGCTTTCCATTCGGCTGTTCATTAAGCCATCCAAAGCCGGTACATTAAATTATACTTTTTCAATCAATAGCCTAGCCTTGAATTGATATGAGACGCACCTTATTACTAACTTCCTTTTTTCTTTTCGTTGGGCTATTCAGCACACACAGATTATTAGGGCAAACCATTCAGGGCCCATCGCCCGTGGGGCTTAATTCTACGTATGTGTATTCTATTTCTCCGGGCACGATAGTAATAGCACCTACATGGACGGTTTCAAAAGGAACGATTGTACAAAACAATGGCACGTCCATTACGGTAACATGGACAGCCACGGGCACAGGCAATGTGAAACTCAACGATGTCGATGGCCCTGTTGCCACTAAAAGTATCAGCATCGTTTCTTGCTCTGCGGTCACCGTGCCAACCATCAGCAGCGCCTATACTTGCTCGGGTACCACCGCTACACTCAGTGCTACCGTAGGCTCGGGGGGTACCGGCATACGTTGGTATGATTCCACCAGCGATCCGCTGATATTAGCCAGCACCACCAGCTATACCACCTACGCATTAACGGGGTCTACTACCTTTTATGCTGCCACGGTAAATAGCGCGGGTTGCGAAAGTGCAAAAGTTTCGATTACCGTACAGCTACCGTCACTTCCCACAACAGCCAACGTGGCGCGGTGTGGCACCGGCACCGTTACGCTCAATGCCACGGCCGGAGCGAATGGTACTACTACACGTTGGTATACGGGCGCTTCCGGTGGAACGGTGCTAGCTACCGCTACCAGTTACACTACGCCATCGCTATCGGCAAACACTACCTATTATGCTTCCAGCTATAATGCCACCACCCAATGCGAGAGTATTACACGCAAGGCAGTGAATGTGGCCATTGACAATACAGGTGCGATTGCACCAGCCAGTGCACCTGCTTTTAGCAGCTACACGGGCAGCTTTACGTTAAGCGGACAAACAGGCACCATTTTACGATGGGAGAAAAATGTAGACAATGCAGGGTGGGTGACCATTGCCAACACAACCACTTCGAATAATTATTCAACCGCCAATGTTTCGACTACGTTGCTGAGAGCAGTAGTGAACAATGCCGGTTGCGGTAATCCCAGTTATTCAGCCACGGCCACGGTGAACGTTTACCCGGTGCCTCAAATTTTGGTAAACGGAGCTACTCCGGCACCTCCTGTTTATAATAACTACGGATACGGTGTTACCCTCTCGATACCTGCTATGGGTTATTACACCGCCTACCAATGGTATAAAAATGGCACGGCTATTAATGGAGCTACTGCTTCGAGTTATTCAGTCGGCTTGCCCGGCAGTTACACCGTAAAAGTGTGGAGTGGCAGCGCGAGTGTAGAAAGTGCAGCCTTGACAGTGTACGAACCCAACATTGAAGGCGACAGTATAAATGCCGTCAGCCGCACGGTGTTTATCAAAGCGGGTACCAATGCGGTATCGCCCTATACACTTCAACCCAATGATTTATTGCAAACTGTACAATATAGTGATGGTTTAGGCAGAGCCGTACAAACTGTAGGCGTGGGGCAATCATTACCGAGCGGTGGTGTAGCCGGAGACTTAGTGGTGCCCACCGTGTATGGCAGAGACGGACTGGCCGACACCACATTCTTGCCTTATACCACCACCCAAGTACAAGGCAAATTCAGATCAAAAGCCGTGCGTGGATCTACTGCTTATAACAGCTATACCACCAGTGAACAATATGTATATTATCAAGGCACGGCAAAAGTTGCCAGCGATAACAACCCGTTTGCGCGCGTAGTATATCGCAATACTCCCGATGCACGAGTGGTAGAGCAAGGAGCGCCCGGTGCCGCATGGCAACCAGGCACACAACACACGGTGCGCAATCAGATGAACCTGGCAACGAGTGCCACATTCCCTACGCTGCAATGGAAAGCCAATGGCACCACGACAGGTTATTATCCCGACAATACGATTTGGGTGACGACCCAGACGGATGAGAATAACCACGCCTTGAATGTATATACCGATAAAAAAGGAAAGACCATCCTCAAACAACAACAAACGGCTGCCGGCACGTATTTGCTAACCTACTATGTGTATGATGATAATGGTCAATTGATCTATCAACTGCCTCCCAAGGCCATGGCAGTATTGGGGTCAGGCACGACACTGGATGCTAATAACCCTGCCATCGCTGAATTAATTTATCAATACAAGTACGACAGTGCGGGACAAGTAATTGAGCAAAAAGTGCCCGGCTCAGGGAAGAAGTACATTGTGTATGATAAGTTGGGCAGAGTGGTGCTGACGCAAGATGCCAATCAAAAAGCACAAGGCGTGTGGGCATTTATAAAATATGATTTTAAAAGCAGACCCATCTACAGCGGAACGTACACCAGTGCGGCCGATCGCATTACGTTGCAAAAGCTGTTTACAAATAATAAATATGACACCCAACTGTGGTATGAAACACGGGCGGTGAATGCGACCTATCAGGGCTATTCAAACAGCATTTTTCCAAACACAGGGTTGCAATTGCTGACCGTTAGTTATTACGATGATTACGACTTTGACTTTAACGGCACGGCCGATTACACCTACGATGCCAGCGATTATGGAGGCGCAGCCTCTACACTTACGCGTGGCATGCCTACGGGAAGTAAGAAACTGATATTGGGCTCAGCCAATTGGCTGGTGTCGGTGATATTTTATGACAACCTTGATCGCCCGATACAAACCCGCAGCAACAATCACCTGAACCTGACGGTGGCCGATAGAACCAGCATCCAGTATTTTACCAATAACCTGAGCAGCAAGCCCCAGCGGATTAAAGTAACCCATACCGGAACGAGTACGGTTACAACCGTGCAGCGATTTGTGTATGACAACCTGTGGCGCACTACGGCTATTTATCACACTATAAATCCCGCCAGTGGCGGGACAGAGCAGCAACTAGCCGCTTATGAGTACAATGCATTAGGCCAGGTAGTAGACAAGAAATTGCACAACACCGGAGGCAGCAACTATTTGCAAAGCGTAGACTACCGATACAATATAAGAGGATGGTTGACCTCGATTAACAACGCACAATTGATCAACGATACCAACACTGCGGCTACCAACGATGAGGTCAATGATTATTTTGGCATGGAGTTGTTTTATAACACCGCTGAAAGTTCTTCGCTGGGCAACACACCCTACTACAACGGCACCCTCTCAGCGATCAAGTGGAAAAATGGAGGAGCTACATCCGGTGCTGCCGACCAACGCAGCTATAAATACAATTACGATTGGAGTGACCGCCTGACCAGCGCCAGCTTTAGTGCCTTTAATGGAGCGTGGACGAAAGAAGCGGGTACGCTGGATGAAAGTATGGCCTACGATGTAAACGGCAACATGACCAGCCTGACCCGCAAGCAAAACCAACGCGGCCTTGCGGTGGTGAATAGTGTACCCAGCGTGACGAGCACAGCACAAACCATCGATCAGCTAACCTATACTTACACTACAGGCAATCAACTGAGCAAGGTAGATGATGCCACCAGCAACACGACAGGTTTTACAGATGGCAGTGCAGGTGCCACCGAATATACCTACAACACCGATGGCGATTTGATTGCCGATGCCAACAAAGGCATTGGCAGCATTACTTACAATGTGTTGGGCAAGCCATTGTTGGTAACGTATAACAACGGCACCACCATTGCCTATACATACGATGCAGCAGGCGGTAAACTAAAGACCGTGACCACCACAGGCGGAGTAAGTACCACCATGGACTATGTAAGCCAATTTGTGTACACCAACAATGCGCTTACCTTCTTTTCTTCGCCCGAAGGACGTGTGGTGAAGAATGGTGCAAACTATGAATATCAATATGCGCTGACCGATCATCAGGGGAATACGAGAGTATTGTTTACGAGTGTGGCGCCAGCGCCCACCGTAGTTCCGGCTGCCACGATGGAAGGCGCGAGCAATGCCGATTATCCGATTTATACAAACCGGGTGGGCTTTGATTTATTTGATCATACGGATGCAGGCACCACCTACACCTATGCACAAAAACTAACCGGTGCACCCAACGCGCAGGTGGGTTTGGCAAAAAGCTTTAAAGTATATGCAGGCGACAAAGTGAAAATAGAAGCCTATGCCAAGTATTGGAACAATACCAGCACTGCGAGTAACTTGAGCGGGTTTGCAGCAGCACTGGCCAGCGCTTTTGGGGTGAGCGCAGCGAGCACAGGCGATGCCTTGAAGGCGTATAACACATTGACCAGCTATGGCGGGCTGGTTGTAGCTGGAAACGGGCATAGCAACAGTTCGACCGATCCGATTGTGGGAGTTACGATTCTTATCTTTGATAAAGATTATAAGCTGCTGGATGCCACGTGGAAACAACTGAATGTAAACTCGGTGCAGGTAGGTGCTACGCCCAAGGCACCTCACGAATATTTAAGCGCGGAATATGTGGCGAAAGAAGCGGGCTATGCCTATATGTATGTGAGCAACGAAAGCCCTACCTTAGTAGAAGCATATTTCGATGATATCGCGATGAGTCTTACGCCTTCTAACATACTACAGAGCAATGAATACTATCCGTATGGTTTGCAGACGGCTAACTCATGGACACGGGAAAATGCTACTGGAAACAATTTCTTAGCTAACGCAGGCACGGAATTGAATACCACCTCGCAGCTCTACGATCTGGAGTTTAGAAATTATGATCCTATTTTGGGCAGACTGCATCAAGTCGATCCAATGGCCGATAAGTATGCTTCGCTCTCGCCTTATCATTTTAGTTTTAATAATCCGGCAACTTTTACCGATGCAAATGGAGCTGATGTGCTGTGGGGTTTATATACGAGAGAGGAATATGCTCGTGCTAGTATGGGTAGAGACCAAGCATGGAGTCATGGGGGTTCTATGAGTACGGAAGAATTAAGCCCAGAGGCAATGGCGGTAGCAGTAAATACTCCGAGTGTAGGCAGATGGCAGTTGATGAAAGAAACAACCCATTATCGTGTTACTTACTTTTGTGCTTCTTGCGAAAATGATAGTGGCGGTCGTGGCTATACATATTATAAATATGAAGATGAGGTAGATTATTATTATACTTTTGTGATGGATGATCAAAACTATCAAAACAATAGAAGTAACCCTTCAGGTTATGGGGCAGGACCATTGATGAACTCTTCCTTATTTGAAAGAATGACAATAGTTTTAGATGTCATGTTTAGAATGAGAATGCATAACGCAAATGCAATTTCAATTGGAGGGCAAATTGAAGCTGTAATGTTAGGTGGAGTTGGCACATTCGAAAAAGGTAAATTATATATTCTCGGGGGGCTTAGCAGAGGGAAAACGAGTAAATATATAGACAGTAGCATTGCTGCTGTAGGCATTGACGGTGGAGCAGCAATTAATTTTACAGAATACTACTATGTTAATTTTACTGATAAACCTTATGATTTTACAATTGATGATCATAATGGCCCGAGATTTACAATAAGCGGAGATATTAATCTTTTTGATACTCCTATTAGTATAGGAGCAGGATTTTCAATAGCTCCGGTAAAAGGCTGGGATGGTGGCATTTATATCCTAGCAAGATCTTATTCTGTTGGACTAGGCATTGAGGGGACGCCAATTAGTGGAAATGCAAATTATGGAAAGACAAGACTAATCGATTAAGATTATGAAAAGAATCTATGTGTTAATAATTGCCTTTTTTTTAGTTGGAATTTTCTATTTGGTTATTAGAAGCTCTTTCTTAAGTCAAGAATATCCAGAACTATTACGTTCAACCGAACTTAATGATACAATTGTAGATATTGTTCGAGATGGAAGAGCGAGCGCTAGAGTAACCTTAAGAAGCAAGAAAAAATTCACATTGCCATGGGCAAAAATATTATATGATTCGTCAGAAGTAAACCTACCGAAGATAGTTCAGAATGGTGACGTGATTTTTAAAAAACCAGGCACAGATACCATCTTAATAATTCAAGGTGATAAGAAATATCTTTTTGTTTCATCTAGTGTTATAGTTGGTAATTCCCAAGAAAAGCTGATAAATAGGCAAAGTTTCTAGGAGTTGTAGTGCTCCAAAATATCTTTTTTTAAAGGCGGGTGGAAAATACAGCAATCTATCAACCACCACCAGCGGGCTGAATACTTTGGTAATGTACCAGAAATGCTGATCGATAATTAAAGTATTGAAAGTCAAGGCATAGGAATTCGATTACAAGAAACGATGACCAAAAAGGATGGAATAATACCCATCCTTTTTTGTTTTAAGAGGTTTATAAATAACGTAATGTGCTGATATTGGCTTTAGTGTTACAGAAATGCTGATATGGAATGTAAGAGATGCGGGAATGACAGTGTCAAGAATGGAAAAGGTAAGACAGGAAAGCAGCGTTACTTTTGCAAAGGGTGCAAGCGCTATTGGCAGAACGAATATTTGTATAGGGCTTGTAACCATGAAACGGATCAATACATTGTTACCTTATGTACGGAAAGCTGCGGAATTAGAAGCATTGCTCGCATTTTGAAAATATCGATCACAACGGTTATTAAACGGTTGAAGCAAATAGCAAGTAAAATCCAGAGACCTTTTCCTATTCTACAGGGCAAAGAATACGAAGTAGATGAGGTGCGTACGTACATCGGTAACAAACAGCGGCTTTATTGGATTGTGTATGCTTTACGTAGAGACACAAAAGATGTCATTGATTTCAAAGTAGGCAAACGAAACTTGAAGACACTAGGACGAGTGATTGATACTGTCATTTTATCGGAAGCTAAGCGGGTTTTTACCGATGGCTATGAGCTTTACAAAAGCTTAGTGCCAACTGCTCAACATTGTCATAGGAAGTACAACATCAATCACATTGAGCGAAAAAACCTGAGCCTGCGCACACACCTAAAAAGACTCTCACGCAAAACAATATGCTTTTCAAAAAGTAGATCGATGCTGGAAGCATGTCTGAAGATTTGTTTTTGGAATACAAACATTCCCTCAAACAAACCCCTGAATCACTTTCTTTAATTGTTCCGTGGGCACCACACCGGACTGCCGCCATTTGATCTGGCCTTGTTGGAATAGAATGAGGGTAGGAACGCCCCGGATTTGAAATGACTCGGCCAGCGCAGGGTTTTTATCAACATCAATTTTAATAATACGAACGGAGTCGCTCATGGCAGCCTTCACTTCATCCAGAATAGGCGCCATCATTTTGCAAGGCCCACACCACTCAGCCGAGAAATCAACCAGCGTAGGGGTGCTGCCTTGAATCAATTCTGAAAAATTTGCCTTTGCCATATCGCGAAGATACGATTATGCTTGAACTTCGATGGAAGGAAACATCGTAACTTTCGACCGAATAGAATTGGAGATAAGGCAGGCAGCTTCTGCTTTTTGTAATACTTTGTCTGCTCGCTCGCGTTGACTTTCAAGTGCCAGCGTGACTACCGGATACAGCAGTACTTCAGTCATGAGAAATTTTCCTTCCACCTGTTCTAATTTTCCTTTGGCTGTACATCCAAATGATTTGAATTCCAGCTTCGAGTTTTCAGCAATTGCCAGAAAGGTTGTCATCAGGCAACTGCTTACAGCGGCAGTAAACAAATGTTCCGGAGACCAAATGCCGGGAATACCTTTGGGAAACTCGGGAGGTGTGGCTACTTCAATACAGCCATCACTCATCGCGCCAGACTTGTTTAACTCAGGTGAACACATCATGCCTTGCCGGTCATGATTCCATTGCACTTGCACATTGTAGAAATGGGGTTCCATCGGATTTGTGTTTGAAAATGGATGCAGAATATTGGAATTAAAATACTTAGAGTTTGGCTTGCAGGCTCATCCAACTGCCGCCATTGTGTACTTCTTTATAGCCATTCGCCTGAAGTATTTTCTTTGCCATGCCACTGCGCATGCCGGAGGCACAGCAGGTAATCACCGGTGTATCTTTGCTTTTCAGTTTGGTCAGATTATTGGATAATTGATCTACCGGAATGTGCATCGAGCCTTTGATGTGTCCTTGTTGGTATTCACCTTTGCTACGCACATCTAAAATGATGGCTCCTTGTTTTACCAATTGTTGATAATCTACCGATGGGCCAAGGCCGATGATACTTTTTAGTGAGTCGAACATAAGAGTTGAAATTATTTTTTTAAATCGATTAGTATACTGAACAACAAGCTGCCCATCACAGCTCCATAGAGCGAAGAATGGATTGGGTTCGAAGTAATAGGGCAACTGCCACTCGCGCAACCGACCTGCTGCCAGTAAAAATAGCCACCCGCAAGCCCTACTAAACCTCCCAATGAAATCAATAAAGGCTTCTTAAACTTTGCCATTCAATTTCTTGCGCAAGGTGCTCAACCCGAAAGGCAAGTACAAAGGACAAACACCAATTAAACTGGTAAGAATAAAAATAGCAGAAAAAGCTAATAGCACGATGGCCACCGTTCCGGAGATGATGTTGGCAAAGTAAAGTGCCACTACGATTGCTGCGAGGATCACTCGGATCACCCGATCAGCAGAACCCATATTTTTTGTCATAATGCGTTTTGTTTATGACTCAAAAGTAGGAGGTGACTAATTTGATTACGGTGACGAATGTCACACAAGCGTAATTTTATTGCGCGATAAGCGAATCAACCCTTCGTTTTCCATTTGTTTGGCCACGCGCGAAATGACTTCACGGGCCGTGCCCAGCTCTTCGGCCAGTTGGCTGTGGGTTACTACAATTTCTTTGGAATGGGTGAGCTTCGATTTTTGAGTGAGCAGTTGCAATAAACGCTCGTCCAGCTTCTGAAAAGCAATGGCATTGACTACGGAGAGTAATTCTTCAAAACGCTTGTGATACAGTTTGAAAATGAAGTCAGACCATTCCGGAAACTTCTTTACCCACTCACTCGCTTTCGATACAGGTATCAAAAGTAATTCAGCATCTTCTTCAACAACTGCTTTGATTTTACTGGTTTCATCGTGAATACCACCCAGAAATGACATGATGCAACTTTCGCCCGATGTGATGTAGTACAACAAAATCTCGTGGCCGTTTGCATCGGTGCGCACAACCTTCAAGCTGCCGCTCAGCACTAAGGGAATTACTTTAATGTAACTGTCTTCTTGAAGCATCACCGTTCCGGAAGTGAATTTCCGAAGCTCGCCAAAAGCAGCTACTTCTTCTTTAAGCGCACCATGAAAGAGGGAAGAAGTAGTCATTTGTTATAGATTACTTGGAATGTGCGAACAGCCAAGTGAGGAATTCCGGATCGGTAAACACATTGTCCCAGCTGTTGTGCATTACTCCGGGATATTCGGTGTACTTTACCTTCTTAGAAAACTCTTGAATCTTCTTGAACATGGTGCGGGAGTAGTCGGGTGAAACCACATTATCGCTGTCGCCATGAAAAATCCAGAATGGAACGCGAGCCGCCTTCTTGTTATAGTGTGTAGCATCTCCGCCTCCGCAAATAGGAGCCGCGGCCGCAAAAAGCTTGGGGTAACGATACACCGCTTCAAAGGTGCCCATGCCACCCATGGATAGCCCTGCTATGTACACTCTCTTTTTATTAACCGCTTCCGTTTTCATAATGTGCTTCGTGAGCGCGATGGCCATCGACAAATCCTTGGTTTCTTCCCGGGTGTAATCGAACGTCAAAGCCAACGGCAGCTTTTCGCGATCTATTTTCACGCTCGACCAATAGCTGTCTTTCTTGCATTGCGGAAAGATGACGATACAGGGAAATGATTCTCGTGTTTTTTGATTGGCGAACATCTTTGAGCCATGAATCAGTTGCCGTTCGTTTTCGTTGCCACGCTCTCCGGCTCCGTGTAAAAAAAGTACCAGTGGGTAAGACTTAGTGCGATCGTAATTTTTGGGATAAAGAATACGATACTTGATTGTGTCTGCCTTGCGAACGAATATTTTTTTCTGATAAAGAGAATCTTGCGCCAAAGCGGTGATTTGAATGAGTACAAGAATTGCTACCAGTTTAATCTTCATAACTTATCGACCAAAAGGGTTGAGTGCGTTTAGCGCGCGCTTGCCGCCACCCATCTTATTCATCATCTTCATCATCTTGCGCATGTCTTCAAATTGCTTGAGCAACTGGTTGACTTGCTGCACCGAAGTACCGCTGCCTTTGGCAATTCGGTTTTTACGACTTGGATTGATTTTATCGGGGTTCTCGCGCTCATCGAGTGTCATGGAGCGGATAATGGCTTCCACCGGTTTGAAAGAATCATCGTTGATGTCTACATCTTTCATGGCTTTGCCCATGCCGGGAATCATGCCGAGCATGTCCTTCATGTTACCCATCTTTTTGATTTGCTCTAATTGCTTCAGAAAGTCGTTGAAGTCAAATTGGTTTTTGCGCATCTTGGCATTGAGGCGCTTCGCTTCTTCTTCGTCAAATGTCTGCTGTGCTTTTTCGACCAAACTCACCACGTCACCCATTCCGAGAATACGGCCGGCCATACGATCGGGATAGAAGCGGTCGATGGCTTCCATCTTTTCACCGGAGCTGACAAACTTGATGGGTTTCTCTACTACTCTGCGAATGGTGAGGGCTGCACCACCACGGGTATCACCATCTAATTTGGTTAGGACCACGCCATCAAAATTCAAACGATCATTGAATGCCTTGGCGGTGTTGACTGCATCCTGACCCGTCATCGAGTCAACTACAAAAAGTGTTTCGGAGGGTTTCAGCGCTTCCTTCAACTTCGCAATTTCATCCATCATTTGTTCGTCTACCGCCAGACGACCGGCTGTATCGACAATCACAATGCGGTGATTGTTTTTCTTCGCGTGCTCGATGGCAGCTTTAGCAATCTTTACTGCGTCTTTGTTTTCGGGTTCGGCATAGACTTCTACGCCAATTTGTTCTCCGAGTACTTGCAATTGATTGATCGCGGCGGGGCGATAAATATCGCATGCAGTTAACATCACCTGCCGTCCCTGACGCTTCAGGTAGTTGGCAAGTTTACCGGAGAAGGTCGTTTTACCCGAACCTTGCAAACCGGCAATCAGAATGATGGCTGGGTTCCCTTCAATTTTGATGTCCTCACTGGCACCGCCCATGAGCTTAGTCAACTCATCGTTGGTGATTTTGGTGAGTAATTGGCCCGGAGAGATGGCGGTGAGCACGTTTTGGCCCATCGCTTTAAGTTTGATTTCGTCTGTTAGTTCCTTGGCTACCTTATAGTTAACATCGGCATCGATCAGCGCTTTGCGGATTTCCTTGACAGTGCTGGCCACGTTGATTTCCGTGATGCGACCACTGCCTTTCAGCGTTTGAAATGCCTTTTCTAGTTTGAGACTTAAATTGTCGAACATGCGAATGCTTTTAGAATATTAGAACTTGGCAAAGGTAATGTCAATTTGAATTTTTACCTAAAGGCAATGATGTCAAATGAGTCGCCTTTTTGGAATTGCTTTTTGCCTTTCGGCAACTCCAAAAACCCACCTACTTCGCGGAGATTTACAAAATCTCCGGAGCCACCACCGGGTACCGGATACGCCAGCCATTTTCCATCTTCGTTTTGTAAGCGTACTTGCAGGAAATAAGTAAGCGGAGCGTTGAACGAATAGTCTTCAGCTAAAATAGCTTTGGCCGGAGCCAGGTTCCTTCCACAACTCGCCAATAGCCAGGGCTTTACATAGCGATGAAAACACAGAAACGTAGAAACCGGATTCCCCGGAAGGGCAAAAACAAATTGAGTGGCAGAGCGCCCGAACCAGAGCGGCTTGCCCGGCTTCTGACTCACCTGATGGAACATCTTTTGGATGCCTTGCGCCTCCAGACTTTGCGGAATGAAATCAAACTTTCCCTTCGATACGCCTCCCGACAAAATGAGCACATCATACTGTTCGAGGATGCGCTTTAACTCCGTCTGAATCACCGACTCATCATCAGGCAGATGAAAGAGAGTAGAAGTCCCGCCTAGTGCAGTCCAGGCTGCTTGCAACGCATAGCTGTTGGACTTGCGCACCTGATGGGGCAACGGCTGCTGATCGATGTCGACCAACTCATTGCCGGTAGAAATAATAGCGGCTTTGGGAAGTTTGTAAACCAATACTTCTGCTTTTCCAACCGATGCTAACAATGCTGCTTCAGCAGGTGAAATCAACGTGCCGGGTGTTAACAGTTTTTCACCTTGTCGGGCATCATTCCCTTGACGGTGAATGTTTTGACCACGTTCCACGGAAGTGACTTCTATTTGTGCGGTACGGTCGATTATGCGGAGTTGTTCGTAGGGAATGACGCTGTCAGTTTCAATCGGAAGGGGTGCTCCGGTCATGATCTCGATGCAGTGCGTACGGTTATTCAATTGACCTACAGGTTTGCCCGCAGCTTGCATGGACTCTATTGGAAAAGTTCGGATACCGGATTGAAATGCATCATACGAAATAGCAACTCCATCCATAGTCGCACGATCAAAAGGAGGGAAGTCGCGATCGGCTTGGATGGTTTCAGCCAAAGTTTGCCCCAACGCTTCTTCCAGTGGCACGCTTCTCTTCTTTAGCACGGCTGCGTTCGCAAGAATAATGGCGGTAGCTTCTTCAACACTGATCATGATTCCTTATTTTAGCTGAATGGAAAATCAATTTACGCACATTAGTTCATCCGGCAACCCGCAGATGGTGGATGTTTCTGCCAAAGCAGTGACTGCGCGTGTTGCGAAAGCAGAAGCCATTGTTTTTTTAGGCAAAGAAATCATGAGCCTAATGACGGGCGATGAGTTGATCACCAAAAAAGGCCCCGTGTTTCAAACCGCGATTATTGCAGGTGTGATGGCTGCGAAGCGAACGCATGAACTCATTCCGTTTTGTCACCCATTGGGTTTGGAAGATGTGCAAGTAGCCATTGAAGCCAAAGACGAACGCGCCATCATTCGAACATTAGCGAAAGTAACCGGCAAGACGGGCGTAGAGATGGAGGCACTCACGGCAGCTTCAGTCGCAGCATTGACCATCTACGATATGTGCAAAGCCATTTCACACGATATGGTGATTGAGGGCATTCAGCTTACGGAGAAGACAGGAGGCAAGAGCGATTTTCACCGCTCTTAGCACTCGTTGTTGATGCCTAGTTGCACTCGTTATAGGTATCAAAAATACTATTCAGATAGTTTCTGTTTTTCCGAATGGCTCTTCTCATTTCCCTGTTGCTTTTACTGGCCATCTTAACCGCCTCCGGGCAGTCCGCTACTAGTTTTTTTATTTGCGTTTGTGTACCAAGCTGGATCATTTCACCATCCTCTCCTTTTTGCGCATAATGATAAGCGCCTTTAGAAGTGGTGCGAAAGTTAGTTCCGGGTGTTTGAGAAACAACTTCAACAAACCTTACATATATGTTGATTTTAGGACCGTGAACAATCCGAGGAATATATTCATTTTTAAATCTGCCGTAATACACCCCATCTTCCTGATAGCCCTTCACTTCCTTAATAGCAAATTTATGATTATCGATTTTTATTTGATCTTTTGAGAACAATCCATTCCTATAATTGATCTTATCGCCATAGATCTGCTCGCCATCATTCAATACCAGGTGGTTTTTGTCATCCTTCTCATTTTCTACCCGATTATAATAGTTGAATGCTCCATAGTGAATCTTATTCACCGCAGAACTGGTGGCAATAAAAAAGAAGAAGACAAGTATGGCCAAGGATAGAAAGTGCTTCTGAGAATTTCTCTTCATGTGTTTTGGTAATTAAATGTTCGTTTAAAAAAAGGATTGAATAATAGAGCGATTAAAAAGAATAAAATGTATACGAAGATATCAGTTAGGTCGCCAGTGCCGGAAAGCATGCCCCTAAACTGCATCCATTCAAAAGCAAGTCCGCATATCAACACAAGTAACAACCAAAACAGGTTCAGGTCACGTTGCCAAATGATCAAAATGGCAGAAGCAAACGCATATGCCCATACTCCGTCAGGGAGATAGTTCCGAATCCAACCATCGGCATCAGAAGCAAGCAGATAAATAAGTGAACCGCCAACCAGCGGCAACATGATATTTAACAGAATGTCGGATTTAACATGCGAAGTCGTCCGAAACATACGGGGAATAAAGTTCAGTTTGCAATTTTCTGCCGCGAAGGTAATTAAAAAGCGGATTCGTAAAGAAGCATAGCAATACCTTTTAAGATTGGATATTTAATGTAACTGATGTATTGAATTTTGTTTGTTGCCTATTGGCTTTCTTCGTTTTGCGGAAGTAGTCATTACATTCATTAATGGCAATTCGGAACAACCAGGCTGAAAAAGGTAATCCACGCAACTGAAACTTACGTATGCTGTTCAGCGCCTTCAGGAAGATCTGCTGCGTGATGTCGCGGGCGATTTCCTTTTCATTGACGCGCCTTAGCACGAATAAGAATATCTTCTTAAAGTACTTTTCGTAGAGCGGTTTAAAAGCCTCAGGATCAGTTTGTGATCGCCTGATATCAATCGCTTCCTGTTCTTGATGCAGATCGCTGTTTTGATATTCGGTTTCGCTCATTGGTTAGTCTATTCAGTATCCAGAATGTCGATTTCCTGAAAAGATACAGGTTGAAAAAATTAAATTTTACAAAAAAAATTACCTGCCGCCAGAATCAACTAAATAGTAGAAAATCTTGTTAGAAGATGTAGTTACTTTAGTTATTAAATAAATAGTTGGCGCTATGAAAAACCTTCGAGACATGATTCACTTTCCCCATGTGAATGCCATACAACTGGAGTTGCTGGCAATTATTGTTGGGGGTATGTTGGTGGCAGTTGCTTTGGGCACTATGATGGTGATGGTGGTAAGCCGGTTTTAAGGATGAGCTGAAATCCATTCTTCACCACCTTCAAAAATCTCCTTCTTCCAAATCGGTACGGTTTGCTTGAGGCTGTCAATGATAAATTGGCACGCTTCAAAAGATTCTTTTCGATGGGGAGTTGACACTGCTACTACGACAGCTACTTCTCCCACTGTTAAAATTCCAACACGGTGACTCACCGCAATCTTCCGAATAGGCCATTTTAGTTTAGCCGCTTCACAAATCTTTTGGATCTCGCTCACCGCCATTGGCTCATAGGCTTCATATTCCAATCGTACCACCTTCTTCTTCTGCGTGTTGGCGCGCACCGTTCCTACAAATAAATTCACTGCACCTGCTTCCGGGCTATGTGCCAATTGAGTAATTTGATTGATATCGAGTGGTTGATCGGTAATAGTTATCACAGAAACAGGTTTAGTATTATCCACCACTTACGGGAGGGATCAGTGCTACTTCATCCGTAGCTTTTAGAGTCGTTTGATCATCCGCATATTCACGGTTCACCGCTATCAGCAACGATGGTAGTTGACTCATTTGCGGATAGCGTTGAATTAAAGCCGATCGTAATCGCTGCACCGTGGCTCCCTCAAAGTCCAGAGTAATCTCTCTGCCGCCCAGCCAATCTTTACAAATTCCGAAAGCCTTTATGTTGATTACCATACAGCAAATATAATCAGAGATTTATCGGATCATTCCTATCTTCGCCCATCATGCCATCTTCCGTTTTATTTGATAATCACGGACGCCCCATCAACTACCTTCGGTTGGCGGTGACGGATCGGTGTAATTTGCGCTGCTTCTACTGCATGCCGGAAGAAGGTATTCATTATCTGCCTAAGAGAGAGCTACTTACTTTTGAAGAGATCGAACGTCTCGTTAAACTCTTGGCTTCTATGGGTATATCGAAGGTTCGATTAACCGGGGGCGAGCCATTTTTGCGAACAGATCTCATGAAGTTGATTGAACGCATCGTTGCCATTGACGGAATCAAAGATTTACACCTCACCACCAATGGTTTGCTCACCACCCCGCACATACCTGAACTCAAACGACTTGGCATTTCTTCAGTTAACTTAAGTTTAGATACCCTCGATCGGGAGCGATTTAAGCTGATTACCAGGCGCGATGAGTTTGAAAAGACCTGGCGGGCATTTCAATTGCTGATGGAAAATGATATTCCTGTTAAGATCAATGCGGTGGTGATGGAGAATAAAAACATTGATGACCTCATCCCGCTGGCTGCGCTAACAAAACAATATCCGGTATCCGTTCGGTTTATTGAAGAGATGCCTTTCAACGGAGAGGGAAGTCATTATGCTCAACTCAAATGGACACACACTGAAATCGTTCGCTTCATCCAGCAGGCATATCCGGATTTACAGCGCGAGCAAGATCCTGCCCACTCCACCGCGTATCATTATCGCATTCCCGGAGCGAAAGGAAACCTCGGAGTGATTGCTGCCTTTACCCGCACGTTTTGTGGCACTTGTAATCGCATTCGGGTAACCGCACAAGGAGAATTGAAAACGTGCTTGTATGACGATGGCGTGCTCAATATCAAAACCCTGATGCGGGAGGGAAGCAGCGATGAAGAAATCAAAGAGAAATTGATGCGCGCATTTTCGTCACGGCCAAAGGATGGCTTCGAGGCTGAACAGAAGCGCGCGAAAGGAATACCTTTAAATGAATCCATGTCAACCATAGGCGGATAATACTTATGAAACAATTCGTACTTTTTCTTTTCATCGGCTTCAGTGCAGTGGCACAAAAGCCGGTAACAACTACTCAGTCTTTTACCGTTTCCGGAGACGTTAAAAATGAAAAGACAATCACTATTTCTGACTTTACTCAATGGAAAGAGAAAACCATTGGAGATGTAACGATCACGAACCATCTGGGGGAAGTGAAAGGCGTGGCGCGTGCCATGAAAGGTGTTTTGCTCAAAGAGGTATTGCAATCCATCGAGCTGAAAGCGGAATCTCCAAAAGTACTTAGCGAGTGGTTCATTGTATGCAAGGCTACCGATGGCTACAAGGTAGTGTATTCGTGGAATGAGATTTTTAATACAAAGCTAGGAGATAGCATCTACCTCGTTACCGAAAAAGAAGGTAAGCGCGCCAATACGATGACCGAATCGATATTGATGATTTCAACCGAAGATTTCAAAACGGGCAGGCGGTTTGTGAAGTCGTTGGCATCCATCGAATTTCGAAGAGCGAATTGATGGAGTTCTACATTTTAGTAATGGCGTTTTTTATCATCGCGTTGGTCTACGCATCCGTAGGCTTTGGCGGTGGATCGAGTTACCTCGCTTTGCTGGCGCAACCATTCTTTCTTTTGCTACCCGATGTAATTCGCCCTACTGCTTTACTCTGCAATATTGTGGTGGTAACAGGCGGCACGATTGTTTTCTATCGGGAAGGAAAAATTGATTGGAAAGAAGTGTGGCCATTTTTAGTGGCGAGTGTTCCATTCGCGCTGCTGGGTGGAATTTGGAAACTCGAGCAAAATTTATTCTTTATTATTCTGGCTGTTACGCTGTTGGTAGCGGCAATTCTGTTGTGGATCAACCCGAAAAGAAGTGAGGAGAGAGCTAACTCGGTGGCGACCGTTCCGGCTAAAATGGTTTTGTCTGGTGGTATAGGTTTTCTATCCGGGCTGGTGAGTATTGGTGGGGGGATTTTCTTATCACCTATTTTGCATTTATTAAATTGGAACGAAGCAAAACGCATCTCGGCTCTGGCGAGTTTGTTTATTTTAGTGAACTCTATTAGTGGCTTAGCAGGGCAATGGTTGCGAGGTGGCTTGCACTTGCAATGGTCATTTCTGCTTCCATTGCTTTTGGCAGTATTGATCGGGGGCCAGATTGGATCACGCCTGGGAGCTATTAAATTTAACCCGATTTATATCAAGCGCATCACAGCGCTTCTTATCTTCGTAGCGGCCATTCATATTTTAAAAGACCACTGGTAATCGACAACTGATAAATAACTAAATCATGAGTAAACTTCTTGCATTATCTTTTTGCTTTCTTGTCACCACTTCATTCGCGCAAAAGAGAATTTTTCCGGCAGTTAATAATTATGGCGGCATATTTGAGATTCCGTATGCAGCTGAGAAGCCCGATCCTAGCTTGGATTATAAAATTGTGATTGAGGTAGAGCGCGAAAGTGAAAATCCGGATTCACTTAGTTGGGCAATTAACAATGTAGCAAGACTTGTCAATTTGCATGTGATGGGAGGTGTGCCGAAAGAAAAACTGGACGTGGTGATGGTCATTCATGGTGGTGCTACTTATAATGTGATGGATAATGTTGCCTATTTCAAGAAATATAAAACCAATAATCCCAACCTGAATTTGTTTAAAGAATTGTCCAATGCCGGAGTGCGCATTTTTGTATGCGGACAATCGTTGATCAATCGTAAAGTGGATCGCACCAAAATGGTTCCGGAAGTGAAAGTGGCCACCTCCATGCTCACTACATTAACCACTTACCAATTGAAGGGGTATGCGCTTCTGAAGTTTTAATGATCACTTCGGGCAAATTAAGGCACGAATAGAAGCAGCGTAATAATCAGCATGATTTCCTGTGTGCCTTCGTGGCGAAATAGAAATCACTCACTTACAAACTCTTCCATCGATTTCACTTTACGGCCATAAAAGCGCTTGAGGAAAGGTTTTGTTATAATCATGGCAATGACCATGTAGATGGTAATCATTACTTTCACAATCATCGATTGATGATTGAAAGAATCATCGGTGTAAAACACAACCAAACATCCGATGATCATCAGGTAACTGCCCCATTGGTAAATCGCCATGGTCACTTTGTAGTGTGTTAAAAATGCAGACAAATGGCTTTTCATGTCTTTTCCATAATCGGAGGTTTCAAGCAAGCGGATTGAGAGGTAAATCCGGTAGTAAATAGGAATGGCAAAAACGGTAATTACGCCAACTAGCTTGTAGAGAAACAATTCTACTCCGTCTTTTATCCAAATGGCCAAGACACCAAAAAGAAGGTACATAAAAATGCCAATTCCCATTTCGATGGAAAACATCTTACGGATGCCACTTCTGGAATTCGCAATAATTGAATGTATTTCTTCCACATCTTTGTCGCTGGCACCCATGGCTTTATTCCAGTCGGGTTTGGCCCACTGTTCTTTTAAGTCATCTAGCTCCATATGCAGAAAGTATATTTTTCATTTTAAGTTTGATTCGATTCAACTTAACGCCCACGTTCGTTTCGGTAAGCCCCGTGATTTCTGATATTTCTTTGTAGGGCAATTCATCCAGATATAATAAAACGATCGATTTTTCTACGGCTTCCAATTGATCAATAGCCCTGTACAAGAGCCGCAAGTCGTCATCATTCGATAACTCCTCCGGTTGATTTTCAGCCGAATCCAAATCCGATAGCTTGCCAAAAAATTTGTCTTTGCGCGTTTGATACAAAGCGGTGTTGATTGCCACTCGGTAGAGCCATGTAGAGAATTTCGAGCGACCTTCAAAACGTGCATACGACTGCCATGCGTTGAGAACAATCTCCTGATACAAATCATTGCGGTCATCCGCATCTCTTCGATACACCCGACAAATCTTATGGATGATGCCGCGGTGCGCGAGTATTTCAGATGTGAATTTTTCCTTCAACAAAGTGCTCATTCAAAACCGGCCCCAATAAGAACCCGAACAATAGGTGATTGGAAAGGTGAGTTCCTTACAAAAAAAAGGATGCGATGAGTTTATTTTATGAAGTATGATCATAAACTACCACCCATTTGCCATTCACTCGCTTTAACCAGATCGTGAATATGCCGGTGGGCTGGTCATTAGCGCGTAAAAGAGTGTATCTTCCAGTTACCAGATAGTTATCCGCTGATACAAAGTCCATCCGCATGATATCAAACTTGAGTTGTCCCATCGCAGCCTTGTCGGGATAACTCTTTTTGTATCGAACCAAGGTGCTATCCCAACCATTTGTAATTTTCGATCCGATGAAAAGGAGCGAGTCGGATTTCCAATAGCCATCCATAAACCCATCAATATTGCCTTCATTCCATGCGTTCACTTGCTTCTCTAAAACCAATCGTATGGCGACTCTATCATTTTCATTTGGTTGGTCGGGCTGGCGATGAGGTTGACAACTGGCAATCAAAACGATACATGCGAAAAGAGTAATTCGAAAATTCATGGCATTTGAAGGTTAAGAATCTACTTTAAACCAAATCAAATTTGCACATTTGCAGACTATAAAAGTCATATCCATGCAAAAAATTAAGTGGTCGGCCATTCAGCCACATGCCATCGCCATTTTGGTATTTCTTATCGTGACCATCTTTTTCTTCAGCCCGGTCTTTTTTGAGAACAAATCGATCACCCAACATGACATTCAACAACATCAAGGTGCCAGCAAGTCGCTGAGCGATTACCGAGAGGCAACCGGTGAAGAAGGTTTGTGGGCATCGAATATGTTTAGCGGCATGCCTGCTTATCTGGTAAGTTTGCGTTGGAGTGATGGCCCTGTAGTGTGGGCGAAGAAAGTGTTGAGCTTATTTTTGCCGCATCCCATCAACACTATTTTTGCCGCGTTTCTGTGCTACTACATTCTCCTGCTGGCATTTGGCGTTCGACCGTATCTTGCTATAGCTGGAGCACTTGCATTTGGATTGTCCTCCTACATCATTATCGGTTTATCTGCCGGACATAATTCAAGGATTGGCGCGATTGCATTTATGCCCTTAGTAATAGCCGGAATCCATTTAGCATTTTCAGGAAGACGCTTGCTTGGATTTGGTGTGACATCAATGGCATTGGCACTTCACTTGCGTGAGAATCACTTGCAGATCACCTATTATACAGTGTTAATCGTTGGGGCGTACGGCTTAATGCAACTCATCCATCATTACCAGAGCAAACAACTGAGCAGTTTTGTAAAATCAATTGGCATATTAATACCGGCAGCAGCTTTAGCCGCGGGCACATTCTTCGGACAGTTCTGGGCGATTACAGAGTATACCAATTACTCCATTCGTGGAAAATCGGAGTTGGTAAAACCAGCTTCGCAAGGTGAAGCAGGAGATGCAAACGGGTTATCGAAAGAATATGCATTTGCATACAAATATGGTGTGTGGGAATCGATGGCGTTGATGATCCCTGATTTCTACGGAGGCACCAGCACCAAATCATTTGTGCAAGATCAGAATAGTGCCACCTACAAGGCACTCGTTAATTCGGGAGATAATGAAACAGCCAATCAATTGGCCAACTACACCGCTGCTTATTGGGGGCCTCAAGGTTCTACCATCGGGTCGTATTATGCCGGAGCAACCGTTATTTTTCTTTTTGTGATTGGAATTATTTTCGCTGAGCGAAAATATGTTTGGTGGTTGGTGCCTATTGGTGCCTTGGGTTTAATGCTAGCCTGGGGCGATAGTTTTTCTACGTTCAACTATTTCATGTTCGACTACTTTCCGGGGTACAATAAATTTCGTTCGGTGAGTTTTGCTTTGGTCATGATTTTATTTGCCATGCCTTTGTTGGGAATGATGGGAGTAGAGCGATTGCTCACCATCGGTATCACCAAAGAAACCAAAAAGAGAATTCTGATTGCCTTTGGAGCTACGGGTGGATTGTGCTTGGTGTTAATTGCTTTTGCAGGAATGGGAAGTTTTGTGAAAGAGGGCGAAGGTCAATTACCTGTGTGGTTTATCAAAGCTTTGAGCGAAGACCGCAGAAGCTTATTACGTGCCGATGCATGGCGTGCCTTTGCATTTATTCTTCCTGTGTTTCTGTTGTTGTATTTTAATGTGGAAGAGAAAGTATCTGCGCTGGGCTTTTACGCGATTATCATCTTCCTCGTGGCGATCGACTTATCGGTGGTAGACAGACGTTATTTCACAAAAGATAATTTTCAGCGCAAGCGCGACAATTCATTTGTGGCCAACACAGCAGCTGACGAACGAATCTTACAAGACAAATCATACTATCGGGTTTACAATTTGCAAGGAGCGATGTCCGAAGCTCGCACTTCCTATGCGCATCATTCGCTGGGTGGATATCATGGAGCCAAGCTGAGACGCTATCAAGATTTGTATGATTCCTGCTTACTCAAGGAAACACAACAACTATATCAAGATGCACAACAAGGTAGTTTGGATTTTACCAAATATGGTGTCATGAATATGCTCAATACGAAGTATGTGGTATATGGACCGGAGGCAGCCAATGTCATTCCGAATCCGAATGCAAATGGCGCGGCCTGGTTTGTAAAAGAAGTCGTGCCAGTTAATTCGCCTACTGAGGAGTTGAAGAAAACTGAAACGATTGACACTAAGCAAACCGCAGTAATTGATCAGTCAAAGTTTGCTGCTAGTTTATATTCCGGTATTTCCCATGACAGTTTGAGCAGCATTCGCTTGGCGGAGTTTAAACCGGCTTACTTAAAATATGAAACGGAAAGTTCAACAGACGGGCTCGCGGTGTTTTCGGAGATTTATTATCCGAAGGGATGGCAAGCATTTGTAGATGGAAAAGAAACTACATTGCTTCGCGCCAACTACGTATTGCGTGCATTAAAAATTCCGCAAGGAAAACACGTTGTGGAGTTTAAGTTTGAACCCAAGCCTTATCTCATTGGTAATAAGGTGACGCTGGCTTCGAGTTGGGTGGTGTTATTGGTAGTCTTGGGTTCGGTCGGGATTTCTATTCGAAGGCAAGAAGAAGCTTAGAATAGTTCCATCAATTCGAAATGGATGGTGGGTGTGTGTATGGATTGAACTATGCCGGATTGTGAAATAGAAACAGCAGGTACTTCTGCACCTTTTTGAGGTGTGTATATCTCAATTGATTTATTTCCGGGGTCAACAATCCAATATTCATTTACTCCGTAGTCGACATATTTCTTTTTCTTTTGAATCCGATCGGTGTAACTGCTGGTTGGAGAAATGATCTCGACTATTAGGTCAACAGGTCCTTCTACGCCACGGTCTGTGAGTGAAGTGCGATTCGCTTCCGAGAGATAAAGTAAATCGGGTTGAAAGATATTGATTGAATCAATGTACAAGTCGATAGGAGCATAAAACAACTCACCTTTTCCGTAGGTAGCTGCATCCATGATCTTAAATAATCTGCGAGAGACTTGTTGGTGTTTGGTAGAAGGTGCCGGACTCATAATGATTTCTCCATTTATCAACTGGCAGGGAGTTTTGATTTCACCCAGCAGAAGATAGTCATCGACTGTCCATTTCTTTGTACGATCAATGGTGAGTGTAGTCATTTTTACGAGTTGTAAAGTAAAGATACAATAAAATAATTTTGGTTACTCATCCTTCAGCACATCCACAGGATTGAGTAATGCAGCCTTTACTGAATGATAACTAGTGATTGCCAACGCTGTTAATAGCGTTCCTACACCAGCTCCAATATAAATGTAGGGTGATGGCGTGATGTGGTATTCAAAACCTTGTAACCATTGTGTCATCAGCCAATAGGAGAGTGGTGCTCCAATAATAAAGGCAATTACAATCAATAACGAATAGCCTTTCGAGATCAGCAAAAGAATATCCGTTACTGAGGCCCCGGAAACTTTACGGATGCCAATTTCTTTGGTCTTCTGTTCCAAAGCATAAACAATCATACCCAACAATCCTAACGAAGCAATCAGGATACATAAGCTAGCCATAGCCGTGAGTGTCTTGGCAAAGTTGGATTCGCCTTTAAAGGTGTTGGCGAATGCCTGATCCACAAACGTGTATTCAAAGGGAAAATCGCCTGCTTTCTTTTTATACAAGCTTTCTAACTGCGTTATTGTATTCTCCCAACCTTGCGCTGTTTTACCATCGATACGTGCCACCAAGTATTGCTTCTGTACCTCCACCAAACAGTTGATCGTTTTTCAAGTAGAAAGATACCCATAGGCTCAATCGGATTTCCAAGTGTCCAATAGTTGTAGTCTTTCACCACACCAATCACTTCAAAGAAAATGTCTGAGCCGGGAAGTTGAATTTTTTTGCCGATCACAGTCTCATCTAACGCCCAGCCGATTTGCGCTACGGCTGTCTCGTTCAAAATCACGCGACTGGCATCGCCCGGAGTTTCCTTACTGAAATTGCGACCATAAGCTAACGTTACTTTCAAAGTAGGAATGTAATTCTCATCAGCAGAAGTGAAGTTCAATGGGAATGTGTGATCTCCCATGCCTTCGGCTGTGAACTTATCACCTCCCCACACATTCGGTGGCACCGAAGTACTCATGGAAGCATTAACAATGCCGGGAATGTTCTCCGTAGCAGCCACCATATCTTGCGCATCGGCAATGCGTTAAACGACAACAATCAGGTTTTCGCGATCAAGCCTAAATCCTTTTCGGCAACGAACGACAATTGCTGAACACAACAGCCATGCAACTGATCAGCGCAATGGAAATGGTGAATTGAAATACCACCAGCGCATTTCGGAATATCTTTCCTTCTGAGCCGCTTGCCTTTCGTCGCTTGAATCAAATACACTAAGAAAAATGGCGAGATAACTTCCGACAAACTCATCAACAAGACCCTAATGCGATGAGTAGATTGGATATTCAATAAACTAAAATGCAATTCGCGACCTGCTATTAAATTAAACGCGAGCATCAACGCCTGAATCAAGGCGAGTGAAATAACAAAGGCTATCACAGAATATAAACGCCTTCCATAAAATAGCCTACACTCAATGAGGCTGACTCAAA
>JBGAUU010000143.1:0-8633 GCA_044228465.1 Cyclobacteriaceae bacterium
AATTTACTTTCCCTGATTGTTGGTTTATTTTCCGATGGGCTATGGATTATTTCCGAGGTTCGCGCATGTTGGCCAACATCCATCGTTGATTTCTTCGTTTGAATATGAGAGACTCCTCTGGCAGAAAGCCCACTAAAAACATTTGATGTCGCTTGGTGTCGCTCGATGAATGACTGAATTGCAAATCGACTTGTATATACCGCACATTGTTCTGGTATTGCACTTTGATGGTATAGGTGCTATCGTTTATCCTTTGTTCATCTAAAGTTGAGTATTCCAATGGTTGAGTATTGAAAATGAAATACGTTGCTTTGGCGGTTTGCCGGTTTACATAAAACTGAGGCAAGCGCAGGTTGTATTCATTAATCGGGTTTAAGTTGTCTACGTCCATTTGCAGAGCAGCCTCTACATTCTTTTTGGATCGGATGGATTGAACCCCATTATAAAATTCATACTCGTTTCGGTAGTATGACTTCTGATTTCGGAAAGCGCGGTAAATGGAGTCTACTATTTCTACCGAGCTTAACATTGCACCTGATTTTTTTACCGTGTGCAGATACTCTTTTTCTATTTTTTTTAGGAGCGCATCTTTTCTCGCATGGATTTCTCGTTGGATCATCTCCTGCGATGGCTTATGATCATTTCTTAAAAATGTCCACGATAATACACCAGTTCCCGATAAAACAATGGCGAGAATGGAGGCCACTAAATAGTTCTTTCGATTACTCTTTTTCCTTACAACTGCTGAGGTTTTGATCACATCCATCAACTTACTAACTACAAAATCCAAACCATTGTCGGCCTTTATTCCAAACCGGTCTGCCATGGTGAGATCTTTGAGAGCAAGATCTTGCGGAGTGATCTCAAAAAGTACAGGAAGGATCACCTTATTCCCCTCACTTTCCCTTGCCAGTAGAAGATAAAATTCTCGGAGCGGCCAATTTTTAGCAATGTAATTTTTGCTCAAAATCACAATGCCAAATCTGGATTTGTTCAGGCCCTCATGAATGGAGTTTGCAATGCTGTCGCCAGCGTTTAGTTCTTTTCCGGAATACCAAATAGTAAGACCTTCCGCTTCCAGTCGCGTGCATAACTCATTTGCAATTGGTATTTTGTCCTCAACTGCATGAGAAATAAAAGCATCGTATTCGTACTTCGAAGTCATTATGCCATCTAATTTCGGTCAAGAATAAGAGATCGCTGGCAATACCCATTCAACTAGTTTCCCAACGGCTAAAAATTCTTTCCCGCTACTTGATTATCGGAAATCGGCCTTTCACCAACTCTTTGTATTCCTGACTCATTTGTACCTGATGCTTTCCGATGTGAACAACATTTCCTTCCAGCCTCGTCACTTTGTCTACATTCACCACATACGAGCGATGAACTTTGATGAAGTTATCGCCCGGCAACTGTTCATGGATATGATTCATGCTTTTCGTCATGGTGTAGGTTCCATTTTCAGTGACAATACTGCAATACGCTCTATCGGCCTTTAAAAACAAAATGCTATCGGTGCTTAACTTATTATACGATTGATTTTCAGTGGCCAGCAAAATGAATCGCGATGGCGCCTTTTTTTGTATTTGCTTTTCCTGATGATTTGCATTGTAAAATGCGATGTCTAACGCACGAATCAATTCTGCTTCCTGAAATGGTTTTGTCAAATAGGTAGCGGGCTTCGTGCGTTTGGCTCTGTCTACGGTTGCTTGATCAGCGAAGTCCGTCAGGTAAATCACCGGTATATTGTGTGCATCCCGAATCATTTTCGCTGTTGAAACTCCGTCCAATGCACCCGCTAACTGAATGTCCATGATGATCAAATCAGGCGCATGAGATTCAACATAGGCTAAGGCTTCCTCGCCCGTGTCAAAAATACCTGCCACATGAAAGGAATGCTTTTCTAACATGGCAGAGATGCTTTCGGCAATAATCGCTTTATCCTCTACAATTAATACGTTGATACTTTCCATTATCTCTAAATTGGTACGATCATTTTGAATTGTGTCCCCTTGTTGGTAGTGAACGCTATTTTCGCTTTCAACTCCTTCGCCAACATATTCACCATCTTTAAACCAAAAGAGGTTGGGTTGTCTATACTCCCTTCGAAGCCGATGCCATTGTCTTCGATCTCTATTTTTATTTCACTTTTGTTTTCCTGATTTAACCGGACCACGAGTTGGGGGTTGGTTTGTTCTTTGAATGCATACTTGCACGCATTGCTCACCAGTTCATTGATCACCAACCCAAGCGGAATGGCTTTGTCTACCGCTAACTTGATTTCCTGTATGTCCAACACCAGGTTTAACCGATGTTGAGGGTAGCCGTACGACTGCACTAAATATTGAACCAATTCAGGCAAATACTCTTTCATATTGATCTCCTGATTGCGATCATTGATGGAAAGCTTTTTATGAATAAGGGCCATCGCATTGACGCGCCCCTCATTACTTTTGATGGCTTGAAAAGCATGGTCATCGTCTTTAATGTAGTTGGATTGAAGCACCAGCAGGCTGGACAATATTTGCAAATTATTCTTTACCCGGTGATTGAGTTCTTTCAGCAGCAGCTCCACTCGCTCTTTGTTTCGTTGCGATATCCGAAACAAGTAAAAAATCAAAGCTATGATAATAAGGAGTAAAATAGCAGATCCTATAAGCCATCTCACCCAATTCCTATTGGACTGAAGTTGGATGCCTTGCAAAGACTTCTCGTTTTCCAACAACTTGATGTGTTGTTCTTTTTTATCGGTTTCGTATTTTATTTGGAGCGAGGAAAGTGCCTCTGCTTTTCCAACATTCAAAAGGCTGTCTTTCACTTGAAGCAGTTCTTGCTGATACAAGAAAGCGTTTGAAAAATCGTGCTGCGCTTTAAAAAACTTTACCTTTTCTTCAAGTGATTGTTTCAGATACTCCAGTGAGCCGGTTTGGCGTGATAATTTTTCGGATTCATCCAGGTAGATTTTAGCTTTACGGAAATCGGCTGTTAACAAACTCAAATCCCCTAAATTGATCAGCGACTTTAACTGTCCAATCTGATCGCCCATTTCTCTATGCATGGTGAGTGCTTGCTGAAAATACTCAGCCGCTTCTTTGAACCGATTGGTTTTGGCAAACACCTCACCCAAATTATTCAGCGTGGCTGCTGCCGGTTCTCCATTTTTCTGTTTTATCTCTTTGGCAAGAAGAAGATGATAAAGCGCGCTGTCGTATTGCCCCAATACTAAAAATACTTCACCCAAATTATTTCGCGATTGCCCCACTCCTTTCGCATATCCCATTTTTGTTCGAACCTCTAATGCTTTTCTGTTAAAGAAAAGCGCTCTATTGTAATCCTTTAAATTCAAGTAGACCGATGCGACTGTATTGTAACAAGATGCCAAAGGTCTATCCGGTGGTCGATTTTCCAATTTGGAAATAGCACTAAAGGCATATTCTAGGGCATCTTCGTAAAGGCCTTTATTTTTATAGATGATCGAAAGATTCGCTTCCACCGTAGTGGTGCTATTTGTCTCCTTCAATTGTTTGTACAGAAATAGGGCGAGCTTATAATAATAGATGCTGCTATCGGTATAGCCTTTTTGGTTGAATGAAACGCCCAAGCCATTGAGTGTAGAAGCTTTTAAAGAGGGGTCGAGTTGTGCTGGTGATTCAAGGGACTTCTTATAATAGAAAATAGCGCTATCATGTTGATGGGAATTTGAAAACAGTATCCCGATGTTTGACAGATAATAGGCCACTTCCCCCACATCGTTCCTTTGAATTGAATTTTGCAGCAGCTTTTTGGTGC
This sequence comes from Cyclobacteriaceae bacterium, assembly GCA_044228465.1. Taxonomy (GTDB): domain Bacteria; phylum Bacteroidota; class Bacteroidia; order Cytophagales; family Cyclobacteriaceae; genus ELB16-189. The sequence continues at coordinate 3,790 of JBGAUU010000143.1, forward strand.
TATCAATTTTGCTTTGCGCGATGCACGAACAAGATACCAGTAAGAGGAACAGAACGGGGAAATAAAGCCTCATAACATTTAGGTATGGAAGATAATAAAAAAACGGTGAATGCTATCATTCACCGTTCAGATTAAGCCATTCTTCGTCCGTTATTTTTTTGGAGGTGGTGGCGGAATAATGATCGGATCATCTTCACCCGTTCTGGGTGTGACTTGATCGTCTGTGCAGCTCACCATTAAAAGGCCAAAAACAAAAATCAATACATACTTTAAGTTTTTCATTTTTTTAAAATTTAAAATGTGGAACATCACCGAGGGCGAGCGGCCAAGGCATGGATTGTCCTGCTGAACTTCTTCAGAATTGGATTTGTCCAAAGTCTCTTGAACACGCAGACACCTGCGGCCATTTTGATTATGGGTGGGTGCCTGTCGCGGTGTAGTTCAAAATCATGCTACCCATAAAAGCAATCTTTTGCACTACACTTTGACAGACGCTGATCAGCTGTACTAGTATGATACAAAGGTGTGATTGTGCGGGGACGATTCTGTTCTGAAACTGATCATTTGAATTCGTGAATCAGTCGTTTGTTTTCGTTTCTGATTCGTACTTTCTTTGTACAATGGAAGTACAAACACAACACATTGAATTTTTATTGGAGGCCATCGCAGAGAGGACGGGTCAACCATTAGATACAAGAGGTTTTAAGGAAATTGCCGAGCAGATCGGTTCTATCGGAGAGAAGTATCTATACGAGAATCTTTATCTAGCAAAAAAAACCGCAAAGGCTAAAGGGCAAGCTGTGCTCAACCTTCAACATTCCAAGCTTGATCTTATTGCAAGATTTCTTGGTTATAAAAACTATCGATTGTTTGTTGAGCAACTAGAGAATCCAATTGATAAAGTTTTAGTGGGATTAATAGGTACTTATTACAGCTATGTAAGAAAAAACGAAAAGGTGGGTACACTCTTCAGGTCGCCTGTGAGCATCACGAATGAAAACGGAAAAATTTGGATGATCTTAAAAGGGCCTAAATGGAATTTTAAAGGAGAGGTTGTATTAAAAAATGGCTGTTTGTTTATTCTTTTAAAATCAGACGGAGGGAAAATGATTCACCATGTTTATAAGATTGGTTCAGGGAAAATCCGGAAGTACTTCAAGGGATTTTCTCGAATTGTTCAACACTTTGATCCCATTGGAAGCGGGCAATATTGGTTCGTAGCGAAATTTGCTACGCTAAAAAATGTCTCTGAAATTGAGCGTTGCTGAATTGAAAAAGTCAGAGTTATGATTTTAATGCCAAGCTTTGCCTATTTTTCAATGTATGAAAAAACAATTTAGTATTAATAAGATCGTTTCGTTCTCTGAAAAAGACTTGAAGCTAAACACAAGATAGGTGCGAGGTGGCAAGCAGGTAGAGTTAAGAATATAGAAGTCAGAAGACAAGTCAAAATGAGATGTGAAGGGCTATCAAACTTTAATTAAAAATTCACGAGTGTCCAAGCCAAATAGTTATTAGAGAAGTAAGACCTAAAATAGAAGGATAATCTTATAATCCTTCCTTTCATAACCATTCCTGGTAATTCTTCATCTTCCTCCTTTTCATATTGAATCAAACTCGGCTTTGATAAAGTTGCCAAATGAAACAAACAAACCACTGGAAAGAATAATACGGATGTAAAAGTTTTAACTTGTAAAAAGCGAAAATAAAAAACATATCAAAACTTTTGGAGTTATCTTTTATATCATTCGCTATCCTACGGCATTAAGCGTGCATCTAACAACTGTTTAACCCCCATGGCGTGGAAGTTACTTCCATGATCTTTGAAAAACAATTTGTGCAAAAGAATACTAAGGGTACCGATTTGGAAATTTATTGAGATGTAGAAAAGTGCGTGTTACGAAACGTGCAGCCTACTCTCTGTCTGAATCAGGATTTACAAATTTTAGGATTGGCTTGGGATGATGGGGTGCAGGAAGAGCATGGGAATATGGTGATACAGTCGAGGGCAAAAGATGTATTTACTTTTTTTCTTAAGCGATAAAAAAGTAGGCAACAAAGAAGAGTGTTGCTGTAGCTAGCAAAAACCAAAATGTCACTTTAAATGCGTGCACATTCTCTCTCAAGCTTGGGGTGAAAAAACGCTTGCTGAAGTAATCGTGTTTATTCATAGCAGGGCAATTTAGAATCTAAAGATACTCAATTTCTTCTTTGGGTTTGTCGCTTTGTGGAGTTGCTCCCTCTTTGATGCCGGCTTAGAAAGAACTCCTAGTCTGTATTAAACGATCACCTTCAAAACTAAATAGCCAACAGCTATACAAATCAAAAGTGTAAGAAGTAGTGACAAGCCTTGTCCGAAAATACCTAAGCCCCATTTGGGTAATACGATATTGGCGAGGCTTCTGCGATAGGGCGGTGCGGGTTGATACTTCGGTATGATGGAGGCGGGTATCTGGATATCCCAACTGCCGCGTACCAGCAAGGGCATGATAAAATCAAACGTAACTTGTTCATCGCCTTTGGCCCATAGCGTTCGGTACGACCCCATGTTGGGCACACTGATGATGGCATACAGTGGCTTGTTCCAAATGGTTTTATCGGTTGCGCTCTCTTCCAACATTTTATCCGGATTCTCCAGGTTATTGTAATAGTCTTGCTTGATCAACGGTAGTGGCCCACCGACTTGTTCAAATGGTTTATCGGTTGCGCTCTCTTCAACATTTTATCCGGACCGACTTGGGCTCCACGCCTATGTCGGCACTCTCTTTGGGCAACTTCCGGATTCCTTCGCAGTAGATGGCCCCAATGGCCATGTCTGCTTTTTTATCAAAAGCTTGGCCTGTATTTACATACCACGGAGACACATTGGGCAAAATTTTTAACACGATGCTAAATGGCTTGTGGCGCTGGTTGGCAATTTCTCTTTTGCCATCGTCTTCTTCCTCTTTGTCTTTCATCCAGCTCTCGGTTTCTACCGTTACCGAAAACCGGGTGAGCCACATATCCATTTTGATGTTTTGCATGATGATGGTGGAATCGCGCATGAAATAAACTTCTTTCAGGTAGGTTTTGTATGGAGCAATCGTGTTGCGAGCGCCATCGTATCGTTCTAAAATAGCGGTGAGTGTTTTGCTTCTCGTTTCTTCGAAGGGAGCCGGTGGCACCACCGTGACGCGGATGTCGGGTTTGCCGGACGTGCGATCATCGGGATCGAAGAGTAAATTGGTAATGGTAAACGGAGTCACAAACTGCGGATACTTCTTTGGGTTTTTGAAAACTGAATCCTGCCGATATTCTTCTCCCTGATAAATGAATTTGTCAATGTGCACCTGAGGTCCTTCAAACTGGTTGCTGGTCATGTGCAGGTGTGCGTTGTAATCAAGTTGCCATTCTTGTTTGTCTTTCAAATTGACTTTGCCTTTTAGCTCGTTTAGCAGATGGGTTTTAAAAGACAGGTAGGCATCTTTGTCGGACTTCTCATATTCTTTGTAAGAAACTTCTTCTTTGTAACTATCATTCTGATGATTAACAACAATGCCGATACCTAAAATGAGTATGAGCAGTGGCAAGCCGATGCGGAAAATATTTTTGTTCATGGTATTGATTGTTATCTATTGACTATTGACTTATAAAAAAGGTCTACCCGCCCGGTGGCAAAAGCCAGCGCAAGCGAAGTAGACCTAACCCAGGAAACCCAAAATTCTTAGTCCTCGTCTTGGTCTTTAAATTTCAAGCTCGAGAGGCGTTTGAATTCTTTGCTTGATGGCCCGAAGGCAGACCGTGCATATTTTTTGGTTACCCGTACGCACTTAATCAACCCTTGTTCCGTGCCGTACAGAATATTATCGCGATTCTCTAATGCCGAGTTGAAGTCAATTTTGGCGTTTTGCGCTACGTCATTTCGGGTCCTGACTTCATTTAACATCGATTCAAGAGCCTCTACGGTCAGATCCAGTTCGTTGGGCAGATAGTTTTCTTCGGCCTTCACCATGGTGATCAACCTTTTAAAGTTTTTGATCCTGTTGTTCATACTGCCCTGCGCCACGGAGTTGCGTCTGCGTTCCTCTTCCACGGTTGTCTCTGCTGTGGGATCGATCTCTGGTTCATCAATAGCGTTGATGCGCTTACTGCGGTACTTGTTGACCTGCTTGGTGATCTTCACGATTGTTTCCGGAAGAATGTCAGAAGAGGCCGCGGCATTGCTCACGCGGGTGACTAACTTATCCAGTTCATCGAAGACACGCGCACGCGCAGTAATGGCCTTAGTCATGTCGCTGTGCGCCTTATCCAGAACCGTTAATGACAGTTGGGCTTGCAACAGCAAGTTCTTCAAGAAGTCGAGCTTGATGATGGCTCGAGCCGGGTTGAACTTAGCACCTAATTTATCGATGCGTTTTACAAATTCATCAAAGTTGGTCACGTTTGTTTCGTGTCCGGAGTCAAATTGTTTTTTCATAGAATTTTATTTTTTGTTTGTAAAAACGCTTGCATAACTCGTGCCAAACTTGAAAACGCGATTTTGAGCGAGATTTGCCAGTTTATGATTCGGAGAGAGGTCTCAACTAACGATATATAAACAATTTGCTCGTTGTATATCAACAAAAATTAAATTTTTGAGGGAGGTGTTGAGGGGTCGTGATGCGAAACTCTTGGGTAAAAAGAAGTCGGAATTCGTAAGTAAATAGTCATTGGTCATTAGTCAATAGTCGTTGGGGATTAGGACTTGGGACTTGGGGGTTTTGTGTTGAGAGACTCGATAGTCATTGGGGTTCGTGATGCGACACGCTTTGGGTAAAAAGAATTTAGAAGTCGGAAGTCAATAGTCATTGGGGGATTAGTCAATA
>JBGAUU010000144.1:0-8703 GCA_044228465.1 Cyclobacteriaceae bacterium
CATTTTCGGTAACATCGCGTAGTGCGTGTGGATGAAAGGTTCGACACCGTGTTGCCTTTGCGCTTGCTGAGCACATAGTCTGCTACAGCTACCAGCGTGTATTCTTCGCCAAAGGTTTTCCATCTTCCTGAATCAAGGCCAACCGATCTACATCCGGGTCGACCACAATGCCCAAAGTGGCATTTTTCGTTTTTGACGGTCTTGCAAATGGCTTTGATGTTTTCAGGCAAAGGCTCCGGATTGTGTGGAAACTTGCCCGTTGGTTCGCAGTAAGTTTTACAATCTTTTTTACGCCCAGTGCTTTCAATAATTCGGTACAGAAATGCCTCCGGTAGAATTAACCGCATCAACGGCTATTTTGAAGTTGGCTTTTGAATGGCCTTTACATCCACCAATTTGTTTTTGAGAATTAACTCAATGTGCTTTTTGATATAGGTCGTTTTCTTTTCATAGCGACCAAGTTTTTCTACAGATGCAAATTCGAAGTTTTCGTTTTGTGCGTTTTGTAATACCAATGCTCCATCTTCTGCTGAAATGAACTCGCCCTTTTCGTTGAGCAGCTTGAGCGCATTCCACTGAATGGGATTGTGGCTGGCCGTGAGGATGATACCTCCACCTGCTTTTTCTAAGGGTACCGCAATTTCTACTGTTGGTGTTGTGGAAAGTCCGAGGTCGACCACATCTAAACCGAGACCTTGCAGTGTAGAGCACACCAGAGTGCTCACCATTTCACCGGAGAGACGTGCATCGCGGCCGATGACTATTTTTTTCCTTGGCGGGATTTTACCCACGAGCCGAATGCTGCTGCAAATTTTACACAATCAACAGGAGTGAGGGCATCGCCCGGTTTGCCACCGATGGTTCCGCGAATGCCGGAGATAGATTTAATGAGGGTCACGAAGTTAAATTAAAATGTGACCGCGAAGTTAACGCTCTTTTGATGTCAACAAAAATGACAAAAAATGAACTGTGATCGCCTAGCCTTTTTTAATTGAAGGAAGTTCAGCTGCTTTTTCAGGATCGCCACAAGCTTCGCCAGCACCTACTACTTTGCCGCAATAGCCACAGGTAATGCCTTCTTTGGCTAGAAAGGGACTTTGGGTGGCGCAGGTGCCTCTGAACTCTCCATTTTTAACAAACAACAAACGCACTGACATTAAAATGAAGAAGAGTGCGAAAATGCCGATGGTAAGGAGAAAAACTGCCATGTCGATAGTTGTTTACGGTGTGTGAATGACGAATTTTACAGCGTGTGCAAAGATAACCAAAGATTGATTGATTTAGTTTGCAGGCGACTGGGAGTTTAGCACATGATTGGTAAAGTGGCACGCACTGCGGCAGGGATTGCAGCGAAAAGCCCACAGGGGCGGCCCGATATTCGGTAGTGAGCATTGGCCGACACGAGGACTTGTAGCGGAAAGCCCGTAAGCCGCCCGAAGAAAAAATATTTAGACAACCTCATAAGTAAAACCAAACGATTGATTGAATGAAGAAGCCTTACTCTACTCCGGATTTGCAGCGCGAGGAAAAACTTAAAGCATTTGACCGGCTGCTGACGGTGATGAACGAACTGCGCGAAAATTGTCCGTGGGATAAAAAGCAAACGCTCGAAACGCTGCGCCACCTGACGATTGAGGAGACGTACGAACTATCGGACGCGATTTTGGAAGGCAACTTGCAGGAAGTAAAAAAGGAGTTGGGCGATTTGATGTTGCACCTCACGTTTTATGCGCGCATTGGTTCGGAGTTGAAGGCATTTGATATGACGGATGTGCTCAATGGCATTTGCGATAAGTTGATTGAGCGGCATCCGCATGTGTATGGCGATGTATCGGCCGAAGATGAAAAAACGGTGAAGGAGAACTGGGAGAAAATCAAATTGCGCACGGGGAATAAGTCGGTTTTGGAAGGTGTGCCCAAATCGCTGCCGGCACTGGTAAAGGCCATTCGCATACAAGATAAAGCACGGGGTGTGGGCTTTGACTGGGAGCGCAAAGAGCAGGTGTGGGAAAAGGTGGAGGAGGAGATGGCAGAATTTAAAAATGAGTTTAATGCGGCCGCGGGCCAGCCGATTGACCACGAAAAGGCGATGGCTGAGTTTGGCGACTTGCTGTTTTCGTTGGTGAACTATGCCCGCTTTATCAATATTGACCCCGAAGAGGCGCTGGAGCGCACGAATAAAAAGTTTATCAAGCGCTTTCAGTTTTTAGAAACCGAGTCGGCTAAAGACGGCAAGAAGATGGGCGAAATGACGCTGGCAGAGATGGACGTGTATTGGAATAGGGCGAAGGGGGTTTGATTTTTTATACCCTATCGGGTATAATTGACTTAGAATGGTACCTTAATTTATTGTTTAAAAATTGCTGCCTTAGCAGTAATTTTGGCTGATTAATCACATAGATTATTTTTTAATGCTTTATTTTACTGTTATAGCAGTAATTAATGCTCTATTTTTATTAATTCATCTAATTTAAATCTATTTTTACTGTTATAGCAGTAAAATATGTTACATCAACCAGAACTTGGCAACTACATTCGTACTCTTCGGAAGAAGAGTGGACTGACACAAATTCAGTTGGCAGAAATGGTTGGTGTGGGTAAGTCGGTAATATTTGATTTGGAAAAAGGGAAGGAAACGGTTCAGTTATCTACCCTGGTTAAAATATTATCGGGGTTGAACATTAAAGTAAAATTGGTAAGTCCGCTCGAACCAGAACCATGAGAAAGGCAGCCGTATTTTTTGATAACACATTGGCAGGATATCTGACAGAAACAGATCAGAAGAAATATCTTTTTGACTATCTGGAGGATTATCAGGGTGGAGCTATATCATTGACAATGCCGGTGAATAAAAAGAAATTTCAGTTTGAAACCTTTCCGGCATTTTTTGATGGCTTGCTACCTGAAGGGCAGCAACTGGAAGGGTTGCTTCGCCAAAACAAAATTGATCGAAATGATAACTTCAGTCAGTTGCTAGCTGTGGGCGAAGATTTAGTAGGAGCGGTGAGTGTAAAACCGATGGATGAATGAATCGCTGCCCGATTACATACGAGCCATGTGGCGAGCGGAGATATTCGGAACGCGGACTTAAATTATTATCGCCCAAGCTAAAGGACTTGCATGACTTTCCGTACAACAAAAATGAACAATTGAAGGAAGCCGTTGCGCGTGCGACCAAAATGTCTATTCAAGGCGTTCAGCCCAAGCTGAGCGCGAGACTAAACGCAGTGGCGGAGATTTTTGAAATAGCTGATCAGGGAGGTACATTCATTATTAAACCTCAAAATGATTTGTATGAGGAGTTGCCGGAGAACGAAGATGTAACGATGCGGATGGCAGCGGCCATTGGTATTGAAACGCCCTTGCATGGCATGCTCTATTCGAAAGACGGATCGAGGTCTTACTTTATCAAACGATTTGATCGATTGCCTAAAAAGAGAAAGGTAGCCGTAGAAGATTTTGCTCAGCTAACGGGCGCAACGCGCGAGACAAAATACAGCTCTTCCATGGAAAAAGTAGCGGCTGTTATTGATCAGTTTTGCACTTTTCCGCTGTTGGAAAAGGAGCGCTTCTTTCGGTTAACCGTTTTCAATTTTTTAACCGGAAATGAAGACATGCATTTGAAGAACTTTTCTTTGATCAGACGGAACGATAAAGTAGAGTTATCTCCCGCCTACGACTTATTGAACACCACAATTGTGTTGCGCAAACCACAAGAAGAACTGGCTCTGACGCTGGCAGGTAAGAAAAGTAAAATGACACGCGAGAATTTGGTGGACTATTTTGGCAAGGAGCGACTTGGATTGGCGCCTATTCGGATCGAGAAAATTTTACTTGAAATCAAATCACAAAAGGAAAGCTGGAATGAGCTGCTGGACAAAAGCTTTTTGTCGGATGAAATGAAAACCAAGTATAAGGAGCTACTCAACCAACGGTGGATGCGATTTTTTATTAAAGAATAAACCATGGGCAGAATTTTAGCAATAGATTATGGCACGAAGCGCACTGGATTGGCGGTCACCGATCCGATGCGGATTATCGCCACCGCATTGGATACAGTGGAGTCGGGAAAACTAATTGATTACCTGAAAGCTTATTTTGAGCGTGAGGTAGTAGACGAAGTGGTGATAGGTATGCCCAAGCAACTCAATAATCAGGATTCGGAAATTGCACCGCTCGTGCGAAAGTTTGTGGAGCAGTTTCAAAAGACATTCCCTGACAAACCGATTGCGTTGGCCGATGAACGTTTCACTAGTGCACAGGCACATCGCACCATGCTGAGTGGTGGCATGAGCAAGAAGGATCGGCAGGTAAAAGGAAACGTAGACAAGATTAGCGCTACGCTGATCTTACAAAATTATATGCAGGCCAAAGGTTTTTGATTTGAACCTCTCTTTGCCGTATGGACGTATGAGGCAAAACCCTACCTTTGCATTTTATCTTTTTAGATTATGGTGTATCCAATTGTAATGTATGGCGATGCAGTGCTGCGGAAAAAGGCACGGGAGATTGAAAAAGGAGAAATTGACATGGAAGTGTTTGCCAACGATATGTTTGAAACCATGGCAGCAGCCCATGGCATTGGGCTGGCGGCTCCGCAAATCGGTAAGAGCATTCGGGTGTTTGTAGTGGATGGCACGGTATTAGAAGATCAGCCTGAATTGAGTGACTTTAAAAAAGTATTTATCAACCCTACGATGTTGAAGGAGGAAGGAGAGGCGTGGGCTTTTGAAGAAGGTTGCCTGAGTATTCCTAATATTCGTGCGAACGTGGCAAGGCCGGAGAAAATCAGGCTTCGCTACTATGATATGAATTGGGTGAAGCATGAAGAAGATTTTGATGGTATGAAGGCGCGGATCATTCAGCATGAATACGATCACATCGAGGGCAAGCTCTTCATTGACTACCTCACTCCACTCAAGAAAAAAATGCTGAAAGGAAAATTGACCGATATCAGCAAAGGAGATGTAGACACCGACTATCGTATTGTTGCACCGCTTCGAAAATGAGGTGTTGTTCGTAGTGTGATTTCATTTTAGTTCAAATCTCATTCCAATGAATATTTCTTCCCGCCTGCCTGAAGTGGGCACTTCCATTTTTAGTGTCATGTCCAAGATGGCGTTGGAACATCAGGCCATTAATCTTTCACAAGGCTTTCCGGATTTTCCGGTTTCAGAGAAGTTGATTGACCTAATTCATCAGGCGATGAAGAATGGTCACAATCAATATGCACCCATGCCCGGTGTGCCTGCACTTCGACAGGTGATTGCACGTGTGATTGAACAAACGTATCAACGACCTACAGATTTTGAAGGCGAGATAACCATTACTGCCGGAGGAACCGAAGCGATTTTTTCGACCATTGCCGCCTTGATTGGCGCAGGCGATGAAGTGATTTTGTTTGATCCATCCTATGATTGTTATGATCCGGCCATTCGATTGAATGGCGGCATTCCAAAACATTTGAACTTGCGGGCACCTGATTTTAAAATCAATTGGAACGAAGTGAAATCAGTGATGACTCCACGCACCAAAATGATAATGATCAACACACCTCATAATCCAAGCGGTGCGATTATGCAAGAAGCCGACATGCGTGACTTAGAGAAGTTGGCCGTGGAGAATAATTTGATTGTGTTGAGTGACGAGGTGTATGAGCGTATCATTTTTGATGGCCAGATTCATCAAAGTGTTTTGCGCTATCCGGCTCTGGCGAAACAATCGGTCGCGATTTTTTCATTTGGAAAGACGTTTCATGCCACAGGGTGGAAAGTGGGCTACACGGTGGCGTCAGAAGCCATCACTCGCGAAATCCGAAAAGCTCATCAGTTCATTACCTTCAGTGTGAACACACCCTTGCAGTTTGCGCTGGCGGAATACATGAGCGATCCTGAAAACTATTTGCACCTCGGCCAATTCTATCAGCAAAAACGTGATTTCTTTTTGGATCAGATTAAAGGATCATCTTTCCGACCATTGCCTTGCTACGGAAGTTACTTTCAATTGCTTTCATTTGAAGGAGTTTCTAAAAAATCGGAAATGGAAATGGCTACCTGGATGACGCAAGAGAAAAAACTGGCTCCTATTCCTGTTTCTGTATTTTATAAAGATGGATTCGATCAAAAGTTGCTGCGCTTTTGCTTTGCGAAAGGAGATGCAACGCTAGAAAAAGCTGCCAAAATTTTAAAGGCGATTTAAAAAAGTAATAGTTTGATAAATAGAGGCTAGCGTTTTAAGTGCTTTGATTTCTAGATCTTCGCCAAAAAAGTATTTTTATATGATTATTGACTTACTCACTAATTCTAACTTGTATCACACTATTCATCCTAGAATTAATCGTGCTTTGAAATACTTAGCCGAAACAGATTTTAATTCGATGCCGCTGGGAAAATATGAAGTGGACGGAACGAACTTATTTGCGATCGTAAACGAGTATGAAACAAAAGATGCAGCAGATTGTGTGTGGGAGGCACACCGCAAGTACATCGACATCCATTACATTCTGCAAGGAAGTGAATTGATTGGTACAACTTTATTGACGAATCAATCGCCTACCAAAGAATACGATGTGGAAAATGACTACTGGTTGTTTGAAGGAGGAGAGTCAAAGCAAGTGCTTCAACCTGGCATGTTCGCGATATTTTATCCGCAAGTCATTCATAGCACGAGTCATCATCCGAATTCAAAATCGTTCGTTCGAAAAGTGGTGATGAAGGTATTGCTCTAAAAAAAGTAGTCGCCCAATTAAGGGCAGACTACTTCCTCTTTTCTTGAAACAAAAATTTATTTCGAATCGCCTTTTTTGTTGGGCTCAATCATGTCCATGAGTTTGAGGCCAAGCAATCCATCGATAGCGTTGGCGCCACCTTCTTTCCCACCACCGATCAATACATCCGGAATGAGTTTGATATGTCCTTTCGATAATTCCTCGGTGATTTTGTAACGCGTGAAATTTTCCCCGCCAAGGGCTTTCACGGCCAACTGATACGACTCCGCTGTTGATTTACCAATCGCCAGAATTTTCTCTGCTTCCGCATTACCCGTCAATGTAATTTGTTCGGCTTGTGCAGAGGCTTTGAGTTTAATCGCTTCGGATTCAGCTTCCGCTCTTGCCTTGGTTGCTTCGGCTTCCGCGAAAGCGCGCAACTTGGTGGCCTCTGCTTCGGCACTCACTGCCAACTTCACGCTAGTCGCATCACCTTCTGATTTTTTTACTGTGGCGTTGGCTGTGCGTTCGGCAATCTCTACGCTTTGCTGCGCCTTCACAATATCTTTCTGCATGTCGGCAATGGCGGTTTCTTTTTCCATGCCCTGACGAGTCTCTTGCGCTTTCTTTTGTGTTTCGTAGGTCACTTTTTGCTCTTCAGCAATCTTACGATCAGTCAATGTTTTCATCAACGAATCGGGAGGTACGATATCACCAATCAAAGTATCAACTGCGTTTACATTGTATTCGTCCAATACTTTTTTAATGTGTGCTTTCGCAGATTCTTGTCGCTCTTTACGGGAGGAGAGGAACGCAATTACATCGCTGTCTTGTGCCGAGTTGCGGAAGTAGTTGCCGATCGTAGGCTCCAGCACTTGAGATACTAGATTGACCATATTTCCAAAACGCGCAATTACTTTTGGCGCCTCGGTAGTTGGCACGTGAATGATTTGTGCCACATCTAAATTGAAAGGGAAACCGTCTTTGGAACGCACGGTAATTGTAGAAAGATTTTTGTCCAGATTGTGTGCTTCGCTACGGGCGGTGGCCCAGTTTAAAACCAAGTTGGTAGTTGGCACCAACTCTACTTTCATGGTATATGAGTTGATCGGATACTTTCCTGGACCGAGTGGCTCCAGCCAAACGCCTTTGTGTCCTTTCTCTACAATATTGCCATGCTTGAACTCAACGCCTGTTAAGTCTTTGCCTTCTTGCCCGATGTACGAGATCACTACGCCTACATATCCAATCGGAATTTCCGTCATCGGAATTTCCTCTACTTGCACTGCCCAAGGATTCAGGTTGTACGATCCGGCCAGTATCACTTGTGGTTGCAAACCTCTGTTACCACGATTGTTCAAGAAAGTATCGAAGTCCTGAAAATTATTGTGACCATCTACCAGCTTACCGGCAATTTGTCCTTCCTCAATGGGCAAACCATCTAAGGTAGTAACGATGCCCACTCTGCTTTCCTGAATGCGGATCATATCCGTAATCGAAATGTTGAAAAGCATGGTGTTGATACGATACGAACCTGCCGTGATGTAAGTGGTTTGACGACCGCGCATACCACCGTTGTTCAAAAACTTTTCAGCGTCTTGAAAATTATCGCAGTCTACACGCTTAGCCAAAATACTTCCGGTTTGAATTTCCGCACCGTCTTTAGAAAGTACCAATCCGATTTTTCCTTCCGGGATCACAGTAAATTCTTCCATGGAAACATCGAATTGCCACACCCACATCCAGAAATAAAGTCCGGGAGCCAATGTTTTCGCTTGAAAACCGGCTTCACCTTGTGTGGCGATGATTCGACCATCGGGCAATTCTTTGTGATTGCCAAACAACACGAATTTTTTGGTGACCAAGCCAATTTTATCTTCGGGCACGATCACCATCCCGAAAAGGAAACGCAAAATAATTTTGTACAGTGCAATACAAAGAATAAGCAATAGCACCCACCAATAACCTCCCAAAAAACCTTCCATATACGTTGTTTT
>JBGAUU010000015.1:0-53482 GCA_044228465.1 Cyclobacteriaceae bacterium
AATCTGTTTAAACTGGGGATGTATCCCAACGAAGGCTTTGTTGAAAAGCGCCAATGTGTTCGAATATATTCAACATGCGAAAGACTATGGTATCGATGTAAAAGAAGCGACTCCGGATATGGCCGCCATGGTAAAGCGCAGCCGCGATGTGGCTGCCGGCATGAGTAAAGGCGTACAATTTCTTTTCAAGAAAAATAAGATCGAGCAAATTGCGGGTCATGGTAAGTTGAAAAAAGGCGGCAAGGTAGAAGTAACCGATGCGGCCGGTAAGAAAACCGATTACGATGCCAAGCACATTATTCTAGCCACCGGTGGAAGATCACGCGAATTGCCTAACCTGAAAATTGATGGCAAAAAGATTATCGGTTACCGCGAAGCCATGGTTTTACCGGAGCGTCCACAAAAAATGTTGGTGGTAGGATCAGGCGCTATTGGTGTAGAGTTTGCCTATTTCTATAGCACTATCGGAACCGAGGTGACAATCGTAGAATTTTTACCACGCATTGTTCCGGTAGAAGATGAAGAAGTTTCTAAGCAATTAGAAAAATCGTTTAAGAAAGCCGGCATTACCATTCATACCAATTCAGAAGTAACGAAGGTTGACACCAGCGGCAAAGGCTGTGTGGCAACTGTAAAAACTCCAAACGGTGAAATCAAAATTGAAACTGACATTGTGCTTTCGGCTGTGGGCGTTACTACCAACCTTGAAAATTTAGGTTTGGAAGAAGTAGGCGTTAAAAATGAAAAAGGCAAAGTGTTGGTAGATGCCTATTACAAAACCAACGTTCCCGGTGTATATGCGATTGGCGATATCACCAGCGGCCCTGCGTTGGCGCACGTAGCTTCTGCTGAAGGCATTATTTGTGTAGAGAAGATTGCGGGTCAAAATCCGGAGCCATTGAATTATGGCAACATCCCGGGTTGTACTTATTGCTCACCAGAAATTGCTTCTGTGGGATACACTGAAGAAGCAGCCAAAAAAGCAGGTTATCAAATTAAGGTAGGCAAGTTTCCATTCACCGCTTCTGGCAAGGCGAAAGCGGCCGGAGCATCGGATGGATTTGTAAAGGTAATTTTTGATGCCAAGTATGGCGAATGGTTAGGTGCCCACATGATTGGCGCGAATGTGACGGAGATGATTGCAGAAGTTGTTTCAGCACGCAAGTTAGAAACAACCGGCCACGATGTGATTAAAACCGTGCATCCTCACCCTACCATGAGTGAAGCGATTATGGAAGCGGCCGCTGCGGCTTATGGTGAAGTGATTCACTTATGATTCCTGAATCTTCAGATTTCGAAAGGCCTTCTAAAACAGAAGGCCTTTTCTTTTGAACCAACCGTTCGTAAAAAAATAAACTTAGCCCGTTCTTGGGTGTTATATTTAAGTTTAGAATTAACTGCTTCCTATCAAACAAAATATTACCATACCGGAATCCGAGCTAATTAGCCGACTTAAAAAGAAAGATCGGCAGGCGTTGGATTATCTGTACGATCATTATTCAGGAGCAATTTATGGAGCAGTTCTGCGCATTCTTCGTACAGAAGAAATAGCCGAAGAGGTGTTGCAAGATGTTTTTTTGAAGATTTGGGATAAAATCGAGCAATATGATGCTTCGAAGGGTAAACTTTTTACCTGGATGATTCAGATTGCCCGAAACCTGGCGATCGACAAAAGTCGATCCAAAGAAAGTTCGAAAGCTAAGAAAACCGATGACATCGATTTTCTCGTAGGTACTATTGACCGACAAGAAAATATGGAAATGGAAGTAGATGCAATTGGCTTGAATGAGGTTCTTCAAAAGCTTTCCGCGGAACAGCAATTTATTGTCAGTCATTTGTATCTGAAAGGGTACACGCAATCAGAAGTAGCAGAAGAATTTGATATTCCATTGGGCACTGTAAAAACCCGATTGCGTTTAGCCATGAACGAATTACGATCTTTATTATCCATCGAGTGAACATCGAAGAATACATATCGTCCGGAATTTTAGAAGCTTACGTGTTGGGAGATCTTTCAGTGGAAGAGATCCGCGATGTGGAGGCAAAACTCAAAATCTATCCTGAGCTGAAAGAAGAACTGGCTAAGATTGAAGCGACCTCAGAACAGATGCTTTTGAAAGCGAGTATTACTCCGCGGGCGTCAGTAAAGACTGCTTTGTTTGAAAAAATAGAATCTGATAAAGAAGTTCCTGTGATACCGCTCCGTGCAGAATCCATGACATGGCGTTATGCTGCAGCCGCATCGATTGTGTTTGGTCTATTTAGTTCTTTTTTGGCGTACACATATTGGAGTCGCTGGCAGGAAAGTCAATCGAACCTCGCGCAGTTGCTTGCACAAAATCAACGCATCGCACAAGATTATTCAACGGTGCAGAATCGTTTGGAAGAAATTGAAACGGAAGTAAGGATCACTACCAACCCCGACTTTGAGCGGGTGGTAATGAAGGGTACGCCCAATGCTCCTCAATCAATTGCTTCGGTGTATTGGAATTCCCGCACGAAAGAAGTGTATCTAAGCATTCAAAACATGAAAGCACTTTCCAAAGAAAATCAATATCAATTGTGGGCCATTATTGATGGCAAGCCCGTTGATTGCGGTGTTTTTGATTCTAGCATTGCAGGTTTGCTAAAAATGAAGGAAGCCGCTCAGTTTCCGACCACCTTTGCCGTGACCATCGAACCGCGTGGCGGAAAATCTTCTCCTAGTTTGGAAACCATGCAAGTAGCCGGGAATGTGGCGAAAGTTTAAAATATTTTCTGCTCTGCACGAAATCCAACTGCTATACTCGCTTCGTATTTAAAAGTGAACGCACCCGGTTGGATGTGTACAAATAAGCCCGAGAGATATGAAGTTGGTGAAGAAACAGTTTGAAGAATTATCGCAGGAGGCCATTGGCCGAGAGTTGACCATTTCGTCCACTAAATATCATGTGATAGCTGCCTGGGTAGCGATTCTATTCAATCCTTTATTTGCCTACACCGATTACATCAATCTGAATAGTTTGTGGCAACATATCGGTGTGATCCGCGTGAGTATTTCCCTGATTACGTTGCTCACTCTTTTTTGGACAAAGAAAGAAGGAGGTGCCTCCAATCGAATTGTTATTGTGCCGCTGTTGTTGATTTCATTACAAAATGCGTATACATTTAGTCTAATCACCAACAGCGATGTGTTGGGCCACAATATCAATTACATTGCGCTGCTCATTGGCGCTTCACTTTTTTTGGTGATTCCGATCCGAACTTTGATTATCATCACATTCGTTTCGGTTTCAGTAACCACCTTTTCCATCATCATCAATCCGCTACTAGACGCTCATGTATTTTTAGTGCAAGGTGGTTTTCTCCTTATGGCGGTGGGAATTTTCATGATCATTGCGATTCGCATGCGTTACAATCTGATGCTCAAAGAAATCAAGGCACGGTTAGCGCTTCTGGCAAGTAATGAAGAGATCAAACGACAAGCTGAAGAAGTTAAAGCTACCAACGAAAATCTTGAAATCATTGTGCGCACACGCACGCAAGACTTGCAACGAAAAAATCAGGCTTTGGAAGAATATGCGTGGATCAATGCCCACAAATTGAGAAGCCCTGTCGCCAGTATTCTTGGATTAATGAGCTTGCTAAAGCGAGAAGAAGTAAAACCTGAGGCGAGAATAATTATGAATCATTTGCAGGCCTCCACTGAAAAATTGGACGAGGTGGTCAGCTCCATCACCTCTGCCATCGAACGCGCAGATTATCCTTCTCTTCAAAATCAGCCTGAGCAAGCGGTTGAAAAATATGCTATTTCTAATCTCTAACTAATAAATTTCCATACCGATCATGACCTCCCCAAAAGAAAACATTCTGGTTGATTTGAATGTAACCGCTCCTGATTTTAATCTCATTGACATTTTCGATCGAAACATTCATTTGAAAAGCTATAAAGGAAAACGCGTTTTTATAGGCTTCTTCCGCCATGCCGGCTGCCCCTTCTGTAATCTTCGTGTGCACTCTCTGATGAACATACGCGAAAAGTTATTGGCCAACAATATGGAGATGATTTTCTTTTTTGAATCGAAGCGAGAATTATTACTAAGCAGTATCTTCCACAAAGAAGTTTCTCCGGTGCCGTTAATCGCTGACCCCACAAAGACACAGTATTCAATTTACGGAATTGAAAATTCTTTACTGAAGTCTTCCTTCAGTCACCTTACTACATTTATTCAAACGGCTATTAAAGCTAAAATGAAGCAGTTGCCGCTCTATCCGATGGATGGCAATGAATCTTTTTCGACCATGCCGGCAGAATTTCTGTTGGATGAAAATCTCATCATTCGCAAAATCCACTATTCAAAAACATTGAACGATCGAATTTCTCTAGATACGATTATTGACTTCGCGATGAAGAAATAAAATCTGAAATCTAAATTACCCCTGCACGTTTTAGTTCTTCGCGTGCTTGGGCCGCTGATTTAAAATGAATCGTAGGAAGGTTTACGGCCTCCGCTCCTGCCACGTTCTTGTGATTATCGTCAATGAAAATAGCGTGTTGCGGATTGACCTGGTAGCGATCAAAAAGTATCTGATAAAATTCAGGAAATGGTTTTCTGGTTTTTTCTATACCAGAAACTACAATTCCATCAAACCAATGGAGAAAATCGAAGTTATCCAGCGCCCATGGAAATGTTTCGCCTGACCAGTTGGTGAGCGCATACAGGCGATATTTTTTGGAGTCTTTTATCTCTTTGAGCAAATCAACCGTTTCTTGAATTCGTCCGCCAATTGTGTCCTGCCAGCGCCCATACCACGCACGTATGGCTTCTTCATGCTGCGGAAACTTAGTAATCAATTCATTAGTTGCTTCTTCAAACGGACGACCTGCATCTTGGAGATCATTCCATTCGGGCGTACAAACATTTTCCAGAAACCAAGTGATTTCCTCTTCGGTCTGAAAAATTTTGCGGTAGAGATAGCGTGGGTTCCAATCAATCAAAACTCCTCCTAAATCAAAAATGATGGCGTCTACTTTCAAGAATAAATTATTAAAAATGAAACGTGTGGTTGAAGAGAGGTGAGAAAACCTCTGACTTACTTTTACCTGATAATTCAAAAACTCCATTCATCAATTGAAAAACACTCACTTCCGTAGATGCCGGATCAACTACCCAGTACTCATTAACCTTAAATTTCTCATACAATTCCTTCTTGATGAACAGATCATGTCTTGTATTGCCAGGAGAAAGAAACTCAATAATCAAATCAGGCGAGCCTACAATTCCGTGAGCTTTTATCAAACTGGAGTTTTTAGTACTAATGAAGAGTAAGTCGGGCTGTACTGCATTCGCATTCTCATCCAAATAAACATCATAAGGAGCAAAGAATAATTCTCCTAAAGAAGCTTGCTCAACATAGGCGCTGAGTTTGTTAAAAAATGACTTGATGGCTCGCTGGTGTTGGGTGTTAGGCGCTGGTGACATAAAGATTTTTCCGTTAATCAGTTCAGCCAACGTTCCTTCAGGGAGCATTTTGTAAACCTCCATAATGGTTCGGGGCGGTACCGGAATATCAGCAGTCATGCTACGAATCTACTAAATTATTTTCCAAACGCCCATTTCAAAAACACGGGCATCGCCTCTGCCCATGTCTCGAGATTATGTTTGCCTTTTTCTACTTCATAATACACGATGTCATGAAAAGGACGATAGCCTTTTTTGGTTAACTCAGCTACCAAATCCAATGTATCATCAATTGAATCGATCACTCCGTTTTTATTACGATCACTTTCTTCATCCCATGTACCCGTTTGCAACCAGAATTTCAGATTGTCTTTTTTCTTGCCGTGCTTGATTTCTTGGTGCATGATGCGATCGCGGTGATCCGAATAAAAAGGGCTACGGCTATCGCGCCTGCGCCACCAAAACGATCCGCTAAATGCGCCTACTTTTTCAAAATGCTTCGGGTGATTCCAAACAATATCCAATGCGCTGAGTCCGCCCATCGAGCAACCGGCCATCACATGACGGCTTGCCTCCAGCGCAACCGGATACTTGTATTCCAGATACGGCAACAATTCGGTAGTGATGTACTGACTATAGGCTTTCGCCCTACTTCCTCGCTTCAGGTAATCTTTTTTGCTGGCCACCCCATACTCTTGTAAGCGATCGCCTGCTACAACTCCAGCTATGATAATCGGTTCAATAAATTTTTCGTTCACCAGATTTTCCACTTGCTCATTCAATCGCAGGGCCGGCATATCTTGTCCATCATTCAGTAAAAGAAGTGGATATCTCCTCCCTTCTTCAAAATCCGGAAGAAGCAAATTAACATCTACATCGCGACTGAGCAGCTTGGAATGAACACCTGCAATTTTCTCTTCACGGTAAGATATGGGTAAAAGACTTTTCTCTTCGGTTGCTGGCACGGTTTGTCTTTAGCTTTTTTTTGTTGACCTTTAAAAGACGCAAAAGTAAGAATTCTAAAACCAATACAACTTATGCCACACGAACATCTGCACCGCTGGTATTCCCCACGACTAAGTCAGGATATAGAAGTATTAGCATTTGGTCATCGCGGGTATCCGGTTATTCTGTTCCCCACCTCCATGGGTCGCTATTATGAAAACAAAGATTTTAAGCTGATCGAAAGTGTCAATTGGTTTTTGGATGAAGGATTGGTTAAAATCTACTGTGTGGATGGAATTGATCGGTTGAGTTGGTACAACAAATCCATCCATCCGGCCGATCGGATCAAAAATCACATTTGGTATGATTTAATGCTTTTGGAAGAGCTTGTTCCATTAGCACAACGCGAGACAGGCGTACACCGTGTAGCCTCTGCAGGCTGTAGTTTTGGCGGCTACCATGCTTCCAATTTTGGATTTAAACATCCGGAGGTCGTAAAATACATTTTCAATATGGGGGCCGCTTTCGATATCAAAGGTCAGCTCGATGGCTATTACGATGACAATGCTTATTTCAACAATCCACCCGATTTTCTTCCCAGCTCTAACAATTCCTTTTTGTGGGATACCTACACCGTGTTAGGTACCGGCACGCAGGATATGTGCTGGGATGCCAATGAAAAAATGGCTGCCATTTTACGAAACAAGGGAATGCATCATTGGCTGGATGTACGCTCTGGCGCAAACCATGACTGGCCCGTTTGGCGGGAAATGTTTCCGCATTATTTGTCCCTAATTAAATGAGGTTGCGATCATTTTATATTGCCAAATTGGTGTGTACCTTTAATTGACCTAAAACTGAATGATTGATTTGCACAATTTAAAATTACGGATATGAAAAAAATCGGAATACTACACGGCATGGAGCGCTCCTTTCCGGAGGCATTTGTAGAGCGTATTAATAAAATGGGATTGAAGGATATCAAAGCCGAACCAGTGTTGATTGACATGGTACAACAAGGTGTAGGCGATGACTATGCCGTTATCATCGATCGCATTTCGCAAGATGTTCCTTTCTACCGGGCCTATTTAAAAAACGCAGCCATCAGTGGCACGGCCGTTATTAATAATCCGTTTTGGTGGAGTGCCGATGAAAAGTTTTTCAACAATGCGCTCGCTGTAAAAATCGGAGTGCCGGTACCTAAAACAGTAATCCTTCCCTCGCACGAGCGCCCTACCGATACCAGCGATACTTCTTTCAGCAATCTGAAGTTTCCATTGAGCTGGGAAAAAATATTTGAACACATCGGGTTTCCTGCTTACATGAAGCCACATGCCGGAGGCGGCTGGAAGAGTGTTTACAAACTAAACAACATGGACGATTTCTTTAAAGCGTACAGCGAAACGGGACAGTTGGTGATGATGCTGCAGGAAGAAATCATTTTTGAAGACTATTTTAGATGCTATTGCCTCGGTGGTAAGTATGTGCGCATCATGCAATACGAGCCACGCAATCCGCACCACCTCCGCTATCAAAGCAACAATGGCCCGGCTTCGGCAAAATTATTGAAGCAGGTAAATGATTATGTTTTGCAACTATGCCATTCCTTGGGCTATGATTTCAATACCGTAGAAATGGCGGTGCGCAACGGCATTCCGTATGCCATTGATTTTTGCAATCCGGCCCCCGATGCAGATATCAAATCAGTAGGACAAGAAAATTTTGAGTGGGTGGTGGAGCATGCCAGCAAAATGGCTGTGGAGCGCGCACAAGCGCAAAAGCCCGGTAAAGATAATTTGACCTGGGGAACTTTTGTAAAAAATGCAGTTGCCGCGTCCGAAGAAAAAGTTGTTACTAAAAAAGCGGCTGCCAAAAAGAAAGCCTCTTCTTGATTGGCATCCAGAAATTGATTTATGGAAAAATTTACACTGGGAGTAGAAGAAGAATACATGGTGATTGATCCGCATACGCGGGAACTAAAATCGCATGATCAAAAGATTGTAGAACGATCCGCACTAGCCTTCAATGATCAGGTAAAAGCCGAAATGCACCAGGCGGTGGTAGAAGTAGGCACCGGCATTTGTCAGAATGTAGATGAAGCTTTGATTGATATCAAAAGGCTGCGCAAGCATGTAGCCGAAGTAGCCGCGGGACTCAATCTGAAAATTGGAGCAGCAGGTACGCATCCATTCTCCCATTGGAGCACACAGTTGATTACTCCCAACCCGCGCTATGATGCCATTGTAAACGAGATGCAGGAGGCCGCACGTTCAAATCTTATTTTTGGATTGCATGTGCATGTAGGCATCAAAGACAAAGACATGGCCATTCACATCATGAATACCGTGCGCTACTTTTTGCCACACGTATATGCCTTGTCTGCCAACTCACCTTTTTGGGAAGGTCGCAATACAGGCTTCAAATCATTCCGCACGAAAGTTTTTGATAAGTTCCCACGCACGGGCATTCCCGATCATTTCACCAGTTGGGATGATTTCAAGAACTACGTCAATCTTTTGATTAAAACCAATTGCATCGACAACGCGAAGAAAATCTGGTGGGATGTACGCGTGCATCCTTTCTTTGATACTATTGAGTTTCGTATCTGCGATGTGCCCATGCGCGTAGAGGAAACAATCGCTATCACGGCTATCTTTCAGGCATTGGTAGCGAAGTTGTATAAACTGCGCATGCAAAACATGAGCTTCATTTTGTACAACCGGGCATTGATCAACGAAAACAAATGGCGGGCGTCTCGATATGGTTTAGATGGACGACTAATCGACTTTGGCATTCAACAAGAAAAAGACACACGAGCACTCATTCTCGAATTGTTGGAATTTATTGATGACGTAGTGGATGATTTGGGTAGCCGGAACGCGCTGCAGTACGTCTATAAAATCTTGCAGGAAGGTACGGGTGCCGATCGGCAACTGGCCATTTTTCAACAGACCGGTAGTCTCGAAAAAGTGGTTGATTACATCACCTACGAAACAGTTCAGGGAATTTAAAGGCCAATAAACCTCAAAACCTTACATCTCCTTTCGATCGCGGCAGGTTTCCATTAAATTTGTATGCCTAAAAAAACGAATCGTTGAGTTCAACCTATCCATTGCGAGTAGCCATTTTGGATCTCTATGAAGGGACGCCCAACGAAGGCATGCGCAGCATTCGCCAACTGATAGAAGAGCTTTCGGTTGATTTTCATAACCCATTAAAGTATGATGTCTTCGAAACTCGCCTAACGGGCGAAGTGCCGGACTTATCCTACGATGCATACATATCCAGTGGCGGGCCCGGTAGCCCATTGGATAGCGAAGGCTCTTACTGGGAGAAAAAATATTTCGGTTTGATGGATGCCATCCATGATCACAACCGGAGTTATCCTGATAAAAAAAAACATGTACTCTTGATTTGCCATTCGTTTCAGGTGTATTGTCGCTACTACGGTTATGGATTGGTATCCAAAAGAAAATCTACTTCGTTTGGTGTAATGCCCATGCACAAAACGAGTGAAGGGCACCACGATCCATTGCTCCGCTCATTAGGCGATCCGTTCTGGGCAGTTGACTCACGTGATTACCAAATCACAAAACCAAGCGAAGAAAAGATTAGAGAACGAGGAGGTTCCGTATTGTGCATCGAAAAATATCGACCCACCGTTGAGCTTGAGCGGGCTGTGATGGCAATCCGTTTTGATGATGCTTTTTTTGGAACACAATTTCATCCCGAAGCAGATGCGGTAGGAATGCGCAAATATTTACTGCGCGAAGACAAAAAAGAATTGGTGATTGAAAAGCATGGCGAGAAAAAATATTGGGAAATGCTTGATCACCTCAATGACCCTGACAAAATCATGCAAACCAATCGCGCTGTGTTGCCCCGGTTTTTAATGATGGCCTTTCAACACCGTTTGAATTATATTCTGGTATGATCACATTGGCACGCGGATCCTTCAATGAACAATTTAGCGAGCAGAAGTACCAAGAATTTCTGAATGATCTCAATAGCTCCTACAATTACAAAATTCCCTTTCGCGTAGCCGAATCTCCTGTTTTTATTAGCAAAGAATTCAAGGCTAAACTTTTGAAAGGTGCCAATGAGATTATTGATTTTATCGTGCAGCCTGACTTTAGCAGCAAAATGCAAGCAGCACTACCGCCCGAACTGTCCGTACCACACGAAACCAATCACACATTATTTTTAGCGCTTGATTTTGCTATCTGCTCGAATGAAGATGGCGAATTGGTTCCTCAACTGATCGAATTACAAGGCTTCCCGTCATTGTTCGGGTATCAGGATTTTTTAGGAAATAAATTCAAAGAGCATTATAAAATTAGCGATGCCTGGGAGTTTCACTTCGGAAAAACGTCAGCCGAATATTGGGAGCGATTGAAGAAATCTATTTTAAATGGTCACAATCCGGAAAATGTAGTTTTGCTTGAAATCAATCCGCTGCAGCAAAATACAGCCATCGACTTTCTGATCACGCAAGATAAATTGGGTATTCCGCTGGTTCACATCGGAGACGTGGTCATTCG
Organism: Cyclobacteriaceae bacterium; assembly: GCA_044228465.1. Taxonomy (GTDB): domain Bacteria; phylum Bacteroidota; class Bacteroidia; order Cytophagales; family Cyclobacteriaceae; genus ELB16-189. The sequence goes on from JBGAUU010000015.1 coordinate 10,928, forward strand.
CGGCAAGCAATTGTTTTACTTGAAGGATGGTGTTGAAGTACACATCAAACGAATTTACAATCGAGTCATCTTTGATGAATTACAACAGCAGAAAAATCTTCACACACAATTTCATCTCACTGAAGATGTAGAGGTAGAATGGGCCGGGCACCCCAATTGGTTTTTTAAAATCAGCAAATACACCATGCCGTTCCTTAAGAGCAGCGCGGTGCCGCGATCATCTTTCTTGAGTGATGTAAAAGTTATTCCTACTGATTTAGAGAACTACGTATTAAAACCGCTCTTCTCTTTTTCCGGAAGCGGAGTCATCTTCCACGTGAAGCGAGAAGATATCGATGCCATCCCGTTGAGCGAACGAAAGAATTTTATGTTGCAGCGAAAAGTAAAATACGAGCCCGTTGTCCAAGCTGTAGATGGATTGGTAAAAGCCGAGTTGCGATTGCTTTATATTTGGGATGAAGGCCAAGCTCGTCCCGAGTTAATTACAAATCTGGCACGATTGAGTCGTGGAGAAATGATTGGCGTAAAATATAACAAAGACAAAACATGGGTAGGCGGATCTATTTCTTTCTTTGAGAAATAGAATCACTCCAAATTCCAAAATCACAACTCACAAACCATACGTCATAAATCATAAATTAAATCAGTGTCTTCGCATCACATCGTACGAGAAGATCAGGAACCCGCCTTATTTATTTTATCTGCTGAGGCGCTTTCATTCGAAAAAGTTCAAGAGTTATTGGAATGGAGTCCTACTGTCATGGTGGCCGAATGGGAAGTAAACAAAGCAAAAGATTGGGGAATCAAACTGGATGTGGTGCTATGCACGGAGGCTAATCTGGAAAAACTAAAAGAAGAATTAGCCGATCAGGCACCCATCAAATTCATCACGTTCCATTCAACAGAAGATTGTCTCTCTACCGGCATGTACTTTTTGGTAGCGGCAAAATACAAAGCTGTAAACATTTTGACGAACTCCACGGACGCACTTTCTTTTCTGTCGGCATTTAATAAAATCGACATTGATGCTTTCATTAGCAACCAGAAATGGTCATTCATTCAAAAAATGAAATTCGAAAAGTGGGTCGAGCAGGGCACCGGATTTCAAGTTTATCCGAATCATATCCTTACAAAAACTACCGGACTTACCTCCACGATGTCGAGTGAATCTTCAGGGATGATTTCGATTACTGCGTCAACGCCCTTTTGGATCGGAGAAGAATTAGCCTAACCACGTAGCAGACACAAATCGGTTTTTGCCTTCCATGTCTTTGATCAATTGCACAGATTTATAGCCTTCTTTCTCAAATAACAACTTCACCTCCGTAGAAAGTTGCGCATTGATCTCCGCCAAAATTTTACCTTCATTTTTTAAAATCGTTTTTCCTCTTTCGGCTAGTGACTGATAAAAAATGAGTGGGTTTGCATCAGAAACAAACAATGCCAGGTGCGGCTCGAAACGCAATACGTTTGTCTCCATCGAAGATTTCTCCAATTCGCGAATGTAAGGCGGGTTACTCACGATGCAATCGAAGTCCTTGAAAGCTAATTCGTCATTTAAAAAATCCGCTTGCAACCAAGTGATGGCTGCGTTGAGGTCAGCTGCATTTTGTTGTGCTACCTTCAGCGCATTCGCACTTACGTCTAATGCAAATACTTGCGCATCAGGCAAAGCCAAGGCCAGCGAGGTTGCAATGCATCCGCTGCCCGTCCCAACATCCAGCACCTTCGAGTTAGGTGGAACGCGTTGTTTTACTTCATCTACCAATTGCTCCGTTTCCGGCCGTGGTATCAAAACGTTGGCATTCACCTGAAAACGATGTCCGCAAAACCACGCTACTCCGGTTACGTACTGCACCGGTTCGTGCTCGTTGATTCGTTGAATATCACCTTCAACCATGGCACGATCCACTTCGACAGCAACATCACTCCAAACATCCTGGCGCTTAATTCCAAACCTCGCCTCCAACAAGTAATAAACAACAGCCTCCGCTTCTGCCCGATCGCTCAGCGCAACTTTGTTCACCAGATCATGAAATAGTAGCTTGGATTTGGTCATCGACTCATTGATCTTTGCAATGATACTAAATTCCCGATGACTCCCGATGAACTTTTCATGCTGCGTGCCCTTGAACTAGCCCGATTGGGCGTAGGTCAAGTAAGCCCCAATCCACAAGTGGGTTGTGTGGTGGTGCACGATGGAAAAATCATTGGCGAAGGTTGGCATCAAAAATATGGCGGCCCGCATGCGGAAGTAAACGCCATTAACAGTGTAAAAGATAAATCGTTGCTTTCTCAATCAACGGTATATGTCAATCTGGAGCCATGTTCGCATTTTGGAAAAACACCGCCTTGTGCAGATATGCTGATTGCTGAGCGTGTGCGAAAAGTAGTAGTGGCCAATGTAGATTCGAATCCGCTCGTGGGCGGAAAAGGCATCGCCAAATTAAAAGCTGCTGGTATCGAAACGGTAGTAGGTGTTTTAGATCAACAAGCATGTGAATTGAATAAGCGGTTCTTCACTTTCGTGGAAAAGAAACGGCCATACATTATTTTAAAATGGGCGCAAACAGCCGATGGATTTATCGCTCGTTCGAATTTTGATTCGAAGTGGATCAGCAATGAATATTCACGTCAACTGGTACATCGTTGGCGAAGCGAAGAAGATGCCATACTCGTTGGTTCAGGCACAGCCGCACACGATAACCCTTCATTGACTGTGCGCGATTGGTCGGGGCGTAATCCGGTTCGGGTTGTTATCGACCGGCACTTAAAACTTTCTGATTCACTTCATTTATTCGATGGCAATACGCCTACGCTATGTTACAACCTGATTCAACAAAAAACAGATAATAATAGAACATGGGTGAAGTTGGATGAAACTCATTTTCTAAAAGAACTGGTTGCTGATCTTCACCAACGAGATATTCAATCGCTACTCATTGAAGGAGGTGCTCAGACGCTTTCAGCTTTTATAAAAGAAAATCTCTGGGATGAAGCGCGCGTGTTTAAGTCACGGCAGAGTTTCGGCTCAGGAATCGAGGCTCCTATTTTTCATGGAACTTTGAAAGAAACCCATGATATAATGAATGACGAGCTACAGATTTGGTTCCCCTAATCTCTTAGCATCTTCTATTCTATCTTCTTCTCTTCTTCGGTTTGTATACCTTCTTTTTAGATGAAGATCTCTTCTTATTATAAGTAGGGCGCTTGGTAGAGCTCTTTCTACCCATTGAAAGTTTCTTGGTATTTTGATACCTCGAGTTAGGCGAGAAAGCGGCTACACGCTTCTGTGCGCGCGCTAATTGCTTCGGTGTGCGACCACCGGAAGTTTTGCGAACAGGTGAAGAGCTAATTGATTTTCTGCGGTATGAAAGTGATTGCTTATAATCCTGACGGAACTTCTTTTGATAATTCTGATCATTGAAGTCGTAGCGCAGGGTAAATTCATTCGATGAACCTACAAATCCTCCCACAGGCGTTGTAATCATTTCACGGGAGTAACCAACCATTAAATACTTGTTGAAGCGGTAAGCTAAGGTAAAGTTGAGCACATTGCCGGCCCTTGTGGCACCACCTGCTGTAATTTTATTGTCGTAGGTATAGTATAAACCGACATCATAGGTATCATTTGTTTCTGAGAATTTCCGGAAAGCGAAATACGGTTCTAAAACGTCCTGTCCATCGCGAATAGGAATCTGACCTTGAACAAAGCCCGTGTAATAGTTTGATAACACTTTTTTATCTACAGGCTCAAGCCACGCTGTCGCTAAACGATTAGCAGCCACACCTGCTTTTATAAATCGGTTCTGATACATCAAGCCAAATGAAAAATCAGGTTTCCCAGTAGTGTTTTTATATCGAATGTAGGTAGGGTCTGTTTCAATATATGAGGCATCAGCTGCATTGATGTTAAATCGAAGCTGATTAAACTCTGCTCCTATACCCATTGAAAGGGAAGAGAATTTATTGAAATACAGATGGTAGGCAAAAGCACCCGCATAATAGGTGTTTTTGAGGATCGATACTTCTTCTTGATAAACGTTGGCTCCCGCCCCGAATCGATGCCCGCCAAAAGGAGCGTGAAGACTAATAAAATAATTTTTGGGTGCATCTGCCACACCGGAATAATTCGTTCGATACGAGGTGGTGATGGATCCAAATGTGTGACCTGCCAATGCAGGATTATACATGAAGGAGTTGGTTAGCTTTTGGCTAAACAAAGGAATATCTTGGGCTCGAACGGCCAATGATCCTAGGGCGAATACAGCTAGTAAAAATCTCCTCATGTATTGCTATTTGAGCACTGTAATCATTTGTTTAATACTCTTCTCTTGGCCGTTCTCTGTGTATTTCACCACACAAATATAATTTCCAATCGCCAATTTATTGAAATCAACATCACTTTGCTCAGAGGTTGCTGGTAAGGCATAGTTTTTAAACCCTTTCCACACCTTGAAAGGGACCCCCCATCTGTCTAATAACGTCACTTCATTATCTGGAAAAGAATCCAAGCCTTCAATTACCAAAACATCATTCTTTTCATCGTTACCCGGGGTAATTAGCTTGTGAACGATCACTGTAATCTTATCGGATTTGGCCAAACCAAAGACTGCTGCTTTGGCTGTAATCGGGCTCGTGCTGCTAAAGAATGTATTATTGACAGAACCTCCTAAATTGGTCTGAGCGCCTGATGAATTGGATTCTAAAATAAGCGGATCGCCATCTCCGGTAAAAAAGGTTTCAGTGCCGGTACTGCTCAACGAGATAGGATTTAATCCGGTCATCGTTCCTGTAGTGCCTGCCGTCAATTCCCAAAAATGGTCGGTAAAAATTTCTTTGATGCTGCCGGTAACGGGAGAAAAGCCGGGCGAGAAAGAATTAATTACCTCCATGCCTACACCGGCAGTGGCATCGGCATCATTAATTTTTAGAGCTGCAGGATAGAACCCGGTTGCATTACCGATTGGAAAGGTGTGATCGCCTGGTGAGAGAATAAAGATGCGGCCATTGATATATGAATCTTTACTGCCCACAAGTGGCTTAGTGCCTTTGTAACCTAATTTGGCCGGAATGGTACGAAGTTTCTCGGAGGCTAATTTTCCTTTGGTAAAGGTCAAATCATCCAGAACCAACCATTCTCCGGCAACTGCAAATGTGGCATCGGTATCTAATGTAATTCCACTAACTGGCAAGGCTTTAACCGTTCCATTAACTAGTCCTTGCACGGCAGTACCGGTTGCTGCTAAAACAAGTTTCAGCTTACTGAAATCTGTTTTAAGGCTTTGATTATTGATAGTAGAGGTTGTAACTAATGTAGTTCCTGTGGCAGACACCACATCCGTTCCAGCGGAAATCACGATTTGTGAAATCCCCAGAAAGGGCGACAAAAACGCTATTAAGAGCAAGTTGATTCTCTTCATATTTATCAAACTGTTAAGTCAACAGGTCGTTTTTTGAACAAAATAGGCCTGTTTTCATTTTATATCTCTTCCGGACATCTAAAGTAATCTCCTTCCGGTGGATTGCCTATTATAATAATCATTTTTTGGCTCCACCAAATTGGGCTATTTTTCAAAATCCTTACTTTTTCTCTTCCTTTTTAGGCAAAGCGGCATCTACGGTTAAGCCCAAAGCCGCTTTGATCTTCTCTATTTCGGATTTCAAAGAAGCCAATTCGCTTTCACTGGTTGCTGCTTTATTCAAACTAGCCTCGAGTAAGGCAATTTTCTTCTTGTTTTCATCTTCACGGGCCTTCAACTCTTCAATTACTTTCTTCTGCTCTTCCACCAATTTTACCAGCTCTTGGGTAGCGGAGATATTGAGTGTAAACAAGCGATCGTAATCCACAATGCGGAAGTCGTTCACTTCTTTTCCATAGACAAATACTTTCTCGCTCTTCTCTGTCCAATTACCAACGGTGAATGTGTTACCATCTACACTGGCTACAACACTTGGTTTTTCACCACCTGTGCTCGAAATGAGTTTTACTTTATCGCCCACTGCTAGGTTATGAGCCTTAATCATGGTTACACGTAGCGTTTGTTTTGCTTGATCAAACTCTGTACGATCAGCCATCGCATAAACATTGGGTATAAAGTTCGTTTGTTTAGTTACCGCCTGTGGATACACCGCTTCTACTTCTTGTGCAATGAGACCTTTTATTAATTGATTTCCAGCATTCAGGCTATCCCTCATTTTGTAGTCTGTGACCTTTATTTTCATGATCTGCGATAGGTCATTCTTCGAATCACTCACTCCAATTTTTCTTTTTATCCGCTCGTCAGAAGTCACATAAAATCCACCACCAAAGCCTGACGCCTGACTCAGGAAGCCGCCAAATGCACGCACTGAAATAGTCGGATTTTGGTTTTCGTTTACACTAAGGCCTCCACCATTGCCAGTGTTAAAGAAGGTTGTGGTAATAGAAGTGGCTGCACCACCTGAAACATCTAATGGGTAAGCAGGGGCGGCTGTGCCAATGCCTACACGTCCATTTTCATCAATTCGCATGCTTTCTATTACAGTAGCATTGGCATTAGCCGTGCTTGGTCCAAGTGCTCGCACAAAGCTGATTTGATTTGGAGTGCCACTACAATCCGCGAAATTAATGGCAGTTCCACCTATTGTGCCATTCGTATTTGTGAATTTCCAAACATTGTCGCTAGCATTTCTATATAAATTAGTACCCACATAGCCTATACCGCAGGCAGAAGAGCCTGCGCTAAGCCAAGAATTGACCCTTATGCCATTTGCTGCACCGGTTATATCTAGTAGTGCAGCGGGTGAGGTAGTGCCAATGCCCACATTGCCTCCAGGTGATATTGAAAATGCGTTCACACTTCCCGTCATGTCTTGGATAATGTATTCACCGGTAGCACCTGTTACCATACCCCACTTACGAGCTGTGGCATCGGTTTTTTCCAGGATGTAGGCAGTATTTCCGGTACCCGCTAAATGAAGTAATCTTCCAGAAAAGCCATTGGGATTGGTGGTGCCAACGCCTACATTACCTTCTATGATTGCGCCATTATTAGGAATAATAGCCCCGTTATATGTCGAACCAATGCTTATGCCACGAATTATTTTAATATTTCCAGATTTATCAATTTGAAGGCGCTCAATATCGTTTGTAACAATTGAAATACTGCTATTGTCGGTTGAGCCTAGCTTTCCAATAGCATTGTTACCTAATGCATTTCCATTTGTATTCCAAAACGTGGTGCTACCTGACCAACTCGCGAGTCCATTTGCATCAGACGTTAGAAGAAACCCCGCGCCTTGAGTTCCATCGGTAATTTTGAGTTTACCGCCTACAATATCCAACTTGGCTGTTGGTGCTGTTGTGCCAATACCCACGTTGGTATCCTGTGTCGCACCATTTATACCATTAATAGCACCCAGCACTATGGAGTAATTTGATGTTACATAGGCTCTGGCACCAATTGCCGTTGCATCTTGTAAAAATGCGGAACCAGCATCAGCATTAGCGCCAAGAAATGTATTTCTATTACCACTCGTTAACGTGCTTCCTGAACCGCTCCCAACAGCAGTATTACCGGAGGCATCATTATTAATAAGAGCACCACCTATAGCAACATTGTTATTGCCAGTTAAATTGCTTTGTAAAGAATTTATACCCACGGCCACGTTACCAAATCCTCCAGTGTTGGCAATCAAAGCGCCTTGACCAAAAGCGGCATTGCCTGTACCAGTAGCATTATTTTTAAGTGCTTGGGCTCCAACAGCGGTATTGCTGCTTGCCCTATTAAACATTAACGATTCAAAACCTACTGCCGTGTTATCACTGGGATTTAACCCGGATGAATTATTTAAAGCGTAAGATCCAACTGCGGTATTTCGACCACTAACTGTGCCGAAACTTTCCATTGCCTTAAATCCAACGGCAGTGTTGTCGAGTCCTCCTGTTTGAGATTTTAAAGCACTTGCGCCAACTGCGGTACTATTTGTTCCAATTGTATTTGAATTACCTGCTTCCAAACCGAAAAAGGTTACGCTGCTAGCAATACGCCCTGCTTTAAGATTATTCATTCTGAAATTCAGCGGTATGTTATCAGTCGTTCCAATAAAATTAGTTCCATCCACCGTTCCTGCATTTCCTGTTAAGCCCCAGCCGCTACCTCCGGCATTTTGCCATGTGGCCAAACCGGTTGCATCAGAAGTAAGCACTTTGCCTGCCCCGGGTGTTCCACCTGTTATTTTTACCTGACCTGCTACTTCCAACGCTGCACCTGGTGCAGTTGTGCCAATACCTACGTTGCCAGTAGCACCTTGAACAAATATTCCATTTCCAAAATCGGATTGTAAGCGTAAACTTCCTCCATCATTACGCACCGTCATGGTGTTAATTCCTCCATCAACAGAACGGGCGCTTGAATTTTTGAAGATAATACCATGTAATCCTTGATCAGTAACTAAGCGTGAAGCGGCATAGGCATTTGTTCCTGCGTTATTATTGGTAAATGCAACCGCTAACGGGCCATCCACATCTTCGCGAACTTCCAGTCTGGTAAATGGTGTGGTTGTACCTATACCTACATTTACGGCATCCGCACCTGTTCCTCCCAAAATCAATGAGTTACTTGCGCCTACTTTGGCGTTCCTTCCAATGGCTACTGCATTGATTAGGCCAGGTGAATTAACATCGGCAAAATTACCAATCGCAATATTGCCGGTGCCTGATGTATTGGTTTGGAGAGCTCCAGTACCCAACGCCACGTTACCACTACCTGTAATATTGGCAGAAAATGCATTGGTACCGATGGCTACGTTTTGTGTACCGGTCGTGGATTGTCCTGCGATGTATCCAAAAAATACGTTCGAATTCAGCGGATCGATCAATCCCGAAGTGTTATTATTAGTCTTGAATCGAAGAGCCGTATTATCAGTTGTTCCTATAAAATTTGTATTTGAATTGGTGCCCGCATTTCCGGTTAAACTCCAACCACTACCTCCACTTGAAATATTTGTGCCATTCCAAAATAAGTCGCCACCCACATTATAAAGCCTGTCTGTAGTGGTGCTGGGTGCTGTAATTGGATTCAAATAAAGCACCATTCACTTGGAATGTTTCGATCAGGTTGTCTGGCGAACCTGAATACGGTTGGGCGAACATTGAAGCGCATATCTGGAGATGATGCCACACCTGCCGCAGCCCCGGCAGGGAATGTGTAGATGCCTGCTTTTCCATCACCTAATAAAATGGCACTATTAGCCGATGCCCCACGGTTGATGAAATTCGAGCCATCAAAATAAATTCCGTGCGCCATAATATCATCGCCACCAGCATTTACAAATCCTAATGAACCGCCAATTTGGAGTGGTGTGAGAGGAGTATCGGTGCCTATACCCACATTACCAGTTTGCGCAATCGACATCCTTTTTGTAGCGTTTGTGTAAAAATCAAGTGATTTTAGACCCGATGTGCGGTTCGATCCAATACCCTCGCCTGACGCTACTCCAAATTGTAACACTTGTGATTGTACGAAAACCCCTGCATTGGTATTTCCGTGATCAACAATCACACCTCCGTTTACATCCAATGCTTGGGATGGTCCTATGGTGCCAATACCTACATTGCCGCTTGCTCCATCCACAAATAAGCGCTCTGTGCCAGCACCTCCCGGACGAACACTAAAATCTCCCGCTCCATAAATCACGAAGTTTGAACCGGCTCTGTTAATTTGAGTTTCGCCCGTCAGTGCACCTCCCAGTGTGAAATCATTTCCTGTTTTAGTAATACCATTGCTGGCAGTAGTAGTTGCACCGGCAGACCATGTAGGTGGCAGACCTGGACCGGCAGAGGTTAACACTTGACCCGTAGTACCAAATGTTACAGCGCTCACTCCATCATAAATACCGATGGCACCATTTCCATTTAATGTTAATGGAGGAAATGTTGAGCCTGATGTTTTTACAAATTTCAATGTTCCGTCTGTATCTGATACAATGCGCCAATTTTGCCCACCGCCTGTATTAGTTACATCAATCATTGAAGTTGCGCCCGATATTGTTAATGGGGCCAGTAGGTACTGCTGCAATTCAATGTACCTGCAGCATCGATCGTCATGCGATCTGTGCCACTGGTAATGAATGTAAGTGGGTTTCCATTGGTTGTTCCAAGTTTATTTCCGAGCGTGGTTGCGTTTCCGCTTAAACTCCAGCCGCTACTTGGCGCTGACCATGTCAGTGTACCTGTGCCATCGTTTGTCAAAACACCTGCTGCATTTGTAGACGGGAATGAAGTGGTAGCTCCGTTTAACTTGGTGATATTTCCTGTTGCATCAACCACAAATTGTCCGGCAGAACCCGTTGTCCAAGTTCCGGTAGTAGTGATGGCCTGTGCGCCAAAGTTTGGATTGACCTTACTTCCCGCAATAGCGGCACTGGCATTTACATCGGCATCCACAATCGTATTGTCAGTAATATCAGCAGATGCAACTGTGCTGAGTGTTGCCAACGAACCAAGACCAAGTGCTGTCCGAGCAGCCGGTGCGGTTGCTGCTCCTGTACCACCATTTGCTATCGCCAATGTGCCGGATGAAATATTGCTGGCATTCAAATTCGTCAATGCGGATCCATTTCCATTAGGTGCCAAATAATCAGTGCCAGCTGTTGCCGCGCTAATCGTTGTTCCATTGCTTTTTACTAAGCCATTAATCGCTTTTACCGTTGGATCGGTTTCGGCTGCTGTTGGAAGATTGGTTAATTGAGAACCATCTACCGCAGGTAATTTTCCGGTGCCATCCAATTGAACAATTTTATTGGCAGTGGTTCCTACATCAATTCGAGCGGTAGGAACTGTGCCCGTTGCCAAGTTGCTGGCATTTAAATTCGTTAAGGCAGATCCATTTCCATTAGGTGCCAAATAATCGGTGCCTGCTGTTGCCGCGCTAATTACGGTTCCATTGGATTTTACCAATCCATTAATAGCTGTTACAGTTGGATCGGTTTCTGTTGTTACTGCGGTGATGTTACCCGCTCCCAAAACAGATGCTCCGTTAATCGTTTTTATGTTCGTGCCGCTTACAAGTGGCAACTGATAATCTGTGCCTGCTGTAGCTGCGCTGATCGTTGTGCCATTGGATTTTACTAAGCCGTTAATGGCCTTAACTGTCGGATCTGTTTCTGTTCCCTGCCGGAAGGTTGGTCAATTGCGAACCATCTACTGCCGGAAGTTTTCCAGTACCATCTAACTGAACAATTTTATTCGCGGTGGTTCCTACATCCACAGAGAGGGTACCACTCGTGGTGATAGGACCGCCTGTCAAGCCGGTGCCGGCTGAAATACTTGTAACGGTACCGGTACCAGAAACTGCTTGCCAAGTTGGAGCACCTCCACTACCATTTGAAGTCAGTACAAAACCTGAAGTGCCGAAGGAAGGAGTGCTTCCAACGCCTAATGCACCATTGGCATTTAGGGTAAGCAAAGGCACATCGCTTGCTTCAATCACAAAATTACCGGTGGCATCCTGACCAATGTCATTGAATGCCGCTCCACCGACCGCACCCGTAAATCTGATTTGCGGACCTTTACTTGTCGTATTAACTAATTGCGCCATCAATGCAGTAGCACCTGGGCCGTTTAAGTATGGGGTTACCAAAAATTGTCCTTCAACGCCCGAAACATGTAAAGGCTGAGTGGGTGTTGTTGTGCCAATACCTACGTTACCGGAAGGATCAATACGCATGCGTTCTACATTGTTAGTTATGAAAGGGAGTGGATTTCCATTTGTTGAACCTATTTTTTCACCTCCCGATAGTGTATTTCCACTTAAGCTCCAGCCCGTACCAGATGCCCATGTTAAATTGCCTGCACCATCATTGGTAAGAACAGAATTGGCCGCACCCTGACTGGCCGGAAAAGAAGTTGTAATGTTATTGATCTTGGTGATATTACCAGTTGCATCCACTACAAACTGACCGGTTGATCCTGTTGTTAATGTGCCGGTGGTTGATACCGCCTGCGCTCCGAAGGTTGGATTGATTTTTGAACCATTGATATTTGCCGTACCGTTAATGTCTGCATCTACAATTGTACCATCTGTAATATCAGCAGAGGTAACTGTGGTGAGTGTGGTGATGTTACCAGCGCCAAGAATAGATGTGCCGTTGATTGTCTTTATATCTGTTCCGGAAACAACCGCACCAATGGTTGTTCCATTTGATTTCACTAAGCCGTTAATGGCCTTAACTGCCGGATCCGTCTCTGTGGCTACATAATCTGTTCCAGGAGTCGCTGCGCTAATAGTTGTGCCGTTGCTTTTTACCAAGCCATTAATTGCTTTTACCGTTGGATCAGTTTCGGCTGTTGTTGGAAGATTGGTTAATTGAGAACCGTCTACCGCAGGTAATTTTCCGGTGCCATCCAATTGAACAATTTTATTGGCAGTGGTACCAACATCAATTCGAGCAGTAGGGACTGTGCCCGATGCCAAATTGCTGGCATTTAAATTCGTTAAGGCAGATCCATTACCATTCGGAGCCAAATAATCGGTGCCTGCTGTTGCCGCGCTAATTACGGTTCCATTGGATTTTACCAATCCATTAATAGCTGTTACAGTTGGATCGGTTTCTGTTGTTACAGCGGTGATGTTGCCCGCTCCCAAAACAGATGCTCCGTTAATCGTTTTTATGTTTGTGCCGCTTACGAGTGGAGCTTGATAATCCGTACCAGCCGTGGCTGCGCTAATGGTAGTGCCATTGGATTTTACGATTCCGTTTATTGCTTTTACCGTTGGATCAGTTTCTGTTCCTGCCGGAAGGTTGGTCAATTGCGAACCATCAACTGCCGGTAATTTTCCGGTACCATCCAATTGAACAATCTTATTCGCGGTCGTTCCCACGTCCACAGAGAGTGTGCCGCTAGTGGTGATAGGGCCGCCTATTAAGCCTGTACCTGCACCCACGCTGGTCACGGTACCTGATCCACCTGCAGGAACCCATGTTAAATTTCCGGAACCATCGTTGGTTAATGAACCTGATGCATTGGCCGGCCATGTTGACCCATTGATTTTAGAAACGGTAGTGGTTATTGCTGTGGTGCCACTACCTGTAATATCGCCTGATAAAGTGATGTTTTGATTGGTAGTCAGGTAATCTGTTCCGGGAACTGCCGCACTAATAGTGGTTCCATTGCTCTTTACCAATCCGTTAATTGCTTTCACTGCCGGATCTGTTTCGGTTGCCACATAGTCTGTTCCGGGAGTAGCTGCACTAATTGTGGTGCCATTTGATTTCACCAAACCATTGATGGCTTTCACGGCAGGGTCTGTTTCTGTTGTTACTGCGGTAATGTTACCCGCACCAAGAATGGAAGCGCCATTAATTGTTTTAATATCTGTTCCTGATACTACTGCTCCGATTGTCGTGCCATCGGATTTCACTAAGCCATTGATGGCTTTTACGGAAGGATCAGTTTCTGTTGTAACCGCTGTGATGTTACCTGCACCTAAAACGGATGCTCCATTAATCGTTTTAATGTTCGTGCCACTTACAAGTGGCAACTGATAATCTGTGCCTGCTGTAGCTGCGCTGATCGTTGTGCCATTGGATTTTACCAAACCATTAATTGCTTTCACAGTTGGATCGGTTTCCGTTCCTGCGGGAAGATTGGTTAACTGAGAACCATCTACTGCAGGAAGTTTTCCGGTGCCATCTAATTGAACAATTTTATTTGCGGTGGTTCCTACATCAATACGAGCCGTGGGCACAGTACCTGTAGCAAGACTGCTCGCATTCAAATTCGTAAGCGCAGAACCATTTCCATTCGGTGCCAAATAATCGGTGCCGGCTGTTGCTGCACTAATTGTCGTACCGTTTGATTTTACTAAGCCGTTGATGGCCTTTACAGTTGGATCGGTTTCTGTTGTTACTGCTGTGATGTTGCCCGCTCCCAAAACAGATGCTCCGTTAATCGTTTTTATGTTCGTGCCACTTACAAGTGGCAACTGATAATCTGTGCCTGCTGTAGCTGCGCTGATCGTTGTGCCATTGGATTTTACCAAGCCGTTAATGGCCTTAACTGTCGGATCTGTCTCCGTTGCTACATAATCTGTTCCAGGAGTGGCGGCACTGATCGTGGTTCCATTCGATTTTACTAGACCATTGATTGCTTTTACAGTTGGATCGGTTTCCGTTCCTGCGGGCAGGTTGGTTAGCTGAGATCCATCCACTGCCGGAAGTTTTCCCGTTGCATCTAATTGAACAATCTTGTTTGCGGTGGTTCCTACATCGATTCGAGCGGTAGGGACTGTGCCCGATGCCAAGTTGCTGGCATTCAAACTAGTAATAGCAGAGCCATTGCCCGAAAGATTAGTTGCGGTCACATTGCCTGTCGTATTAATATTGGTAGCGCCTCCAATGGTGCCGGAAGTAATCGCATTACCGGAAACTTTACCCGCTGTGCCGATGGTTGCCAATTTGGTATCGGCAATATTGGCTGTTGCGTTAATATCTGCATCTACAATTTCACCATCCAAAATTTTAGCAGAAGTGATCTTATTAGGCTGAATGGTAAGTGCTCCTGAATTTGAAATGTTAGCATCGCCACTCATGGCTACACCGGTTGCAACATTGCTGGCATTACCAACAAATATATTTCCATTTATAAGCGTGCCCGCTAACTTATTATTGAAAGTGTTCCAATCCGCAGTTGATAAAAAGCCTGTAGTGGTTGAACCGGCTAACGAAGGCGCAACATTACTGGCAGAAGTAATTCTTCCTTGTGCATCAACTGCTATTTGAGGAATCTGAGTAGTACTACCATAGGTTGCCGGTGCTACGGCTGTATTCGCCAAAGCGATCGTGCCGGTGGTAGTAATGGGGCCTCCGGTTAATCCTGTTCCTGTTGCAATATTGGTAACAGTTCCTGTGGCGGTAGGTAAATTTGCCCATACTGCTAAATTACCTGCTGAGGTAGTCAAAACCTGATTAGGTGTGCCTGCTGAAATTTGAGCGGGCAGAACTTTCGAGGTAGTGGCGGCATTATTCAAAGCTGCCACGATGTTGTTGCCGGAAGTACTCGCAATAGAGGTGTTGTTGGAAGGCCCAGAAACATCACCGGCCAATGTTAATGATGCATTGGCAAGTGTCCATTTGCCGTTGGTGTTATCCCAGCTTAGCGTTTGTCCGGTAGTTGTAGGTGCCAGGGTAGCATCCCATTTCGTGCCATCCCATACCAATAATTGTCCTTTGCCGGTAGGTGCGGTATTGGAAAGCCCGAATGTAGCACCCTGAGTAGAATTTAATTGAACAGTGTTTCCGTTGATGGTAATACCTTGACTTCCGGCCGCTCCGGAGCCACCTACTTGATTCCAGGCCGTGCCATCGAAATAGTATACTTTTTTATCGCTGTCATCAAAAACCACCATACCCTTTTCGGTGGGGCCGGCAGAAACATTGGTTTTGTTGCTGACAATGGGTATGATAATACCTTGGTTGGTTCCACTCAACCACAATACAGCTTTAGGGTTGGTACTTGCGGTACCAATCGAAACTGAATTCTGTGAAAATGTGATGGTTGAAATGCCAAGGCAGAATGCAATAATAGCAACCCTGCAAGAGGGTAGGGAGAAAAGCCGCATAGGGAGTTAGTTTAGACTTAAGTTTAAAAATAACTAAACGTTCTCTATTATCCGAGTTACAGCAGTTTGGCAGGCACCATTATACCGTTTGAAGGGGTTGAGCTATTATTCCAAAATTATTTGGGCATATAAAAACCGCCAAATAAGATTGATTTGGCGGTTTCACTATTTGGTAGTCGAATAAATTAATTCTTTTTCTTATTGGCTTCCGCGCCTACGATGCGAAGCACTTCTTCCATCTGCTTTTTGAGGGTGGCTATTTCTGTCTCTTGTTTTTCTTTCATGGCACTCACCTCGGTTTGCAGTTGCGCATTGTTTGATTTCAGTTGATTGTTTTCTTTTTCCAGCGTTTCAATCTTTTTCAGCAATTCTTGAACTGCTTTAATCGCAACAATTTCCGCATTGTAGGTATCGATTTGAAGCACTTCTTTTTTGTCGCCATCTAAGTACTCTCCACTTCCTTGCACTGCTTCGGGAAATACTTGTTGAAACTCCTGAGCGATAAAGTTGTAATAGTATTGGTTTTTGATGGAAGGATGTTTTGCCATCCATTCATCGGTATACTTGAATTTAACCGGGCGAAGTTTTTTAATCAGTTCAAGACTGTTATCAATATCCAAGATATCCGTTTTAATTCTTCTGTCTGAGTTGGCCAGCCAACTTCCGGCAACCGTTTTTGAAGCGCTTCCATTTACTTCCAAGGTGTTTGTGGCGGCTGTTTGTTTTATGCCCACATTTCCGGTTGTGCTAACCACCAAGTGTTTACTGCCACCGCCAG
The DNA here is from genome assembly GCA_044228465.1 of Cyclobacteriaceae bacterium. Lineage (GTDB taxonomy): Bacteria > Bacteroidota > Bacteroidia > Cytophagales > Cyclobacteriaceae > ELB16-189. The sequence continues at coordinate 27,311 of JBGAUU010000015.1, forward strand.
ATGAATTGGATAACCAAATTTCGTCATTGATACCGTTGTAATAAATGTAAGCCTTACTTGTACCAGCTTCTATAAAGTTAAATCCTGAGTTATTGGTTGTCGTAGAAGCATTTAAGGTAATGAATGGAAAGCTATCTGAAATTCTTAAATCACCACCCGTGATTTCCAATTTTGTTCCCGAGGTTACTGTCGTTAATCCAATCCCAACGCTTCCTTCCACCAACAAACCGTTGGAAGGAGCTGTTGAAGTGCCTGAGTAATTAGTTCCTATTACAGCGCCTCCTTCCACATCCAGTTTATTTATTGGGGTGGTGGTTCCAATCCCAATATTTCCGGTTTCATTGATTGTCATCCGATAGCCGTTAGCTGTTCCAAAAAACATCTTTGCATTTTCCCAGTTCCAGATGTAGGCATTGTTTGTATTTGCTCCATCAGCAACTAACAACTCAAAGCCATTTCCCAAATTGCTGGAGTTTGAAAGTCGCATACCGCTTTGCGATGCTGGCAATGTAAGGTGAAATTTATTCAATGGAATGGTGGTATTCACACCAACGTTTCCTCCGTTTGGATTGAGCAATAGTGGATAGTTTGTCGCCTGATTGGCCTGTGCATGTGCCTGGAGCCAACCACCAATATAGGTATCATCGGCCACACCCATATCCAAAGCCGGAACACTGCTGGCATCTGTAATTCGTAAACTTCCTGTTGCTGCTGTGCCGGAAGATGCCGGACCAACACCAGCATCGCTTCCATTTACGTGAAGTGTATTGGCTGGGGCTGTTGTTCCTATTCCCACTCTACCACTTTCCAGCATTCTTACCTTACTCACGTCATCTACACGAAAATCGATAAAATTGCTTCCGGCATTGGACGGAGTGTTTAGCATCGTGTACCCTCCTTTATGCTGAGCATAGCCGTACGATTTATTATCAAGTGGTAATTGCTGATGTTGCATACTAAACCAGCTCGTTCCTAGGTAAGCGGCAGAACCTAATATACCCGGCCTAATTAAGGCGGAACCACCTACTTCTAATGGATAGGTAGGTGTTGTTGTTGCAATTCCCACATTTCCCGTTGCGTCAATTCGCATCCGCTCCACTCCACCCACTCCGGTAGCAAAGCGCAACGGCTGGGCGTCAGTAGTGCCAACGAAGTTAGTAGCTGGATTTGTACCCGCATTACCGGTAAGGCTCCAAGCCGCAACTGGCGCATTCACCCATGTGGGTGCTGCTGCGCCATTCGATTGTAACAATTGACCGGCAGTACCTTGCGGGGTATAGTTGATCGCTCCAATGGCTCCGTAAGCAACGCCTCCTAAAGTAACTGAATTTGTTCCGGTACCACCGCTACCAATGTCCAAGGGTGTTGTTAAACCAGTGATAGTGCCACCGGTAATCGCCACCGCATTGGCATTTTGTGTAGCCATACTTCCCAAACCTAAGTTGGTGCGAGTAGCTGATGAATTGGTCAATGTTACTGCTCCTGTGTTGCTGATCGAAGCATCGCCACTCATCGCTACACCTGTTGCAACGTTGCCAGCATTGCCTACAAAAATTTGTCCGCTTGTAAGCGTTGGGGACAAGAAGGCTGGAATGGTTGACCATGTGGGCACTCCGGCCACCGTTTGAAGAATTTGAGTGTTTGTTCCTGCTGCTAATTTGCTGACGGCAATGGCTGCAGTACTCGAAATGTCAGCATTGGCAATCGAGTTGTCATTAATCTCAGCAGCCGTTACACTATTTGCACCAATTTGCAAACCGGTTGAAAAGTTTCCAGTGATGTCTCCTACCGCTGGCGCTTCCGTATCTAATACAACGGCACTATTCAAACGGGCAGTATTAATAGTTGAAGGTGTTGCCGCATTGATTGCTGTAATGATGTTGGCTCCGGTAGCAGCTGTAGCTCCAATGGTTGGGTTCGGAAAGTTTCCGGTTAAGTCACCTCCTGCTGCTCCGGTTGGTGCCGGTGCATTCACCCACGTAGGTGCAGCGGCTCCATTCGATTGTAAAATTTGTCCGGCTGTACCCACTGGCGTAAACGCAAAATCCGTAGCTCCTCCGTAGGCTATTCCACCAGGCACAACCGCAGTTATTCCCGTACCGCCATTCGCGGTGGCCACGGTGCCATTTAGTTTAGATGCATTCATGCCAGCGATTTTGGCATTGGTTACTGCCAAATCTCTGATGTGATTGGTGTTGACCGCACGATTTGCATCTACAGTCGGATCGCTTTGCAGTTTAGCAGAAGTAACGGCATCGGCCGCAATTTTTGTGGAGGTAACTGCCAAGTTTGAAATGGTGAGTACACCTGCATTTGAAATGGTAGCATCCCCACTCATGGCTACTCCGGTAGCTACGTTGCTGCCATTGCCCACGAATATATTGCCATTTGTTAATGTGCCTGACAACTTCCCATTAAATGTATTCCAATCCGCTGCCGTTAAGAACCCTGTGTTGGTCGTGCTTGCCAAGACCGGATTGACATTGGTAGCCGCGGTTAATCTTCCTTGTGCATCCACCGTAATGGATGGTATCTGCGTAGTTGAACCATAAGTGCCTGGAGTGACAGCAGTATTAGCCAACGAAATTGTTCCTGAATTTGTCACAGGGCCTCCGGTTAATCCGGTGCCTGTCGCTACACTGGTGACGGTTCCACCTGCCGGCAATGTGCTGGGCGTCCAAACACCTCCCACAAATTGTAAAACCTGATTAGCTGTTGGTGCGGTTGCTGAAACCGAAGTGCCTTTTATTCTATCGACTGATGCGGTTCCAATGGATCCACTCAAATCCCCGCCAAGGGAAGGAATAGAACTTAGCTTGTTATTGAAGGTATTCCAATCTGCAGATGTGAGTAAACCGGTTGTGGTTGTATTCGCAGTTGGGATTGCTTGATTGGAAGCTGCTGTAATTCGGCCTTGTTGGTCAACGGTGAATTGCCCTACCGATGTGGTGGTTCCATACGTTCCTGTAGTTACAGCCGTGTTGGAAAGTGAAATTGTTCCGGTAGTTGTAATGGGCCCACCTGTTAAGCCTGTGCCGGTGGCAACGCTGGTTACGGTGCCTATGCCACCTGCGGGTGACCATGATAATGTTCCGGTTCCATTATTTGTTAATACACCAATCGCTTGCGAAGCGGGCCATGTGTAAGTTTGTCCGTTTACATTGACACTGCTTGCCGTTACACTACCCGTTGTTGAAATCGCCTGTGCTCCAAAGTTCGGAGCTATTTTGGTACCCGCGATAGCTGCGGTGGCACTGATGTCGGCATTGGTGATGGAAAGATCGGTAATGATACCAGCTGTTCCACCGGAAACAGAACTATTCGCCAAGGAGGTGACACCGGTTGTGTTTACACTCACAGCTCCTGACAGTGTTCTGTTTTGAAACTGACCTGCTCCATCGTTGATTAAAATTTGTCCGCCTGTTGGAGAAGATACAATGGCATCGGAAAGTCCATTGAGGTCAGTAGCGCCCGTTGCGAGTGTTGTCCAAGTAGGTGTTGTTCCAACGGTTTGTAATACCTGACCTGCAGTGCCGGGTGCAAGTTTGGTAACGGCAACGCCTGCAGAAGCATTGATATCTGAGTCAACAATTGTTCCGGCAGCAATCTCGGCTGTGGTTACTGCATTCGCTGCAATTTGAAAATTGGCAGGGCTTGTCATCGTCAAATCTCCCGACACTCCTGTTTGCGAGTTGCTCGTACCATCACCAATCAAAAGATTACCGGGATTGAGTGTTGGCACACCTCCACCGCCTACGTCATCCGTAGCTAATGCCCAACTGCTTCCATTCCATTTTAAAATTTGTCCGTTGGCAGCTCCATCTACCAACTTAAGTGTGAGTGTTCCTGAAAGCCCTCCACCTGCCAATCCGCTACCTGCGTTTGTATTAATCCCCGTAAGGGTACCCCCTCCGGCTAAATTTTGCCACGAGGCTGTGGTACCATTGGATGTTAAAACCTGCCCATTGGATCCGATTGCCAAGCGTGATGGTGCTCCGGCTACGCCACCAACTATTATATCTCCGGTGGAAGTCATTGGGTTTGTCATGCCGGGCGTAAATGGAACATTTACTGCGTTGGTAATTCGGCCTTGTGGGTCTACTGTGATCTGAGGAATGTTTGTGGCATTTCCATAGCTGCCTGCGCTGACTGCTGTGTTGGCCAATGAGATCGTGCCCGAATTTGTTACAGGACCGCCTGTTAAACCGGTGCCAGTAGCAACACTTGTTACAGTACCACCTGCTGCCAACGTAGAGGGGGTCCAAACGCCTCCTATAAATTGCAATACCTGATTGGCGGAAGGGGCTGTAGCCGAAATATCATTGCCTTTTAATTTATCCACTGATACCGCAGAAAGTGTTCCGCTGATATCGCCACCAAGTGCCGGAATGCTGCTTAGTTTGCTATTGAACGTATTCCAATCAGCAGTCGTAAGCAATCCGGTGGTGGTATTTGATGCTGTTGGGATTACCTGATTGGAAGCGGCTGTGATTCGGCCCTGTTGATCGACTGTAAATTGTCCGACCGAAGTGGTAGATCCATAGGTGCCGGTGGTAACGGCTGTATTCGCCAAAGAAATAGTGCCTGAGTTGGTGATGGGGCCGCCCGTTAAACCGGTGCCGGTGGCTACATTGGTTACGCTTCCTCCAGCCGCTAAGGTGCTGGGTGTCCACACACCCCCCACGAATTGTAATACTTGATTGACTGTTGGCGCTGTAGCGGAAACGGAGGTGCCTTTGATTTTATCAACAGAAGCTGCGGTGACGGTGCCACTTAAATCCCCGCCAAGGGGCGGCACGGTGCTCAATTTGTTGTTGAATGTATTCCAATCAGCAGATGTTAATAATCCGGTAACTGTATTTGAAGCCGTGGGGATTGCCTGATTGGAGGCTGCTGTAATGCGGCCTTGCTGATCGACTGTAAATTGTCCAACAGAGGTAGTCGTTCCATAAGTACCTGTAGTCACTGCTGTATTCGCCAGAGAAATAGTGCCTGAGTTTGTAATCGGTCCACCTGTTAAACCAGTGCCTGTGGCAACGTTGGTTACAGTGCCTGCTCCGGCCAATGTGCTGGGTGTCCATACGCCTCCAACAAATTGAAGCACTTGATTTGCCGATGGCGCAGTAGCCGAAACATTTTGACCCTGAATTTTGGCTACGGTTGGTGATACTAAATTTCCAGAAAGGTCGCCTGCTGCAATGGTGGTTGTACCTAGTTTAGCATTGAAAGTATTCCAGTCCGCTGAAGTCAACAAACCGGTTGTAGAGGTAGACGCGGTTGCAATAGCTTGATTTGACGCAGCAGTAATTCGGCCTTGCTGATCGACTGTAAACTGACCTACGGAAGTGGAAGTTCCGTAGGTTCCGGTGGTTACGGCTGTATTGGCTAATGCAACAGTACCAGTGGTGGTGATTGGGCCGCCTGTAAGTCCGGTGCCAGTTGCCACATTCGTCACAGTTCCACTGCCAACAGGCAGTGTGCTCCACACCGCCACGTTTCCTGCCGATGTTGTTAAAACTTGATTGGGAGTTCCTGCTGTAATTTGAGCCGGAAGTATTTTTGAAGTAGTTGCTGCATTGTTGATAGCTGATACAATATTGTTACCCGCAGTGCCTGCAATGGTAGTGTTGCTGGAAGATCCAGAGACATCGCCACTTAAGATGGTTGAAGAAGTTGATAAAATCCATTTGCCATTAGTGTTATCCCATGAAAGTACTTGCCCTGTAGCGGTAGGTGCGATTGTAGCATCCCATTTAGTACCGTCCCAAACCAGCAATTGACCTTTGGCTGTAGGGGCCGTATTTGACAACCCAAAAGTGGCACCCGGGGTAGAATTTAGTTGAACTGTGTTGCCCGAAATGGTAATTCCCTGACTGCCTCCGCCTGCTCCACCGCCTGCTTGATTCCAAGCTGTTCCGTCAAAATAATACACTTTCTTATCGCTGTCATCAAATACAACCATGCCCTTTTCGGTAGCTCCGGCAGCTACAGCTGATTTGTTTGAGACAATCGGGATTATGAGGCCTTGATTAGCACCAGCGCTATTAAGCCATAACACAGCCTTGGCGTTTGTATTGGTAGTGCCAATTGAAACCGAATTTTGTGCAGATAGTTGATCCGTGATGGAAATGAGGCAAAGTAAAATAAGTACCTGAAAGATGGGGGTTCTTAGGCGTATCATAGGGGGAGTAGTATGTTAACCAACTTTAAAGATAATAAAGATAGTCTATAATACGCTTTGAAATGAATAAGAAACCGAAAGGCCAATTGGATGCATTTTTCAACCGAATGCAATAAAAAAAGCGAACATGAATGAAAACCATATTCGCTTTTTTCGCTGTTTCCTCTTGCAACAATTCTTGAGGTCCTATTTTAGTTTGCTTTTAATCTAAACCAAACAAATTCAATACTAACTAATTGTTGTTTTCTTTAGGGGGAACATAATTCACCCCTTTATCCAATGGCAATCCGTAAGCTTCCGGGTGGAGGTATTTACCTTTTTCAGAACCCGTTTTTTCTACCTCAGGGACAATTCTATTTTTTTCAGCAAATGGGTCTTTTCGTATACCAGTTACTTGCCAACTCACTTCAATGTTGGGTTTGTCTGTTTTTATTTGGAATTGATTATTGGCAATTTTCTTGAAGACTATTGCTTGGGCAAATTCACCAATAACGGTAAGCTGATATCGAAAATCTTTATTGAGCGACTCGAAGTATTCGGGTAAAGAAACAATTGCTACTCCGGTTGCATCGGTAACAATGTTTCCATTATAGACATTCATCATATCAGGGCTTTCCACAAAACTGTGGTAGAGGTATTTATTCTCTGGATCTTGAGGGTGATCTATTTTAAATGTTCCGGAACCTTTGGTTAAAGTCCCCGGCACATTGACTGCCCCTGAGGCCAAATTCACAGACATTCTTACCGACCCATTTCCCAAAAAATTAAACACATCATTTGAGTCCGTATACTGAAGCCCATAATTTGAAAATGCCGGTGAGTGTGCAATTACCATTTTATTTGGATTGCTCGACCCCGATTTAAACATATAGATCATGGGTAGAGTTGCCCCAGGATCACCATTGAAAAATGTATTGCCAATAAAACTATTCCCTGCTAAATTTTCATTTTGGATCAGCGAACCCCAGGAATTTATTTTTCTTCCAGTTGCGTCTGTGTCTATACCGACAATATTTAAGCCAGCAGCAAAAGTCGCAGTTCCTATTACCCCATCGTTTGGATCGGCCGATGAATTGGTAAATTTCATTGCATTGTTTACTTCAAGTGGCCGTGCAGGATTCGATGTTCCAATCCCCACGTTTCCTCCACTGGTTATTCTCATTCTCTCTGATCCGGATGTTCCTATCTTCATGTCAGTCGCTTCCCAGTTCCAAATGTCAACGTTGCCAGCAACATCATCCAATCCAACCATAAACCCGTCAGCACTTGATGTACCCGTTGTTCCATTTTGATAGTTTGTGAGAACAAAGCCTGAGTTTTCAAAAAGCGTTAATTTATGCGAAGGTGCGGTAGATCCGATGCCTACAAAGCCGCTCGGCATAACCGTTAGTTTTGCTCCTCCATTATTGGTATAGATAAAAAACGGGTGATTGGATTGTGTACCAATTGAACCTCCCGTCACTCCACCATTTCCAACATAGGTGCTAACTGTAATATCTCCATCAGAATGATTCAGTCCATAAGCGGATGAACCAAGTGGCGTTCTAATATCCACCGGATACGCTGGATTCAATGTTCCAAAACCGGTATTGGCTCCCATAAATGCAAATCGGGGTGTGCCTTCAAAATCAGTAAAGAAGTAATTTGAGTTTGAGTTACCGAGTACATCCCCAATAATAATATTGCCCGAATTGTCGATGGCAAGCGCTTCGTTTGAACCATACGCCAAAAATCGGTAAGAGGGGTTCAACGCACCATTGATAGTTACTCTTGTACCATCGTCTGTAATAGACGAAGCAACTTGAGCTGTACCTGCCGCATCACCTCTGATTACAGTGTTGGCTGTTGTGGCCGTAATGGGTGCAGACCAAGTAGGGGCAGTTGCCGGGCCTAGCGATGTGAATATTGTTCCTGCAGGCCCTGGTGTTATGTCAGATAATGTAGCTCCCGAACCATATAGCACACCATTCCAAATGGCGCGCCCCGTACCACCATTCGTTACATTCAAAGTGCCCGAAACATCACTACCTGTAAGGTCTACGGCTGAATAAGATGGTGTAGCTCCTCCTTTTAGAAATCCGGTACCTGTGGCAAGTCGGGTTGGCGCTCCACTGGCACCACCATAAATAATATCGCCAGGCGTAGTCATTGGGTTAGTAAAAGAAGGTCCCCAAGTTAAAGTGCCGGTGCCATTATTTGTTAGAACTGTTCCTGCTGTGCCTTGAGCCGCTGGCCAAGTATAGGGAACTACCCCAATCTGCAAACTGGCGTTTGAAAGTGACGTAGCACCGCTCACCACTAATGTGCCTGTTGTTGAAATATTGCCTGCGCCAAAGTTGGCATTGATCTTGGATCCATTTATTGAACCTACCGAAGAATTGTTCAAAGCAGTAATCATTCTATTACCTGTAGCTGCTACCGTGCTAAGTGTTAGCACACCTGCATTCGTTATTGTAGCATCTCCAGACAATGGAACACCTGTGGCTACATTGCTACCATTTCCTACAAAAATATTGGCAGAAGTGAGTGTAGAAGAAAGGCCTGCCGGAGTTGTCCAGGTGAGAGTACCCGTTCCATTGTTAGTAAGCACGGTTCCAGCTGCTCCTTGTGTAGCAGGCCAGGTGTACCCAACGGTGTTTAAAGTAGTCGCACCAGACACGGTCAAACCTGATACAGTAGTTGCACCCGCAGCTAACGTGCCGGTGGTAGAAACATTTTGTGCGCCAAATGCAGGATTGATCTTGCTTCCCGCAATAGCCGCAGATGCGTTTACATCCACATCGGTAATAGTGCCATCCGTAATTTCAGTTGTGGTAACAGTTGATAATGTGGACAAAGAACCCAACCCTAAACTTGTTCTTGCAGTCGCTGCAGTTGTCGCACCTGTACCGCCCGATGTAATGGGTAATGTTCCAGTAACATCGGCAGTTGAAATATCTACCGCAGAATATGTGGGTGTGGCCCCGCCTTTCAAAAATCCACTGCCGGTTGCTAGACGGGTGGGAGTACCCCCTACTCCGCCATAAATAACATCTCCGGCAGCGGTCATTGGATTTGTCAAAGAACTTCCCCAAGTGAGCGTACCCGTTCCATTATTTGTTAGCACGCCAGTTGCATTGGCGGGCCACACAGAAGTACCGATGGTTAGTCCGCTTACCGTAGCAGGGCCGGTCGTTAGTGTTCCGGTTGTTGAAATATTCTGCGTTCCAAAAGCGGGAGCCACTTTCGTTCCAGCTATAGCTGCCGCTGCATTAATGTCAGCGTTTGCAATGGTACCATCCAAAATTTTAGTAGAAGTAATGGCACCTGTACCAATCGTTACCGCTCCGGTATTTGAAATGGTTGCATCGCCACTCATGGCAACACCCGTAGCGATGTTACCGGAATTACCTACAAAGATATTAGCCGAAGTCAGTGATGTTGAAAGGCCTGTTGAAGGTGCCCACGTTAGCGTGCCCGAACCATTGTTGGTCAACACACCGGCAGCATTTGAATTTGGCCAAGAATAGGTTGCACCGTTTATCGAAGCAAGATTGGTTGCAGTTATCGCTCCGGAAGTTAATGTTCCGGTTGTAGAAATATTTTGGGCTCCAAAAGATGTATTGATTCGTGCGCCATTAATGAGCGATGCTGCACCATTGATGGCGGTAATAATGTTGGTGCCCGCTCCTGAAGCTATGGTTGGATTTGGAAAAGTGCCTGCTAAATCTCCTCCGGCAGCACCCGATGGAGCGGGAGCATTTTGCCAACTGGGTATTCCTGCATTTACAGTCAACACTTGTCCGTTTGTGCCAATGCCCAATCTTCCCGGTACTCCTGCAGGGCCACCCGCAATCAAATCACCCGTAGTGGTCATAGGGTTAGTTAATGCAGAAGATGTCTGCCAGGTTGGGACGCCTCCACTAACAGTTAGAACTTGTCCATTCGTACCGGTTGCTAACTTGTTAACGGCTATGGCAGCTGACGCACTCACATCAGTGTCTGTAATTGTTCCGTCAATAATCTGAGATGTATTAACTGCATTAGCGGCAATTTTTGCATTTGTTACTGCATTGGCTGCTAATTCAGTTGCGGTTACACCCGAGGCGGCAATAGAGATAGTTCCTGTAGAAGAGATTGGCCCTCCGGTAAGACCAGTACCGGTTGCAACATTCGTTACCGTGCCTCCACCTGATAAAACTACGGGTGTCCATTGCGTGCCGTTGTATTGATAAACGCTATTGGTTGCAGGCACTGTAGATGCTATAGGTCTGCCTTGCAAACCTTGAACCGTGATGTTACCATTTGTGCTGTTGAGAACAGCATCTTGACTAATCGTAGCAGCTGAATTGGTTGATCCATCTCCAACTATTATTTGTCCGGGATTTAGTGTTGGCGCACCTCCACCCCCTACATTATCGGCAGCAGGAGCCCATACAGTGCCATTCCATTTTAAGATCTGGCCATTCGTTGCACTTGATTGAAGTATTTTAGAAGGAGCAACATTGGCAATTTTAGAATCATCTACGGCACCCGCAGCAATGTTAGCTGTAGCCACTGCATTGGTTGCCAATTTAGTTGACGTTACAGATCCAAGAGCCAAGGTAGGATTTGGATATGTTCCGGTTAAATCACCTCCGGCTGCTCCACTTGCTGTTGGGGCATTTTGCCAGCTCGGCACACCTGCATTCACTGTTAACACTTGGCCGTTGCTTCCGGTGGTGATTGCAGTGAAGGCGCTGCTTCCATTGCCCACCAAAACCCCAGATAGATTACTTGCCCCTGTTCCACCCAGGCCCACCGGCAATACACCGGTCGTAATTTTTGCTGCGTCTAAACCTGGAACTTGAGCAACCGGTAGTGTACCTGTCGTAATTTTTGCTGCGTCTATGCCCGTAGCCAATTTAGTATTCGTCACTGCATTGTTTCCAATGGTGAATGTTCCGGTAGTTCCGGAAACAGAGAGTGTAAGATCACCAGCCACAGTTATGCCTGTATTGCTTCCATTGTTTGAAAGCAATTGATTGGCAGATAGCACCGGCAGTGAACTTAAACTTGACCAAGTAGCGATTCCGCCATTGGTTGTTAACACCTGATTATTTGTACCTGGTGTAATTTGCGAAGGCGTTATTTTGGAAGTTGTCGCAGCGTTGTTGATGGCGGAAACAATATTATTTCCGGAGGTGGCTGCAATGGCTGTGGCAGTGGCAGGTCCGGTAACATCGCCACTTAAGGTAGCGGCAGAAGAAGTACCTAATATCCATCGGCCATTCGTATTATCCCAAGTTAAAGTCTGACCAGAGGTAGTCGGTGCTGTAGTGGCATCCCATTTCGTCCCATCCCACACCAATAGTTGTCCTTTGCCTGTTGGTGCTGTGTTTGAAAGACCAAATGTTGCTCCCGGGGTTGAATTAAGTTGAACGGTATTACCCGAAATGGTAATTCCTTGTCCACCTGCCGAGGCTCCTCCTACCTGATTCCAGGCTGAGCCATCATGGTAATAAACAAACTTGGTACTTGAATTGTAAACTACCATACCAGCCTTGCCAAATGCGCCAAGCGTAGTTACAGTGGGGATAATTAAACCCTGACTACCATTACCTACCAGCAACAAAACAGCATTTGCATCGGGTGTAGGAGTGCCACTTGTTCCTATCGCAACTTGCGAATAGGCATTTTGCGATAAAAAAACCAAGAAAATGAAGCCAACTAAGAGATTTTTCGAAAAGGAGGGTTTGTGCATAGCTAATTCTAATAAATGGATTCTTTAATTTCTGATAAAAATATCAACTTATAATACGTTCCACTAGGAATAGGAAACCTGAATTTAAGCTTAAGGGAGTGCCGAAGGCGGGACTTGAACCCGCACAGCTTGCGCCACACGCCTCTGAAACGTGCGTGTCTACCAGTTTCACCACTTCGGCATTTGAAGATTCTCAGTTAATCGTTAGTAGTTAGCGGTTAATCGTTAGCGGTTAATCGTTAGCGGTTAAAAGGCACTCGTTAACGGTTATTCGGTTCACTAATCTACCATTAACAAATAACTTATTACTTGCTAACGGATAACTATCAACTGAATTGGTGCCCAGAACTGGATTCGAACCAGCACACCTTGCGGCACTACCCCCTCAAAGTAGCGTGTCTACCAATTTCACCACCTGGGCATTTTTCAACTCAATTTTGAGCTTGAAGGAGGGCAAAAGTAATTTTATTTTGAATGATTCCCAATGCCCTTATTTAACGACAATTTTCTTTTTGGTTAATTTTTGTTTGAGGTATTGAACTACCCGCTCATAGTCGGTTGATTCCTTGGGGCTTAATGTTACTTTTTTGTTATCCGAAAACTTAATCACCAATTCTTTATAAACTGAGTTTTTACCCGTCTTCACCTGGTTTTCAAACCAAAACTGAACCTGATCCAGATTATATTTGTCAAATCGTCTAAGCACCGGCAGTTGCACTTCAATTTGGTTATTACCCAATCGCACGATCTGGTAGCGAATGAATATTTTATACAATACAAAACCACCAATGGGCAACAGCAATCCAATGACCACATAATTATACCATGCAGGATTCGCAGCTTGCAGAACCGTATAAACATTCATACCAATGACGATCGCTGTAACTAGCAGAAATAACGCAAATGAGGAAAGGGTGCTGATGGGCGGCTTTGAAACAATCATGTTCAAGAAACTTTTTCGCAAAAGTAGAAAACTATGCTCGCAAAAGTTGATTTGAAATAGATCCTTCCCAAATATAAGTAGCAGCTATGAGCCGAGAATGGGACTTGAACCCACGACCTACGGTTTACGAAACCGTTGCTCTACCAGCTGAGCTATCTCGGCATTTTTCTTCGCAAAAATAAAGTTATTCAAAAAAATTTTAACCGGAATGCCAACGATTCGAAGGATTCATTCAATTAATTGAGTCATTCTATTTCCGATTGTATAACTTAGATTTAATTTAATACTTCGAATGCTGTCTAAAAAATGTAAATACGCTATTCACGCTTTGGTTTATCTTGCTGAGCGGCACGAACAAGGACCTGTTCAAATTCAAGATATTTCAGATGATCAGCACATTCCGAAGAAATTTTTAGAAGCTATTTTACTCGAATTGCGGCATGCCAAAATTCTGGAAAGCAAAAAAGGAAAAGGTGGTGGTTACTATTTAGTGAAAGATCCTTCGGAAGTTAATCTGATGCAAGTGATGAGATTGATTGATGGACCCATTGCCTTGCTTCCTTGCGTATCGTTGAACTACTACGAAAGGTGCGATGAATGCCGGAATGAAAAGACGTGCGGCATTCGGGATAGTTTGATAAGCGTTCGCGATGAAACCTTAAAAATTCTGGGTAATTCTACCCTCGCTAAAATTGTAAAACGCGAAAAATCGCTCAAAAAGTAACCTGGTTTTTTTATTCAAGTAGTCTACTTATTGAGTAGAGTTTTTATAGCTTTGCAAAAAATTAAAATTTCAAGCAATATGGCAGTAAGACTAGGCGACATAGCTCCTGATTTTCAAGCAGAAACCAGTGAGGGCACTATCAAATTTCACGAATGGCTCGGCAATAGCTGGGGTATTTTATTCTCACATCCGGCCGATTTTACACCGGTTTGCACTACCGAACTGGGTGCGGTAGCTAAACTAAGAGCCGAATTTGATAAACGAAATGTGAAAGTGGTGGCTTTAAGTGTAGATGATGTGGAATCTCATAAGAAATGGATTGGCGACATCAACGAAACACAGCAAACCGCGGTCAATTTCCCAATCATTGCGGACCCAAAATTTGAAGTTGCTAACTTGTATGACATGGTGCATCCTCAAGTAAGCGACAAGTTTACTGTTCGTTCTGTGTTTGTGATTGGTGCCGATAAAAAAGTAAAGCTGACCATTACTTATCCGGCTTCAACCGGTCGTAATTTTGATGAACTAATTCGTGTCATCGACAGCTTGCAACTAACAGCCGGCTACAGTGTGGCAACACCTGCCAACTGGAAAAATGGTGAAGATGTAATTATCACAGCGGCTGTGAAAGACGAAGATATTGCAGCCAAATTCCCGAAAGGATATACCCGTGTGAAGCCGTATCTGAGAACTACTCCTCAGCCAAATTTGTAGAGGAGATTATTCTAAAAATTAAAAAAGGCAGTCTCAAAATGGAGGCTGTCTTTTTTTTGAATACAGATGGAGCGACATTTTTTGGTGAAAAGAGCTTAAAATTCTACTTCCGTAAAATGAAGTTTAGGTGGCGTTCTTCAGCAGAACGCACCAATTACTGAATCGGCCCACTATTTTTCCCGACATTGATACTTTTTCATGCATCAATACTACTCCGAGATATTCTATTGATACTTTTAGATTCGGGAATATCTCAGAGATATTCCGTTGATACTTGTAGATTCAATTTTGAATGAAAATGGAGAAACAAAACGAATTTCTTCGTTTCTGATCGGTAGTTAAGGTCTAAAGGAGTCTTTCGCTAGATATCCATCGAATCGTAAACAACTACCTTATTCCATAAATGTGAATATTTCTCGATGAATTTCAGGTGAATCGGATGCTCTTGGTACACATCATGGCCTTTAATATCATCAAAAACAGTAAATAGAGAAACTGCATAGCTGTCGTCAATCACGTCTCGCTTGGTAGTAGCTGCCGGCAAGCCTATTCGAAATTGGCGCACTGTAGGGATTGGGCGCAAACTTGAAATGCCTTCAATGAGTTTATTCAAATCATCTTTAGAAGAAGGATTCTTTAACCAGAAATAAACGTGGTGAACCAACTGTTTTTCATCCGTATTCGCAAAAGCGGGTACAGCAGAGGCAAGTGCCAACGCAGGGGTAGTGAGTAAGAATTTTCTTCTGGAGGTAGCCATTTTGAAATAATTAAGTGATTAAGGTAAACAAAAAAAGCTGCCTTTCAGCAGCTTTTAACGATCGAATTGGAATTCGACTTATTTCTGGTACTTTAACTTATTTCTTAACAAGAACTCCTCGTAAGCTTCCTTATAGGTAGGAACATCGGGTGCCAGTTTAATTGCATCTTCGTATGCCGAAATTGCATCGATAAACAACTTATTCTCTTCATAGAAACCGGCTAGGATAAATTTATTTAAAGCAGTTTCTTCTTTCATTTCGGCACCAAATTCACCTAACAATTTATTCACCGACTCCTGACGTGCGGGAGATAATTTCTTGATTAAGTATCTGTCTGACTTATTTTTTGCATCCGCTTTTGAACGAACTTCTACGTACCACGCATCTTCAGTAGACAAAACCGGAATACTCCTATCAATTGAAACAAATGTTTCCGGGGTTTCTAATTGCATCAATTCTTCCTCAAACATGTTTTTTATGGTAACAATGTAGGGCGAAGTTCCTTTTGAAGGTTCCCAGTTTACGAGGATATTATTATTGTAGATATACTCGCAAGAACATTGGCTCTCAGGCAAGAAAACTTTGATATCGGCTGTGCTCGATCCGCCTCTGTGCACCGCTCCGGTTGCACTCAAACGGTTCTTTTTAGCTTCCGCTGAATTGCTGCTTAGAATGAAGTCAGTGTACTTGTTTACCACGCTGGAGGTAGTGTTAACACGGGCTTCCAAATCAGAAATCTTGTAGGTTTTAGCCTCTTTCAATTCAATCGGCTTACCCTTTACGTGAACCAAAGCTACATATGAGTTTTCGGCCACTTTTATTTCATCTGTTGATTTGAGGCGATCTCCCGTTTTAACTGCCTGCCAGGCATCTCCTGATTTTACCTCATTGGAGCCCTTGTTGGCTAACACTTTGAAGGCATACTCGGCTTGACCGACCGCTATACCCGATAGAAAAATGCCTACTACAACTAAAATTCCACTCTTTTTCATGTTTATTTATTGATTTTCGGTACTAAAATACTAAAAAATCGTGCCAAAAAACGCGACTATTTTTTTGATTTATACCTTCTGCCTCCTTTTAGTAAGCCAACTGTCGAGTTCGTTTTGGGCAGATTTCAAAATATCATAGCAAGGGCCTACTAAGGCGGTGGCGATCAAAGTGAGCGATAAATCTAGTTTGATGCTAAAACTTGCAAATAAATAAATGATGATACCCATAATTACCACGATTTGCACTACCTGAATTACAACTGATAGCGCATCATACCAAATAGGTAATTTTTCATCAATTACAATAAACAACGCGACCGTTAAAAAGCATACCAATATTGCGATGGCTACCTTTACCCAGTCAGCGAGTTGATCTACATAATCCTCATTCAAAATCATTGCAACTGCATTCGCATGAACAACTGGACCAAACATGTCCGGATTGGCTCTGCCTCCGAATTTACTGTTCATGGGAGTAAAAAATTTATCTTCCCAGGCCGGATCTCCTACATAATCTCCCAAATAACCGATAATGACAATTTTATCCTTAAACAAGTCTTCTGAAACATTGCCTGATAAAACATCTTCTACATCTACCACATAAAACATCGTTCCAAAATTAGTAGAAGCGGTTTCATCATTTTTCAAACTTTTCAATCGAAGCTGACGCACTTCAATGTTACCTCTGAAGTTGATGATCTCTTCTTCATTATTTCTGGCCAGAAATTTTTCGGCTTTTAACGAATCATAGCTCATCGCAATTCGAACTGAAAATGCTACTTCCCGTTTTCCGTTAACTTTTCGTTGCGGATAAAGTGTACGACAAATTTTAACATCTTCCTGATGCGTTGCATCTGTTGGTAAAGTAACAAAACCCAAACGTGCATGTTCTTTAAAAATTGGATCCGGAGTTTCAAGCGAATCTGCTTCGTTTGAATCAACCTTGGAAAGAGCAGCTGTTTGCATTAATTTTTCACCCAGCACCACATTGCCTGCTTCCCGAATGGCATCACTCAGCATCAGGTTGCTTAACGTATCTAATAATTGGGGGCAATTGATTGAATCATACAAGCCACCTTCACAATTAAAAAGCGCATCGACAGCAATTACTCTCGGTTTAAACTGATTAATGATCTGAATTTGGCGCGCAATGTCTCCTCTGCCAAGAGTGCCAAAATTTACCAAAACAATTCGCTCGTCTACTGTTGGATCGGGACGAAGTGAATTAAAAGCATAATCAGTTAATTCAGTATCTGCTAATGCTTGTGAGATTGTGTCAAATGCGCTGAAGGCTTTAAAATCTGTTATCTTGTCCACAACAAGCATCATCACAAAAACAAAAACGGTGACACTAGTACATTGTATCAAAAACTTTTTCATGAGTTTAAGTTAGGTTAGGTTAGGTTAAGATTGGCTTTCCATACTTCTGAATGCAAAGTATTTTCCGGCCAATTCTTAGGGGTTTAGTTTTACTAAGTAAATTTATAAATATTTAACAGGAACTCATACCGGTGAAAAAGATAAGTCGCGAACGACTGAATTTGCAAGAATATCAAAATGGGCTTGCAAGCCACGACAAAATTGTTTTGGCCAAAGCTATTACGCTGGTTGAAAGTAAGCTTCCTTCTGATGAGCAATTGGCTGAAGAGCTAATTGAATCCATTTTGCCTCACTCTGGTCGATCTATCCGCATTGGCATTACCGGTTCGCCCGGTGTAGGCAAAAGTACCTTCATCGAAACTTTCGGAAAATATCTTACGCAACAAAACAAACGTGTAGCTGTGTTGGCCATCGACCCGAGCAGCACCGTAAGTCAGGGAAGTATTTTAGGCGACAAAACGCGCATGGAAGAATTAGCAAAAGATCCATTGGCTTTCATTCGACCTACTGCCTCCAGAAATGCGCTGGGAGGTGTTGCGCATAAAACGCGCGAAGCCATCTTACTATGTGAAGCAGCCGGCTTTGATATTATTTTAGTGGAGACCGTGGGTGTGGGTCAATCGGAAACCATGGTGCGGAGCATGGTTGATTTCTTTCTTCTCTTGATGTTAGCCGGTAGTGGCGATGAATTGCAAGGGAATCAAAAAAGGAATTATGGAAATGGCCGATGGGGTAGTCATTACTAAAGCCGATGGCGATAATAAAAAGAGAGCCACCGAAGCACAAGCTCATTTTCTTCATGCACTTCATTTGTTTCAACTTCCTGATTCAGGCTGGTCGCCTCAGGTGTTGACAGCCTCTGCTCTTCAAAAAGAAGGTATAGTTGAAGTGTGGAAAATGATTACTTCATTTCATGTGCACGCACTACAAAATGGATGGCTGAACGAACAGCGAAAAAAACAAGATGCCGCATGGTTTTCTGAAACGATTCAGAATCAAGCGCTCTCGTTTCTACTTTCTCATCCAACTATTCTGGAAAAGAAATTACAACTTGAAAGTGCGATCGCTGAAAAGAAAATAACACCTCGTTATGCCAGTCGCCAACTGATGGAGGAAATTTTGAGTCGCATTAAAGTTTAGGTTTATTCTTTTTGGAATCCGGCACCTTCTCGTGTCCATACGGACAATGTCGGCAGTTGTTTCCGCAGCAATAACCTCGCTTCCGATGAAAGGCTTCTGTA
The DNA here is from genome assembly GCA_044228465.1 of Cyclobacteriaceae bacterium. Lineage (GTDB taxonomy): Bacteria > Bacteroidota > Bacteroidia > Cytophagales > Cyclobacteriaceae > ELB16-189. The sequence goes on from JBGAUU010000015.1 coordinate 45,966, forward strand.
AAAACCATCAGCCCATTTTCGAAGTAATAATCCGGCTCTTCTTTCTTTTGCTTTTCTTTCACAAATGCTCTCTTAAAGAATTCCAAAGTTTAATGAAGGTGTAGCAAACCAATAGTTTGCATGCAACACTGGCTGCGCAAAGCGCACCCGCATTCTTTCTGCAAACATCGGCATATTGACAACCAACGTATGAAACTCACCATTTTCACCGCAAGGATCAACTCCTAATTTCTCCAACTGCAAAATCACATCGATCGTCAGTTGTTTACCTAAAAAAGATTCACCCATCTGTTCATTGCATGACACAATATATGTCTCAATACCCTGCTGTAACATTTCAAGCACTAACTCTTTTCTATCTCGTTTCCAAAGTGGTAACATCGCTTTGAGTTTCGCTTTCGAACATACCTTCTCTTCCCATTCGCGATGCGCCTCTAAATCAATATCACCAAACACTCCGTGTGTCAAATGATATTTTTGCTTGAGCAACTGCAAGCTTTCTACAAAAGTAGTCTCGTATGTTTCCCAACTGGCGGGCACAGCATATAAAGGCAAGCCAAGCAATTCTGCTTGCTTTTCCAAAACCACTTTGGGTATTCCATGACTTCGGCTGATCTCACCTTGTTCATTCAAAACATTGAGCAGCACAGTGGGGGTCAGGCCCATTTGCTTCGCTTTCATCAGCGCATAGCAACTGTCTTTCCCCCCACTCCAACTGCACACAAACAAATTATCTTTTAACTCGCGCATTATTAAAATCGGTAGCGCGCACCAATGGAAAAGTTTCGCCCTTGTGTAGTAAAACCATAAACGCCCACAAACTGTTCATCCATTACATTATTAACCAATCCATAGATCATCCATTTCTTATCCTGCCATTCTTTTGCCAGATGAAGGTTCAACAAATCATACGCTCGCAAAGCAATTTCATTCGCATTAAAATTTTCATCATAATACAAATCGGTTCGATTACCGGTATGTAAATAATTTACGGTCATCGTCAATCCCTGACGTGGATACAAAGTCACACTAGCGCCCAACTTCTCTTGTGGAATCCGATAAAATGTTTTTTGAGCATCAGTCGATTGAAAAGTGTAATCCGCTCTTACACTTACCAATGGATTAATTGGATACACCGCATCTATCGTTACACCACTCACTCTGCGCGTAGTTGATAAATTCTCGTAGCGCGAAATAAATCCAATCGTATTTGATTCATCTCGGTAAAAATTCACTGCATTCACAACCAGTGCTCTGTGCATAAAAGAAACTCCATATTCATAATTGACATACTCTTCGGGTTTCAGCTTCTTATTCCCGTAAGGCGAATACAACTGATACAAGCTAGGCGTGATAAAAGAAGAAGAAACACTCGCGAATAACTTCAATTTACTGTTTCCGCTTAGTTCGCCTGTCCAAGATGGATTTACATTATACAACACTTTGCTTCCATACACACTGTGTGTATTCAATCGCACGCCCGCATGCACTTGAAACCCACTCGCAAAGTCCACAAACAACGAAGTGTACGGATCTACAATCGTAAATTGAGTAGTATCAGCCTTGTTCGCATTCTTCTGCTCAAAATTCAATTGTTGAAAACTCACTCCACTCAATAGCTTGGCAGTCGCACCTAATTGTTGTATATGAATTATTTCTGCAAACAAATTTTTTCCTTCATAAATAGACGGAAACGAGCTTTTGAACTCACGCGTGTTTGCTACTTGCTGCGCCACCCATTGCAAACTTCCTTTCGCGTAGCGATAGTTTCCTTTCAAACCAAATCGTGTTTGCATTTGCACCTGACTGTTGGCTGCATCTTTAAATGGACCCGCATCATACTTCGCGTCAAACCAATCTCTTCCGCCAAAAAAATCCAACGTCAATCGTGCGTTAACCGAATATCCTACTTTTAAAAATTCATTTCTTCGTTCAAAACCATCTTTATCAAAGTTAGCCGTGCCGCTTTTATCTAAAGCAGAAGAAAATCCATCAGTCGCAAATTGATTTGAAAACAAAAGAAATGAAAACTTACCTTCTTTTGCATTCAACCCGATGTCTCTTCCAAAGCTGTTCCAACTTCCTCCATTCAAGTGAACACTGCCATGCACTCCGTCTTTCTCCGGCTCTTTCAATTGCACATTAATCACCGAAGCCACAGCTCCCGATCCATACAATGTGCTCAATCCCCCTTGCAATACTTCTACACTTCGCACTTGATCAGTTGCCACATAGCGCAAATCATAAAAAGCATCAATGCCACTCGGGTCATTCATCGGCACACCATCTACCACCACCAACGTCTGTCGGTTGCGTGCACCGCGAACATAATAACTCAAGTTCGATCCTGGTGTACCAAAATTTCCGTCTAACTGAATGCCCGCCAACGAGTTCAGCAAATCCGAAAAACTTCTCCCCGACTGTTCGCGCAGTTGTTGCTCATTCAATCGCAAAATAAATTTCCCTGATTTTTCGATGGGCAAATCAAATCGTGTGCCCGTTACCACCACTTCATCGAGTGTACGTGTTGAATCTTGTTGCTGCGCATTTGTTTTACTTGGTGCGAGCCACCAAAGGACAATTAAAGTGATTGCCCAGACTTTTCTCTCTTTTTTCATGTTTGAAAAAGTTTAAGGTTTTGAAAAAAGAGTAAAAGGCTGAAATGAAACGGATACTGTTCACCCAACAGAAAAATCTGCAAGCAAAAAGCATAAGAATCAAAGTCGCTTTTACCCGAAGCACTTATTACTATCGTATTTCGGCAGGTCTCCTGGCTCTCCACATTCACTAACGCCTTCCCATGGCGCGCTTCGCGCCACAGTGGCTCAGATAGTTAGTGTATTCACGTGGACTACAGTTGCGGGAACAGCCCCCGGTTCACACGGGGTTCCCTTTTAACTCCGATAAAAATCGGAGACCGTAATACGGTTGCAAACATAATTAATTTTCTAAACTTGCAACCATGATAACAAAGCAATTAAGATCACACATTTCTGTTTTATTTTTCTGCCTGCCAATCCCGCGAAAAGGCGGGAAAGGCACCGGGCTATCCGCTTCAATTCCGCGAGGCGCGGAATTTCCGCTTCTATCCCTGGCCGCGTTATCTACATCACGTATCATATTATTCATTTCATCATTACTTATTTCTTGCAGTAGTACACCAAACAAAAAAGAAACTCAGTCAAGTGATGAAATTAAATATGCTACCGGCTTCAAAGTTTCCAATGTAGGTAATGCCAAACTAGTTGAAATCATACAACCTTATCAAAATGCAACAACTGGTTACCAATATTTATTAGTTCCCAAAGGCGAGCCTGCGCCTGCCAATCCAACCAACGCTACCATCATCTTCACACCAATTGAAAATATTATCTGCACATCCACCACGCACATTCCTTTACTCGATTACATCAACGAAACCGACAAGCTCATTGGGTTTCCCACTACCGATTACATCAGCTCTACTAAAATGCGTGAGCGCATCGATGCAGGTTTCGTCAAAGAATTAGGTATCGACAAAGGCATGAATGTAGAATTAGTTTTTTCATTAAAGCCTTCCGTTGTTATGGGTTACACCATGACCAAAGATTTGGGTCAACTAAAAAAGATTCAAGAAGCAGGCATACCGGTTATCATCAATGCAGAATATTTAGAGAAACATCCACTGGGTCGAGCAGAGTGGATCAAATTCATGGCGCTGTTCTTCAACAAAGAAAAACTGGCTGACTCCGTCTTCCAAGAAATTGAAAAAGAATACACCGCTACGCAACAACTTACTAAAAGTGTTACCATAAAGCCAACAGTTTTAAGTGGCATTCTCTATGGCGATGCATGGTTTCTTCCTGGTGGAAAAAATTACGCTGCTAAACTTTTAGACGATGCCGGCTGTAATTATTTGTGGGCACAAGATTCTACCAATGGATTCTTGCAGTTAAGTTTTGAATCTGTTTACGCGAAAGCGAAAGACGCTGACCTCTGGATTGGTGTTGGTTCATTCGCCTCGCTTGAAGAATTAAAAGCTGCTGAAAAAAGATACGAGCTTTTCAAGCCTTTTCAGAAGAGTAAAGTTTACTCTTACAACGCACGCATCGGTGCAAAAGGCGGCAGTGAATTTTTAGAACTCGGCTACCTCCGTCCCGATCTCATTTTAAAAGACTTGGTAAAAATTGCTTATCCCGATTTGCTTCCGAATTATCAATTGTATTTTCATAAGCAATTAAACTAAAACAGCACCCCATTAATGAAGTGCTGCTTTAGGAATCCATCTAGAGCAAATCTCTAGTTACTCCTTCGTAGGTAAACATTTCCATACTTAGACTCGAAGCTATAATCAGGCCCATTACCGAGTCTCGCGGTTATCAGTGTATGAAAATCTTCTTCCTCTCCTTTTGAAATTTTTAATGCAAGGTTCGTGTAAATCTGCCCGTAGTTAGTTTCGGCCTTCAGTTGACCAGTAGTCGCTTCGTTTACCGTAGCGTCTACCGCTCCGTAAGTAGCATCTACTGTCAATTCTCCTTCGAAGTTTTTAACTTCTACAATTCCATAGACAGATCGTAAATCAGTAGCCATGTTCTTGGGTATCTTAATCTCTAACATTATATCCATTTCTACTCCTTCTGAATAAAATTTATAATTTTTATGATTGTCCGGATCGTACGCTTTCAATGCCGCTTTGTTTTTGAAAACCATTTTCTTTCCGTTCTCCATTACTGTAATTCGATGAGGCAAGTTCTTCAAATTGCGAATCTCCGATTCAATGCGCCAGGTATTTCCAGATAATGATGAGGACAATTGAAATGCATCATCATTTTCCCCGCCATTAATACTCACGCTGCCTTGAATAGATATCTCGTTGCGATCCCACGTTGTCACTTTAATCAGTTCAGGATAATCAAATTCAAGTTGTACCTTTTGCCCTGCCTGCACGGGAATGATTTTATTGATCGCGGTTTGTGCATGTCCGCTAAGCCCTAGACTTAACAGAACTAGACTAACTAGTGCTCTCATTTTTTGCGTAAGTAAACCTTTCCGTAATCCGAACGAATATCAATGTTCATTCCGCCACCATTGATCTTTCCGCTCACCTTATCGCTATAGCGCACCATCGTTCCTTCTTTGTCGATTTCAATTTTGTATTCGGGCGCCACAAAAATTTCACCATATGAAGTCACTAATTTTAGATTGGCTTTCGTTGCAAGCGGCAGCGTCACATCCACATATCCGTAAATTGATACCAATGAAAGCGGGCCTTTTACATTTTGATTAAAGTTCGCTTCGATATGCCCGTAAATTACCTTGGCAGTCACGGGGCCCGTAATATTTTCTAATTCCACACTATTGTAGTGTGTCGATATTTCAATTTCATTTTCCAGATTTTTGAATTTCACATCATCACCATACTGAGAAGAATGCTCGTACGAAATAATCATCCCCTTCGGCACGAGAATTTTTATTTCAGGTGAATTCATTTTCTTTAGTTGGTAAACTTCTACCACATTGCCTTTATCGGCCACATGAATTCCTAAGCCGGTGTTATCATCTAATCCGAGGCTATTAATTGCACGCAAGCCCTTCGAGCGGTTATCTTCGTCTTCGTCTCGGTCTTTATCAAGGGAAGTAAAGACGATTTCGTTTCCATTGTATCCCTCAATCGTTGCTTTTCCCAAGTGAATCTCCAATCTACCGGAGCTTTTTGCTACTTTAAATTCTTGTGCGGTTGCAACACAAATAGCTGCAACTAAAATTCCAATCACCATCAATACCTTTTTCATTTTATTTCTAGTTTGAGTTTCTGAAATGATTCATTGTCCATTTTAAGAAAGACGTAAGATTCCGGCATACGCCTCGTCTTTGACGGCCTTCAATACTTCTTTATCTCTGCTGATTCGCTCCAACTCCTGGATGACTGCTTTCTCTTTCATGTCAACCAACAATTGAATCAACGTAATCTGTACCATCGGGTCCTTTTGCTTCGTAAGTGACTTGATTAGTCCATTTTTTACTTTCGGCTGATTGCTGAACTTTGCCAATGCTTCTAAGGCGGCCAAGCGCACATTGGTGCTTGGGTCGTTGTACATCGCTTCAAACAAAGCGTTAACAATTTCATCATCCGCCTTCTCTATCTGATACGATACCGCCACTCCTTGCATTCGTTGGCTTGCCGATTGCGGGTTGACAATCATCGCCATCATTACATTTTTAGTAGAATCCATTTGTTCTTGTAATCGAGCGATTTGATTTTGTTGTTCATTGGTTTTATTCAACCAGTAACCAATCCCAGCTATTGCCATGAGCATAATAAATCCGGCAGCTATTTTTAATAAGTAAGGCGAAAAGAAAACTTGCTTGGTGTTTTTGGTCTCTATGTGAACCTCATTTTCAAGTGCCCTTAAAAATTTAAGTTTCGCCTCAGAAGTAGGTGTAATCTCTGTTACAAAATCCATTTGAGTCATCAGCTCCTTCAGTTGATTCAAGAGCTTAAGCGCACGCGAATCTTCCTTCAAGAGTTTTTCAACCTTGGCTGTTTCTACTGCATCCAACCGACCATCCAAATAATCGATCAATAGACTCTCTAAGATTTCATGTTCCATATCAGCTTTGCTTTTCAAGTTCAAAATAATGCTCACGAAGTTTTCCAATCGCCCGATGCACTTTCACTTTAATGTTCGCCACAGTGGTATCCAAAATCGATGCCACCTCTTCATACTTTAAGTGTTGAAACCGCGTGAGCACTAGCAACTCACGGTCATCTTCACTCAACTTAGCCATTGATCGATGAAGCAACGCTTCGCGTTCATCTTGCTCCATCGTTTCACTGGTTTCAGTAAAGTGGTTGGCAACTTTTTCAACATCTACGTGGCGATTCATCTGATTCTTGTTCATTCGATAATGATCAGCAAAAGCGTTTCGTGCCATTTGGTAAATCCATGGCATAAACCGATTTCCTTCCCGGTAGCTACTGCGGTATCGGATCAGTCTTAAGAAAACATTTTGAGCTAAGTCATCTGCCAGATCTCTATCCATACAGAGTCGGGCGAGGAAATTAAATATTCGGGAATGATAGCGATCAAACAAAACAGAAGCCTTACCTAGGTCTCCATTTTTCACGGCCTCCATAATTTGCTCGTCTGTTAACAACACCTATGTTTCAATTTCCGAGTTAGTTACCAAATAATGGATCAAAGGTTACAAAGCGATTATAAAATTTTTGAAAGTTGGAAAATGATGGAGCGCGATGAGCCGCGATCAGTTGATGAGAGGTTGTAAATTTTGAGGATTGAATTGTGGAAAGAGCTTAAAGCAAGAAAAGCCCGCATGGGCTTTTCTAGTTTTGATAAGATGTTGCTTTTTACCGATATGGTTAAAAACACAAAAAGCCCCTTAGGGGCTTTTTGGTTTGGGTAAATGAAAAAAGGCAACGACCTACTCTCCCGGGTTTTAACCTAGTACCATCGGCGCTGGCGGGCTTAACTTCTCTGTTCGGAATGGGAAGAGGTGGACCCCGCCGCCAAAGTCAC
>JBGAUU010000016.1:0-53020 GCA_044228465.1 Cyclobacteriaceae bacterium
AGTAAAGTTATTATTAGTTCAATTGTCAATAATTTGGCTGAATGACACAAAATGTAAAATCGCCAGACGAAGGTTTGAAGCGCGCCATAGGTCCTACCGCATTGGCAGCCAATGTTATCAACCTTACAATCGGAGCCGGCATCTTTGTTCTTCCCGCCAAAGTATACGAAAGCCTGGGGGCAGCAAGTATTTTAGCCTACCTGATTTGTGGCGTGCTCATATTTCTGGTGATGCTATGTTTTGCAGAAGTGGGTAGCCGTGTAACCCGAACGGGTGGTGCTTACGCGTATGTAGAAAGTGCTTATGGCCCATTTTTCGGATTCATTACCAGCAATCTATATTGGTTTGGTTTTGGATTGATAAGTGATGCTGCAATTATCAACGCTATGGCCGAGATGTTATCTACCGTTTATGCGCCTTTTCATCATCCTGTTGTGAAAGGATTATTTTTTACTATTAGCTTTCTGCTTTTAGGATACATTAATGTGCGAGGGGTAAAATATGGTTCGCAACTAGTTGAGTTCATAACATTTGCCAAATTACTCCCACTGGTTTTGCTGATTCTTGTAGGCTGGACTACGGTTGAAACTAACAATCTGAATGTAAGCGGTTGGCCGGGATGGACTAATCTTGGTGAGGCATCCCTAATTTTATTTTTTGCTTATGGCGGTGCCGAAGCTTCTCTTACTGTAAGCGGTGAAATAAAAAATCCGGGTAGAACAGTTCCTATTGGTATTTTATGGGGAATTTTCATTGTTGTCATTATCTATGCCACTATTCATTTAATCACACAAGGAATACTTGGATCAAATCTGTTGGAGTATAAAGACGCTCCCCTATCACAAGCTGCCAGTTTAATTTTTGGACCGGCCGGTGTTATTTTGATTTTAGTTTGTGCTGCCATTTCTATTTGGGGTGCTATTAGTGGGGATATACTCACCATGCCTCGATTTCTTTTTGCAGCTTCGCAAGACAAACTTTTTCCCTCTTTTCTTTCCAAGATACATCCTCGCTATGCCACGCCTTATTGGTCGATAATTATATATGCAGGACTAGGTTTACTGTTCTCACTTTTAGGTGGATTTAAACAACTCGCCCTTCTATCTAGCGCTGCCATTTTAATAACTTATCTGGCAGTAATATTATCTGCAATTAAACTTCGCATCGATGGCCTTAAAAGTAACGGGTTTGTAATTCCCGGAGGATTAACAATTCACTTCATCGCATTATCTACCATCATTTGGTTTCTTACGCATTTGTCAGCTAATGAACTCTGGTCTATTGCCGGGGCCCTTACATTCTTCTCGGTAGTGTATTATTTTCGCAAAAAATATTTGATTCAATCAGAAATCAGCGCTACGCAGTCTGAATAAAACCAATACACCCAAAAATAGTTTTGGCTTTGAAAAATCAACCGTATAATTACGCTATGGTGAAGAGTTTTATTTATACGATTTGCTTTTTGGAGGCTTCTATTGTTTGTGCACAACATTCCCCTACAACAGCCTTTGAGCATAAAAAATTGGATAGCATTGTTTATCTCAACGAACGATCAAAAACTTTTCTTTACGACTCCACTACGCTCTCCATCCAATCTGCAAGCCAAGCCATTCGCTTAGCGCGGTCCATTCGGAATTTAAAATGGGAAGCCATTTCAATGGTAAGTTTGGCTGAAGGCTATTTAATTAACGACTTGTACGATAAAGCGCTGGAATACAATCTGCAAGCATTAGAAATATTACAGAAAATAGAAGCTCGTGAAGATGTTTCAATTCCACTTACCTCTCTCGGCTGGTTGTATTACGATATTGGCGATGCCGAAAATTCATTGAAATATCATCGGATGGCTTATGACGTGATCAAAATGGGTACTGACACATTTAAAATTTCCACAGCAATCAATGCCATTGGCCTTGACTATTCGCTCAAGAAGGAATACAACAATGCATTGCCTTATTTTAAAAAAGCACTCGAGTTAGGAATGGCTATCGATAATGATTTACGCATCAGCGCCAGCTTGAATAATCTGGCCGATGCCCAAATTGAACTTGGCGATTATGATGCCGCTGATAGTGCACTTCAAATTGCTCTAAGACATTTATCCAAAATCAAAGATGTGCTGAGGACTGCCGAAACCATTTCCAATCTCGGAAATTTATATACGCATTTGGGCAAATACCGTGAAGCCCTCTCCTATTTAGATCAATCGAGTCAGTTACTGGATCATTCAAAGTCTAACGCCAAAAAGGAAATTCAATTAAACAATGCATTTCTTTACGCACAACTATTTGAAAAAACTGGCGATTATCGCAAGGCTTTTGAAAATCTAAAATTGCATCACGAAATGTATGAACAAATTCTGTCGGATGTTAAAAAGAAACGCATTGCGCAAAAAAAGGCAGAGATCGAAATTCAGCAGAAAGAGAAATTAATTGAATCACTTGAGAAAGATCGGGAGTTGCGCATCACGCAACGAAATGCAACCGCTATCGCCATAATTTTATTCTCTATTGTTGGATTTGCGTTTTATAGTCGCGAGCGCAAGTTGCGCATTAAAGAAGCCGAATTATCAAAGATTCACGAGGCCCTTATCTTATCTGACCTAGAAAAAATTGAAGTAGAAAAGCAGCTACTGAACAACAAACTAGAGTATAAAAATACTGAAATCACCAACTTTGCACTTCACATTTCACAGCGCAACGAATGGATGAATCAGTTTGTGAGCGACTTGCAACAAATCCGCAAAAAACCAAAAACAGAAGCTAATACGGAAATTGATAAGCTCATCAGGCGATTTAGCAACAACGAACAGATTAGTAAGGATACAGAACATTTTCATATTAATATTGAAACGGAGTACAAAGACTTTCTCTACAACCTGCAAAAGCGCTTTCCTGATCTGACCGAAAACGAAAAACGATTGTGTGCGCAGGTAAGGCTCAATCTGTCAATAAAAGACATCGCCTCCATCAATAACATTTCTGTCAAATCGGTAGAAATGGCCAGATACAGGCTGCGCAAAAAATTTGGATTGAACCATGAGGACAACCTGACTGAGTTCTTGAAAAATTTCTGATCTACCCTTATCAAAAGACTATCCTAAAAGTGCCTTGACACTTCAAAAACCTCTTTTTTTAACCTATTCAATCGGTTGTAGAGGCAATGTAGAGGTCTAAAATTTTCAATTCCTATTACTCAAAAACACCTTTGCGAGTGTCGGAAATTTTAAACCCAACCAAATTTTCTATGAAAAAACTACTACTAATGAATGGGCGAAGGCTTCTACTTTGTTGCCTTATGGCTGCATGTAGTCTGGCTGCATGGGCACAAAGCCCAACTGTAAAAGGCAAGGTAACCGATTCGCAAACCAATGAAGGATTGCCGGGCGTTAACGTGTTGATAAAAGGAACCACCAACGGTACTACAACCGATGCTGACGGAAATTATTCCATCACACTTAGCGGAGGAAATGTTATCTCATTTTCATTCATCGGCTATAAATCGGTGGATGTTAATGCGGAAAATCAAACTACCATTGATGTAAAACTTCAATCTGACATTACATCGCTGGAGGAAGTGGTGGTGGTAGGTTATGGCACACAAAAGAAAAGTGATGTAACCGGAGCAATTTCTTCTACCAAAGGCGAAGAGCTTAGAAAATTTGCAACCAACTCTCCTGCCGATGCATTACAGGGGCAAGTAGCCGGAGTAATGATTCGCAGAAATAGCGGCAGTGCCACAGCAGGTGTTGATATTACCATACGTGGTATGCGAGGATGGGGAAATAACTTTCCTCTGGTGATCATTGATGGAATTCAGGGTAACATAAACAATGTGAACCCAGAAGACATTCAATCTATTGAAGTGCTGAAAGATGCAGCTGCTGCTTCTATTTATGGCTCAACGGCTGCCAATGGAGTAATTCTGATTACAACTAAAAAAGCAAAGGCAGGAGAAATAAAGATTGATTTCACTGCCTATGCTGGTGCCGATCAAATTTCTAAAAAACTTCAATTCATGGACAAGGATCAGTGGCTTAAAATGGCTCGGGCAGTAGCCCCTACTAATGCCAGTAACCCCACCCCCAATTTTTTAGCACCTAATCAATCCTATGCAAATACCAATTGGTTTGACGAAACCTACAAAGGGGATGGTGCCTTTCAAAATTATAACATCGCTTTAAGCGGAGCTACCGACCATTTAACCTATTTGATTTCCGGTGGTATGACCAATCGTAATTCAGTGATTCTCACTGAAGGCAGAGAGCGAAAAAATGCGCGACTGAAGCTTGGTGTTAAACAAGGTATTTTTTCTGCCGATGCAAACATTTCATACCAAATTACAAATGACAAATATTTTCAGGGAAATCTGTTTAATGTGTATGAGGCAGCGCCTATTGTTCCTCTTTATGATCCAACAACTACCTCAGGATTTGGATATCGAAAAGCTAATTGGAGTGATTTGCCGGATGTGGTCAATCCTATTGGAGCTAACAAATACACCAAGTCAACATTTAGAAACGATTACATCACTACCAATTTGCAAACATCACTTGAGCCCATGAAGGGTCTTAAGTTGACTGGCCGTGTGGGTATTGAGCAATATTTCGATTATAGCTTTTACCATCAGCGCCCGTTCCGCGGCCAGTACAAAGATTCTGTGCGCTTCCATACGGTAAGCGAAACGTATGCTAAAACGGTTACATCAGTGTATGAGGGATTTGCTACTTATCAGAAGCAAGTCGATAGACACAATTTTGATGCAATGATCGGAGCAGCACTTCAAAACTATACCTATAGCACTACCTATGCAGCAGTAGAAGGTCGCGACAATGGCACACCACCAAAACCTGTCGGGTTTATTGACCCGAATTTTGAAACACTGAATGCCGGCAATGGAGGTATTTACAGTGCCAGCGGCTATAACATTGAATCCAATCGCATCTCCTACTTCGGTAGAATAAACTACAACTACGACAATAAATATTTTGCACAAGTTTCTATAAGACGCGATGCTTCCTCTCGCTTTGGACCCGCCAAGCGCGTAGGAGTATTTCCTTCCGTGGCGTTGGGTTGGACGATTACTGAAGAAAGTTTCTTTCAAGTGCCAGTTATCTCCAGTTTAAAATTGCGCGCCAGCTATGGTGAATTAGGAAGCGAAAGCAATTTGGGGACATACGATTGGCAAGTGAACACACAAGGTGCGGGTGCTTATCCGTTCGGAACCACCGAGGCACAACGTGCTGCTACCACTTTCAGGAAGTTGGAAAATGTTAATTTGGGATGGGAAACTTCCATAACGACCAACGTAGGCTTGGATTTCGGTTTGGTTAAAAACAGAGTGACTGGTTCTGTTAATTACTATTCTCGCACTACTCAAGATTTAATTATTGATCCAAGCCTTCCTCCATCTACTGGTGGTGACGCTCCAAAATCTAATTTGGGTGATGTTAAAAATACAGGATTTGAAATTGAAACAAACTACAAAACCAATTTGGGCCCTGTAGCATTTACAGTAGGCGCCACTTATTCATATAATACAAATATTGTCACGCGCACCAACATTCCTACTTTTGAATTGCTAGGCGATGGCACTATTCCGAACCGAGACAACGGGCCCGCCAACCGCACCAGACTAAATTATCCGGTGGGAGGATTTTTCCTTTATCAAGCAGAAGGCATATTTAAAACGAATGCTGAATTGGCCGGCTACCCGCATCAGGCAGCACCCGCTGTCGATCCTGCAAATGCTGCGCAGGTAGGCGATGTAAAATTCAAAGATGTAAATAAGGATGGCGTATTAGACAATTCAGATCTGGTATATGCCGGAAGCGGAATTCCATCGAATCTTTATGGTTTGAATCTGGGCGCACAATACAAAGGATTTGATGTGAGCGTAACACTCTATGCAGCCACCGGATTTAAAATATACAACGCTGTTCGCCAAGCTTACTCGACATTATCGGGTTATAGCAATCAATTGGCATCAGCAAGCAACTTCTATACCGCTACAAATACGGCAACGGATATACCGCGTGCTGTGTGGAGTGACCCCAACAGAAATACAACTCGCAACTCAATACGTTTTCTTGAAGATGGAGATTATCTAAGAGTGCGCAACATTCAGATTGGTTACACCCTTCCAAAAGAGCTTGTGAAAAAAGTAGGACTTAACCAATTTAGAGTTTACGTCAGTGGGCAGAACCTGTTTACAGTTACATCTTATACTGGTGTAGATCCGGAAGTTGGTGGAACACGAAATGCAGGAACTGATTTTTCCAGAACTCCCTATGTGAAGACATTCTTAGCAGGTGTACAAATGTCATTTTAACTATTCAGAAGCAACACTATGAAAAAAACAATAACATATATATGCATTGCTGTTATAGCAGTGGCATGTAATGAAGATGCCTTACTCAACCAAAATCCAAAAGATCAAGCAACCTCGGCACAGTTTTGGAAAAACGAAGCCGATGCTCAAACTGCACTGATTCATCCTTACAGCAAATTGCGTATTGGCGACCGCTGGGAGCACGTGGAAGCCGGATGGACAGTGGAAAACTTCCGTGACGATTTTACACAACCTGGCGCGGACGCGTCTAACTATCCTGATTGGACGGATGTATCGAGCTTAACGGTAAAATCAAATAATAGTCAGATTTGGGTTTACTGGGCAAGCAACTATGAAGGTATTTATGGAAGCAACCTAGTAATGGAGAATGTAAGCAAGATGACTACAGCACAAATAAGTGATGATGCTAAGAAAAAGATCATTGCACAAGCAAGATTTCTTCGCGCCTATTTTCATCTGCGCTTAATTAAAGTTTGGGATCGAATTATTTTGCGCGACAAAACACCGAAAGATGCTACTACAGCCAGCACTCCCCTTTCCGATAGAGTTACCGTTTTGACATTCCTCGAAAATGAATTCAAGCAAGCAGCCATCGATTTACCAACTACATGGCCAAACGAAGATTTTGCCCGTATTACTAAAGGTGCAGCATTAGGCTTTTGGGGAACTACTCTCTTATACCAAAAGAAATATGCGGAAGCTGCAACGGCACTTAAACAGGTAATCGATTTAGGAGTTTACCAATTGGATACAAATTTCTTGTCGTTGTTTGATGGTACCAATGAGAATAACAAAGAAGTTATCCTTCAGGTAAAATTTACCAATGCTACCTTAAACGGTGCCACTTTCCGCTATATGTCAATTGGTGGTTTGCAGGCCACTGAAATTGGTGGATGGGAAAGTTGGATACCAACACAAAAATTATTGAATGAAGTAAAGCAAGAAGGTAAAACATCAACCGTAGCCGGTAAATACGATGCGCGCGCTTATGCTACTTTATTTTTTAACGATGCAACTGTAGACGTATTTGGTCAGACCTACGCCAGTGTATTTGGTGCCGGATCAAATAAAATATCTTTTAGAAAATTCCTGTATTCAGGGGGAACAAATGGAGCGCAATTCGGACTATCATCATACATCGATCAACCGATATTGCGCTATGCTGATATTTTATTGATGCGAGCGGAGGCCTTGAATGAAACGGGTGATGCGGCAGGAGCCCTCGCTTTGATAAATGAAGTTCGCGATAAACATGGAAAGATGCCACCCCTTGCAACCAACTTATCTAAAGCACAAACTTTTGCGGCACTCGTACACGAGCGCGCCATGGAGTTTGCGATGGAAGGTAGTAGATATTACGATCTCGTGCGTTGGGGTGATGCAATGCTGGAAACAGAAATAAAAAACAGTGGCAAAGCAGGTGTTAGTTCGTTCACTGCCGCCAACAAATTCATTCTGATACCACAAAATGAAGTCGAGACAAACCCGAATCTGGGGCCTTTGGTAAACGGAAGATAATAATTAAAAAAGCATAGAAGGGGGCACACTGTTTGTGCCCTTCTTCTATCATTTATACCCACATTCGCTCACTGATCTAAATAAATTTAGAATGTTGCGATTATTTTTTACCCTGATGGTGTTAGGAACTTGTGCATGTCGCAACAGCTTCGCGCAAGCTATTACTCCATGTCGTGTGGGCAAACCGGAGGAGAATACAGCCACAAAGCAGTTAGAAGAATTTACCAAACAATTTGCCGA
The DNA here is from genome assembly GCA_044228465.1 of Cyclobacteriaceae bacterium. GTDB lineage: Bacteria > Bacteroidota > Bacteroidia > Cytophagales > Cyclobacteriaceae > ELB16-189. The sequence continues at coordinate 8,110 of JBGAUU010000016.1, forward strand.
TAGTATTGGCAGAATGCAAAGTCAAACCAATGCAAGAAGCGCTGGTATTAAGTACACGATACCTGTTGTATTTCATGTATTTGGTACTGACTTTGAAGGAAAAAGAGTAACACCCGAAATTATTCGCAATTCACTTAACCAAGTGAATGATGATTTTAATGGAAGAAATGATGATTATTCAGCTATTGACCCTCTCTTTGATCCTATCAAGAGCACAATGGACATCGAATTTAAGTTAGCACAAATAGACCCTTCCGGTAAACCGACTACCGGTATGATTTTTTACCCGAATACACAAGGCGTAAAAGGCTTCGGGGAGAAAACTGCGCACGATGCAGAAATTCAAAAATATGCGTGGGATAATTATAAGTATTGCAATGTATACATCATGCTAAAACTATACGATACTGATGATACAAGTCAATCAGGAGTAGCATGGTACCCTACCTCATTTGAGATGTCATCTAATTTATTTCGAATTGTGTACAACGGGAAATTTTTAACGGGTAACACAGATAAAGAATTTTCATCCACACTCTCTCACGAATTTGGGCATTATCTCAACCTCTTTCACACATTTGAAGGTTTGTGCACGGCTAAGAATGATGAAGTAGATGATACTCCGGCTGAAAATGAAATGGAAGCATCGGCTTGTCGTGGAATAAAAAATTGTTTTGGCAACTTTATCAATGGGGAAAACTACATGGGATACACGGGTTCTAAAAACCGTTGCTACAAAATGTTTACCAAAGGACAAGTGATCAGGATGCTTGCAGCGCTCCAATACCCTACCCGAAAGCAGCTGTGGCAAGCAGCCAATTTGGTTGCTACTGGCGTTGCGGGTTCAAGGGTAAATTTTGTGAGTCTAGAATTCAATGAGCATGTTCTTAATGATGGAACAATCGATGAGCCTATTGATTTATTGGCCAGCGAGAGCGTTACATTCTCCACAGTTAGTCAATTTTTAGAGCCCAGTGTAGATTTCATCGTCAACAATTTGCCGGCTGGATTAACAGCGCGCATACAAATTATAAACTCACAGCAAGCAAAATTTTATCTTGCCGGAATAGCCACATCACACCGTCAATCCAATTCGATTACAAACTTATCCATTGAATTCAAACCATCCGCATTTGCAACCGGATTCTCAGGTCTTTCCAATCCCATCATTACCGATATAAAGGTCAATTGGATCGATCCATATACAGCAATTTCCTGTGTACCTTCTGTTAGCGATAATAACTTTATCCGCATCACTCGGTTTCGATTAAATACAACGGATAAATCATCGCTGCAAGAGCGCTACTCAAACAATACAGTAAGCATAACCAGTTTGGCACAAGGCTGCAGTTACCCGCTTACTATCAATGTAAATACGGCCGGTGCGCCATTGGAATATCAAATAATAAAGGTTTGGGTAGATTGGAATGGAAACTATGTTTTAACAGAAGATGAAATTGTCATCAGTAAAGTATTTGAATCTAACCCGTTTAAAAAAGAGAAAGAATTTACTTTTACTCTACGTGTACCCTTTTATGCTTTTGCCGGTAAAAAGAGTATTCGAATTTTGGCACAAAGTAAAGGTTCAACTGAAAATTGGTTGCCTTGTGGTGATTTTTCAAAAGGCGAAATAGAAGATTACTACGCCAATGTTGTTGAGTATTGTGTCCCCAATAAAACATCAGAACAAGGGGCATTTATCTCAAATGTCAGCTTACAAGACATCAACAATTCAACACAAGCAGGCAGTTACACGAATTATCTAGATGATAACCTTGTAGCTACGGTGGCGCAAGGAACCAAGAGCACATTATCAGCTACCATCTCAAAAGGCAACGCTGCATGGAATGATAATCAGCGAGTTCAAGCATGGATAGATTGGAATCTCGATGGAGTTTTTTCTGATTCGGAGTTAATAGTGACAAAAAATTTTGCTTTCACTGAGGCCGCAGGCCAAACTACTTATTTAGTCAATGAAGTCCTCACCATTCCGGCAAACGTTGTTATTGGTTCAACTACTTTTCTGAGAATTATTAATCAAAGCATTGCCACAACTGCAACCAACTCAGCTTGCTCTGCCATTGCCGATGGCGAAATTGAAGATTATGGCATTAAAGTGGACGCTCCAATTACAGAAGTAGAAGCTACTATTGAAACAATCAATGTTTATCCTAATCCGTCAGTTGATGGTGAGTACCACACAAGTCAACCTGTTATCATACTTTCTATCATTCATCAAAGCGGTGTGGAATTAGAAAAAACGAGTTTAATTGAAACTAGATCAATCAATCTAACAGGGCAGCCTCCCGGTGTTTACCTTGTAAAGGCTGCTAACCAAAACCATTCAATAACTTTTAAAATTATAAAACAAGAATAGCAGAAATTAAGAAGAACAATGGGCGGTGGAAATAGAATTTAGGGTTAAGGCTCATTACTTACGAATCACCCTCTCCACTAAGGGTGATTTTTCTTAGATTGCCATGATTAAAACGTACTATGCAAAGCGACTCAACCCTAAACATGACCTTCAGTAGAATAGAACTGATTGATTTTCTTTTAAGGAATTATGGTATCCATGCCACGCTGGAAGAGTTACCTGGTGAATTAGACTTAAACTTTTTAGTTACAACCACAAGTTCACGAAAATTCATTCTGAAAATTGCCAACGAGAGTGAGATTCTGGAAAACCTGCAGCTTCAAAATGCAGTAATTCGGCATTTATCTCAACACCAAAATGATCTTTCTATCTCAAAGTTAATTAAAGCAGTAAATGGCAAAGAGATTTTGACTATAACAAAAAAAAACGGGAAGAAAAGATACGTGCGATTGCTCTCGTGGGTAGAAGGACGAACATTGGCTAGCGTAAGTCCGCACTCTCCCCTTCTACTAGAAAGGCTTGGTGAAATGTGTGGCAAACTATGTGCAGCGCTATCTAATTTTGATCATGCGGCTGCTCACCGTTTTATGAAGTGGGATCCCACGCAAGCTGCATGGACAAAGGAACATCTAACAAAATTTACTGACGAACGAAGAGAGTTGATTGACTATTTCTATACACTTTTTGAAACCGTAGCTGTTCCGGCATTTCCGCTTCTACGCATGAGTGTTAATTACAACGATGCGAATGACTACAATGTGTTGGTAAACCACGATGTTCACGATCCACGTGTGCCGGGTGTTATTGATTTTGGTGATGTAGTTTATACACATACAGTCAACGAACTTGCCATTGTAATATCATATGCTATTATGGGCAAAGCGAACCCACTGGAAGCGGCTTGTCATATAGTGCGTGGTTTTCATAATGTCTTTCCCCTGACTGATAAGGAATTGGAGGTTTTATTCACGTTGGTATGCACGCGCTTACTCATTAGCGTTACATGCGCAGAGTTAAACCGGCTCAACCATCCGGAAAATGAATACCTACAAATCAGCGATCGGGCGGCATGGCAAACTTTGAAGAAATTGAAAAGCATTTCTCCATCTCTTGCTTACTGCATGTTCCGGAATACCAGCGGACTTGAGCCTAATCCAAAGGCAACCTTATTCAATTCATGGGCAAGCGGCCACTATAAAGCAACGCATTTCCCCATATCTAATAGCGCCAAAGTAATTTGGCTTGACCTAAGTGTAGGTAGTTTAGATTTAGGTACTACGGACACCATTTCGAGTCCAACAAAACTAGACGAACGTATTTCATCATTAATTCAGCAAAGCGGTGCCTCTTTAGCTTTCGGAAAATATGCCGAAGCTCGGGCCATTTATGCTACACCCGCATATAAAGTGGTTACCAATGATGGGTGTTCATGGCGAACCATACACCTTGGATTAGACTTTTTCGCCAACGCAGGAACTATTGTCTGTGCTGCATTGGATGGTGTAGTTCACAGTGTTGCAAACAATACAAATGATCGGGATTATGGCCCTACTATTATTCTAAAACATGTCGCATCTGAATCGCTTACTTTTTACACGTTGTATGGTCATCTTAACCAAGAATGCCTAAGTGACTTGCACGTAGGCAAGAAAATAAAAGGAGGTCAACCAATTGCCAAACTAGGTTATCGGCATGAAAATGGGAATTGGACACCACACCTACACTTTCAGGTAATGCTGGATACACTGGGAAATCATGGCGACTTTCCTGGGGTTTGCATCCCTGAAGATGCCACCGTTTGGAAAAGCATCTGTCCTGATCCGTGGATTTTATTTACAGGAAAATGTAGCCCTGAAGAAAAGAAATTAACACGCGATGAGATCGTCAGCTTTCGCAAGCAACATGTTGGTAAAAATCTCAGCATCTCCTATAAACAACCCATTAAAATGGTGCGGGGTGCAGGAGCATTTTTAATAGATGATGTAGGCAGAAGATATTTAGATACTGTAAACAACGTAGCGCACGTTGGCCATGAACATCCACGAGTAGTAGCTGTTGGGCAACGACAAATGGCAGTGCTCAATACTAACACACGCTACTTGCACGAAAATCTGGTGAAGTTTGTTGACGAATTACTCGCCACCATGCCGCCTGAACTAAACGTAGCTTTTGTAGTCAATTCTGGAAGCGAAGCCAATGAATTGGCGCTGCGCATTGCAAAGACATATACCAATCAGAAAGACATGATCGTGTCGCAGGTTGGTTACCATGGAAACACCAATGGCTGCATCGATATCAGTTCCTATAAGTTTGATGGCAAAGGCGGAAAAGGCAAACCCGATCATGTGCATGTAATACCAATACCTGACGTGTATCGAGGACTCTATCGTGCAGGCGTAGCTGACGCAGGTAGCAAATATGCTGCGCATGTCAAACAATCCATCGAAGCTTTGCAAAATCAAAACAAGAAGCCGGCTGCTTTCATCTTTGAATCTGTAATAAGCTGCGGAGGTCAGGTAGAATTACCTAATAATTTTCTGAAAGAAGCATATGCCTATATCCGTGCAGCCGGAGGCGTGTGTGTGGCAGATGAAGTACAAACCGGATGTGGTCGTGCAGGAGATCACTTCTGGGCGTTTCAGCAACACGAGGTAGTGCCGGATATTGTTACAATCGGCAAACCAATTGGAAATGGGCATCCATTGGGGGTTGTGGTGACCACCCAAGCGCTAGCCGATGCTTTTAAAAATGGCATGGAGTACTTCAATACATTTGGTGGTAACCCGGTGTCTTGTGCAATTGGGTTGGAAGTGCTACGTGTAATAAAAGACGAGAAGTTACAACAGAATGCGAAAGTGGTAGGTAACTATTTGAAAAATGGGTTGAATACATTAATGAATGAATTTGAAATTATCGGTGATGTGCGGGGCCCCGGACTTTTTATCGGATTTGAATTGGTAAAAAATCGCGACAGCAAAGAACCGGCTACAGCGCAGGCCAATTACTTCGCCAACCGCATGCGCGACAAAGGAATATTGATGAGCACGGATGGTCCGTTTGATAATGTGCTGAAGATTAAACCACCCGTTATTTTCTCTCAGGCCAACGCAGACTTTCTTTTGGAGAACATTCAAGAGGTATTGCGCGAAGATGTTATGAAGATAAGTTAACACTAGCTCACAATGTGCAACCACTTTGATCACAGCACGAGTGTGGAAAGCGTGCTCAGCCAGGGATAGTAGCGGAAAGCCCGCAGTGATGCGCCTCGCAGCACGAGGACTTGAAGCGAATAGCCCGTTGCCACTGCGCTTCGCGTGGCAGGCTGCAAAAAAAGTATTCAATTGTTTGAGGGCTTTAAAGCACCTTTGACATCTAACTTTAAAATACGATGGTGAAAAAACTCATTTTACTCTTTAGCTTCGCTTGTACCTGGGCCGCGGGGCAGCAACAGCGAATGCAGTATGCGGATGTGCTCACTACCAATCAGTTTGTAGATAGGCCACGAAAAATTGCAAACACGTTCTTCAGCGACATGGGCGCATGGCATGGGTATGCACTGCCTTCAAGAAAAGAAGACTATGGTTCGTTTATCGGGCCGATTGTAATGGATATGGATGGCCAGTGGGTGGCGAACACTTTGTCAAAAATTGAAATAAATGAAGATGGCAAATTACTTGATCTGACTCAATCAAAAGCTGAACAGCATTATTATCCCGGATTATTATGGCAAGCTTTTAAGATTGACGGTTTGGAGATAGTGCAGCAATTGATTTTCGCAAACAATCGCACGGCTTTACTCTCCACACAAATTACGAACAGATCCAACCGATCGCGTAAATTGAAATGCACTTACCGAGGAGCATTACTGACGGAAGCTTCATTTGCTGCTTCGCAGAACCAACTTCTTATTCATTTTTCCAATAAGGAAAATAAACTAATGCTATCGTTCGATGAAGCGACAGTAACTATAAACGAAAAAAATTATCAAGCAGTACTGAGAGAGCAAATTATTAAACCAGGCCAAACCATTGAGTGTACTCAAACACAATCATACACGCTTACAGCAAACGAGAACATAATGCCACCCGCGACTTTCAAAAAAGCGCTTGCGGAAAATGAAAAGCGATGGAACAGTTATTTGACTAGTTATTTTTCGAAAACACCTAGCCTATCTGTGGAAAAGAAAAGGCTGGCTGTGAAATCGATCATAACACTCGTTACCAATTGGCGCAGTGCTGTGAAAGACATACATCATGATGGGGTTTTTCCTTCGGTTAACTATCAAGGGTTTTATGGGGTATGGAGTTGGGATAGTTGGAAGCAAGCAGTTGGTTTAGCTTTATTTAATCCGTGGCTCGCGAAAGAAAACATTCGCTGCATGTTTGATTATATGGATGAATTTGGAATGATTGCCGATTGCATCTACTCGGATAAAAAAGAAAACAACTGGCGAGATACAAAACCGCCACTGGCTGCATGGAGTGTTTACAATGTTTACCTGCAAACAATGGATGTCAAATTTGTGAAAGAGATGTATCCGCAATTGGTGAAGTATCACCGTTGGTGGTATGACTATCGTGATCACAATAAAAATGGTTTGTGCGAATATGGTTCTACCGATGGAACACGTGTTGCAGCTGCGTGGGAAAGTGGAATGGATAATGCGGTGCGCTTTGATAGTGCCGTGATGCTAAAGAACAATGACCATGCATGGTCGCTGAATCAAGAGAGTGTTGATCTTAATGCCTATCTCTATGCTGAAAAACTTTATCTCGCCAAGTTGGCCGATGTGCTGAACAACCATGAGTCTGCGAATTGGGCGGAGAGCGCGCAACAGCTGTTGCCGAGAATCAACCAACAATTTTTTGATCAGGAAAAAGGATACTACTTTGATCGACTTCATGGAAAGTCGGAATTGATTACTGTGGAAGGAACCGAAGGTTGGATTCCGCTATGGGCGCAACTGGCTAGTGCCGATCAGGCCACAGCAGTAGCAGAGATAATGCGCAACGAAAAAAAATTCAACACAAAGGTACCGTTGCCCACCTTTACCGCTGATCATGCCAAGTTTGATCCGCTGGAAGGCTACTGGCGTGGACCGGTGTGGTTAGATCAATTTTATTTTGGTGTAGATGGTTTGAATAAATATGGTGAACGAAAACTTGCTACTGAATTGGTTGAAAAACTTTTCGCCAATGCCGATGGGCTAATGGGCAATCAACCTATTTGCGAAAATTACCACCCCATTACCGGTCAGTGCCTCAATGCAAAAAACTTTAGCTGGTCGGCAGCTCATATTTTAATGTTGTTGAATCTAGACCTTGTGAAGTAAATGATACAGTACTCTTTTTGGCTGCATGTTCATAGCTTACATGTCAGCACCAGGCTATCCGCTGCAAGCCCACTCTCCCCTTACACCATATTACCAGCTTGCGGTTTTGGGGGACGTTCCGTTTCTTTTCCTTACCGAATTAACAACTCCAGAGCAGAGGTTGATGTTTCAGTAGAATATGGCGGAGTTAAGCAGATCTTATTATTCATTTTTCTTTTCATTCAGATTAGCGCTCAATCCTTCGCACAAGATACCATACGGCTGAGCACATTTGGCTTGAAGCCAAATAGCCGAGTCAACGCAGTGTCATTCATAAACAAAGCGCTGGCGCTGACAAAAAGCAAAAGCACCGTATTGCTCTTTGAAAAGGGTCGCTACGATTTTTGGCCTGATGAAGCCACCCGTAAAAATTATTATGAATCGAACACTACCATTGTCAATCCGCGTGTGTGCGGCATTTTCATTTTCAAACAGCATAACCTCACACTCGATGGCGCGGGTGCAGATTTTATATTTCATAGTAAAATGCAGCCCGTAACCATTGATAGTAGCGAAAATATTACGATCAAAAACTTTTCGGTTGATTGGGAAATACCATTTGGTGCCGAAGCTGAAATTACTGACGTAACCGAAACTTATTTTGACTTAGTCATTAATGAGCAACATCACCCCTATGAGATCGAAAACAATAAACTCTATTTCATAGGTGAAGGCTGGAAAGAAATGTGGGGCGGTGTGAAGTGGAACGACCCAATTGAATTTGAACGCGAAACTTTCATGGTGACACCGGAAACTGATGACTACCTGCTGGGTGACGACTGGGAGCAAAAGTACACAGCCCAAGAAATCTCAAACGGCGTAGTTAGAATATTTTATGCAAACAATAAACGACTGAAGAAAGGTAATTACCTCAACCTGCGTATAGGCGCAAGAGATCATGCCGGAGTCTTTATGGCTGATAGCAAGAATATTCAATTGCAAAACATCAACATGCACAGTAATTCAGGTATGAACTTTTTGGCTCAATTCACCGAAAATATTTCTTATAAAAATGTGAACTGCATTCCTAGTCGCAAAAGAAAGGTAGTTGCCGGCCATGATGACGGTTTGCATCATACCAACTGCAAGGGGATGATTTTAGTAGATGGCTGTTCTTTTAGAGGCATTATGGACGATGCCTTTAACGCACATAACACCTATGTGCTAGTGAAAGAAAAACTAAGCACGAATAAATTGCTCTGTCAATTTAGACATCATCAAAGTTTGGGATTCGTGTGGGGGCGCATAGGCGAGCAAGTAAGTTTTATAAAAACACAATCGATGAACTCGGTTGGTAGTGCCACCATCAAATCATATAAAATTCTAAAACCGGAGCTTTTTGAAATTGAGTTTGACTCTCCCATCCCACCCGCTATTACTGGTGACGATGCACTCGAAAACATCACATGGAATCCTTCGGTAGAAATTAAGAATTGCCAGTTTGGACAACATCGAGCACGAGCTATTTTAGCATCCACCCCTGAAAAGGTATGGATACACAATAATGTTTTCGAAAGTAGCGGTGCCGCCATCTGCATTCCGGGAGACGCAAACCATTGGTATGAAGGCGGAGCAGCTAAGGAGGTAATTATCAGCCACAACAAATTCATTAACTGCAACACTTCTGCCTATCAGTTTAGTGAAGCCATTATCTGCATACAACCGGGCATTCCAGCTTTTAATGCAACCCTTCCCCGGTTTCATAAAAACATACGCATAACCAACAACGAGTTTGAAGTCTTTGATGCAGCGGTTATCTACGCCTTTAGTGTGGAAGGATTGGTTATCAATAGCAACACAATCAAACGGACCACTCAATTTACCCCGCGGAATTCAAATACCCCAATGTTTAAAATAGACGCATGTAAGAAGGTTGAGATTATAGAAAACAACTTTGATCTCAAATTACTCAACACAAAAATTCAGCTTATCCGTATGCATTTAGCCGATTTGAAATTCGATAAGAACCAAAATGCAAAGGTGATAAACAATAAATAAATTAGCAGATGACTAAATCCATAAGCATCCTAATCCGTAGGAATTCCATTGCGCTTCTGACTAAACGATGCAGTTTGTTTGGCAGCCTCTCATTTATACTGGCTTTTAACCACCTCATTTTTGCTCAACCCGAACCCTGGCAAGATCATACGGTATTTCGAATCAACAAAGAGGATGCCCATGTCACGTTGTTTCCGTTTGAGAGCAAAGAAGCGGCTATCAACAATAATAAAGAAGAATCTGTATGGTATCAATCACTCAATGGGCTTTGGAAGTTTAAATTTGTACCAAAGCCTTCCGAACGTCCCCTTGATTTTTATTCCGATCAATTCGATGTCAGTAACTGGGATGCTATTAAAGTACCAGCCAACTGGGAAGTGGAAGGCTACGGTTACCCAATATATTTGGACGAAAAATATCCATTTGATACCCAATGGCCTCAAGCCCCATTAGGAGACAATCCGGTGGGCTCTTACAAAAAAGAATTTACTATCAGTCCACAATGGAACAATCGCGAAATTTTTCTACACATCGGTGCGGCAAACTCTGCTGTATATGTGTGGATTAATGGAAAGCAGGTTGGATATTCTGAAGATTCCAAAACGCCAGCTGAGTTTAATATTACTAAGTTCTTACGTTCAGGCACCAATACAGTTGCGCTGCAAATATTTAGGTGGAGCGATGGCAGTTACCTGGAGGCACAAGATATGCTAAAGGTATCTGGTATTGAACGTGAGGTGTATCTATTCTCAACACCTCGGGTACACGTATATGATTTCTTTGTGAAAGCAGGTCTTGATCTTCAATACCTGAATGGCGAATTGGAAATCATTGCGCTAATTAAAAATTACTCAGGCAAAGACGGAAAGTATAAAATTGAATTTTCACTAAACGATAATAGGCTTGATTTTAAATCCATCTGGTCACACCAACAACAGGTAAACGTTCAAGGTTCCCATCCAAAATCGATACAGGTAAAAAATACGATTCCCCATCCACGCCTGTGGAATGCAGAAACGCCCAATCTCTATACACTGACAATTTCTTTAAAAGATGAAAAAGGAAATTTACTGGAAGTTCAAAGCAGTAAAATTGGATTCAGGAAGGTGGAAATCAAAAACGCACAGCTTTTAGTAAACGGCAAAGCCATTAAAATAAAAGGAGTGAACCGCCATGAAGCGCATGCTCTACAAGGTCATGCAATTAGTAAAGAAATTATGCTGCAGGACATCGAGTTAATGAAGCAAGCAAATATCAATGCGGTGCGTGGTTCACACTATCCGAATCACCCATTATGGTATGACTTGATGGATCAATATGGTTTTTATGTGATTGACGAGGCAAATATTGAAAGTCAGCCATTGGCTCTTCAAGAATCAACCAAGTTAGGCAATGAAATGAGCTGGCTTCCTGCTCATTTGGATCGCACTAAAAATATGTTTGAGCGCGATAAGAATCACCCCTCAATTATCATCTGGTCATTGGGTAACGAGTCGGGAGATGGTCCTGTGTTTGATAGCACCTATCGATGGCTTCATAAACACGATGGCACGCGCCCCGTTGCGTACGAACCGGCTAAACTTAATTCTTATACCGACATTTTTTCTCCCATGTATGCGCGCATTCCTAAGTTAATTGAGTACGCTCGGTCAAATCCGCTTCGCCCGCTCATTATGTGCGAGTATGCTCACATGATGGGTAACTCAGGTGGCAACTTACAAGATTACTGGGATGTGATTGAAAATTACCCCATACTTCAAGGTGGTTTTATTTGGGAATGGGCTGATCAAGGTTTACTATACACTAACAAAAAGGGTGTTAAGTATATGGCTTACGGCAACGACTATCACCCTAATTTACCTACTGATGGTGCATTTATAAATAAGGGTTTAGTGAACGGTTTGCGGAATCCAATTCCACACTATTACGAGGTAAAAAAAGTATATCAACCTATAAAGTTTATAAGCAAAAATTTGGCCTCCGGAGAATTTGAATTGATTAATAAAAACATCTTCACATCTACCGAAAACCTGAACATCCAATGGACACTGACTGCTGATGGTGAACTTGTAACGAAAGGAGAATTAGGGACCGTGTCAATTCCTCCTGGGGGCAAAAAAACAATCACAATAATTCTCCCCCCAATTCCATCGGATGACAAGCGAGAATACATCATTAAATTTTCTGCTTTGATTAATCAGCCTACAGCTTTTTTACCAATTGGCTTTGAGGTTGGTTGGGATCAATTCATCATTCGTCAAAAAATAACCGAAGCAATCCCTGTTGATTCGGAAATAAGCTTATCTAAAACTAAAACCGATTTTGTTATCACTGGGAAGAATTTTAGAATTTCCATCAGTCAACTAAGTGGAACGTTTAACGATTTTGTATACAAGGAAACAAAACTCATACGCACAGGCATACAAACCAACTTTTGGAGAGCGTTAACTGATAATGATCTGGGTAACAAAATGCAAGATTGGGCTGCTGATTGGAAAGATGCCGGTGCTAAAGCAGAATTGTTAAACTGTAAAGTAATTGATGAGCACCTTTATCAAGTTGTTATTGAATCCATTTATAAATTACCTACTATTGAATCTACTGCTAAAGTTACCTATACCATTACACCAAACGCAACGGTAAATATTCAATACCAATTTACGCCTGGAGCAAAAAAACTTTCGAATATTCCGAGAATAGGATTATCATTGACTATGCCCCAAGAATTTCAATACATGAGTTGGTATGGTCGGGGCCCACACGAATCTTATTGGGATCGAAAAACCAGCGCAGCCATTGGTTTGCATAAAGGCATTGTATGGGAGCAAACTTATTTATACCCAAGACCACAAGAGACAGGTAATAAAACGGATGTGCGATGGATGAGCTTGACGAATAAAGATGGCATCGGGCTAAAAATGAACTATACGATACAACCACTATCAACATCAGTCTGGCAATTTCAACAAAGTGATTTAGATTTTAGAACTGGCAATGGAGAGTCAGCTTCTGGTTTGGTCCCTCCGGTTGCTGGGCATAGCTATGACGTAATTCCACGCAATTTTATTACTTGGAACATTGACTTACTACAAATGGGGGTTGGTGGCGATAATTCTTGGGGGGCTCCGGTTCACACAGAGTATCAAATAAAGCCACAATTCTACTCCTATTCATTCATTCTATCACCCGTTAATGACCACTAGTACATTTAGCTTAATATGACTTTTGAACTTGATGTAAAAATTCCTTGGCATAACAGTATTACTTCTAAAAGTAGATATCTAATCAAAAAGAACCGGTTTGGAGTATTTGGAGAAAATACATCTTAAAGTAATCACCACATTTAATTCGTAGGGGGCTAGAACCTTCGAAATTATAGTGGGAACAAGGGTTTACTCAGTTTATACTATATTCGCATCGAAGTATTTTATTCAATGACTACATCAGTTTACAATTAGAAGAGTACCTGTTCTTGATTTTACTTCCCCCTCTCCTCCAACTCCAGCCATCTTAACGTGCTCTCTTCAATTTTCAATGAGAGTGTTTCAATCTCTTTGGACCAATCGTTGAGTTGCTTGTGGTCGGTACTGCCGGCATTTAAGAGGTTGATCACTTCGGCTTTCTTGGCTTCGAGGCGTTCAATCTCGGAAGGTAATTTTTCCAGTTCGGCCTTCTCGGTCAGGTTCAATTTCTTACGCTCTTTGGGTGACTCCACAACCGCCTCTTGCTTCTTCGGGGCAGCCGGGGCAGCTTTCTCCATCTCTTCTTTCTCTTCGATCCACGTGCGGTAGTCGGAATAGTTGCCGTTGAACGGACGAATTACACCCTCGCCTTCGAATATGAAAAGTTGATCGACCAGGTGATCCATGAAATAACGATCATGCGATACAAGCAACAAACAGCCTGTAAACTTCTCCAAGAATTCTTCCAACACGTTGAGTGTGTCGATGTCAAAATCGTTGGTCGGCTCATCTAAGATAAGGAAGTTGGGATTGGTAACGAGTACCTTGAGTAATTGCAGGCGCTTCTTCTCGCCACCGCTCAATTTCTCAACAATGTTGTATTGCTTTTCGGGACTGAATAAAAATGTCTCTAAGAACTTGGATGCAGAAATCTGTGAGCCATCCGCCATGGTGATGAACTCGGCTATCTCCTTCACTTCTTCAATCACACGATTGGAGAGTTTGAGGGTTTCTACCTCCTGCGTAAAGTAGCCGATCTTGGTAGTGACACCGGGAATGATCTCACCACTGTCGGGTGGTGTTTTGCCGGTAAGCAAATCGAGAAAAGTGGATTTGCCAATTCCGTTTTTACCGACAATTCCAATGCGGTCTTTCTTCTTAAATATATAGTTGAAATCGTCCACCATCTTGCGATCGCCATACTGCTTGCGGATATGGTGAAGTTCCATAATCTTCCCTCCTTGCCGTGCTTCTTGAATATCTAACTCGAGGCGGTCTTTCTTAATATTCTGGGTGGCCTTCTCCTGCAATTCGTAGAATGCTTCGATGCGGTATTTTGCTTTAGTGCCCCGGGCGCGTGGCTGCTTGCGCATCCACTCCAGTTCCTTTTTCATGAGGTTCTTGGCCTTCGTCACCTCCGTTTTCAGCATCTCTTCGCGCTCCGACTTCTTCTCCAAAAAATAAGCATAGTTGCCCTGATAGCGATAAAGTTTACCGCGGTCAAGCTCTAATATCACCTTTGAAACGTTGTCCAGAAAGTAGCGATCGTGGGTCACCATCAACAGCGTTACGTTCTGTCCCGCTAGGTAGGATTCCAACCATTCGATAGCTTCGAGATCTAAGTGATTGGTAGGCTCATCCATGATGATGAGGTCGGGCTCTGTTAAAAGTAATTGCGCCAAAAAAATGCGCTTGCGCTGACCACCGGAGAGTTCTTCAAACTTTTGATCGAGGTCGATGATGCCGAGCTTACCGGTGATTTCCTGAACCTTTGCATCATAGTCCCACGCATTGAATTCTTCCATCCACTCCAGCGCGTGCTGCATGCGCTCGGGGGAAACAGAAGGATCGTGAAGACACTCTTCGTATTCGCGCACTACCTTGGCGATCTTGTTTTTATCGTCAAACAAAATCTCCTTGACGGTGAGCGCTCCTTCTACGTTGGGTTGCTGTGTGAGGTAGCCGAGTTTAATTCCATCGCGGGTAGAAACGACACCGCTATCGGGTTTGATTTGTCCGGTTAAGATTTTGATGAGAGTGGTTTTGCCGGTGCCGTTTTCGCCAACAATTGCCACCTTTTCTCCCTGGCTAATGCCAACGGTAATGTCTTTAAAAAGCCAACGATCGTTATACGATTTGGAGAGCGATTCTGCGGAAAGATAATTCACTTAAAAAATTTAAGTGCGCAAGTTAGCACAAGCAAACTTCACAGCCGCGCAGACTTCGAAAATATCGTTAGATTGTCGTTCGACTTAGGCCATCTGATATTGCTTTTTGTAAAAGCAAAACAAGCAAATGCCTAGTTGAAATAATGTAACGGAAGCGATGGTAAAAAATAGCATCATAGCACGCATCGGGTTTTAATGTTAAACCAAACTTAAACTAAATAGATCAAATATCCTACTATTCAGTTAGTTATGAATTTCAATTTCAAGCTATTTTACTGACAATGAATTTATTAGAATCATTAAAAAAATCGCCTTCACCGGCACAATACAAGCAAATGATTGTCTACATCGGTGATGGCAAGCAGCGGTTTTCTGAATTGATTTTGATCTATTTAAATGGCCCCGAACGCATTACTCAACGGGCCGCTACCCTGCTCGTTCACTTTGCGAAGAAACAACCGGAGCTAGTTATAGGACAACTAGGCATCATTCTAAAACAACTCAACCAACCTCACGCCAGTGTCGCAATCAAACGCAATACGGTTCGCTTTCTGCAAGACATCAAAATTCCTAAGCGATGGCAGGGTAAAGTAGCGGACATTTGCTTTACGTTTCTTACCAACCATGATGAGCCCATTGCAGTGAAGGCTTTTTCCATGACGGTGTTGGGGAACATTGCCGTTGAAAACATAGAACTGAAAAACGAGTTGATTCCCATCATCGAAGATCAGATGCCTTTTGGAAGTGCCGGCTTTCGAAATCGCGGGGCCAAGGTTTTGAAACAATTGGCCGCACAATGATGTGATTATAATTTGGGTTTAAAAGCTAATTTGCACCCCGAAATTTCAGCATGTCAGATCAGGCTTCTCCTCTTATTGTTTGCAAAAGCTGCGGTAATTCGTTTCACGGAAACTACTGCAATGAATGTGGCGAAAAGGTATTGAAGCCGGCCGATCGCTCATTCAAAACCTTCTTAAGCAACATTTTAATCGCCATCACTTTTGCGGACAGCAAAATGATCAAAACATTATGGCTGGTGTTGAGTAAACCGGGCTTTGTTTCGAAGGAGTTTGCCGAAGGTCGCAGGGTTAATTACCTCAAACCGATCTCGTTGTTTTTTGTACTGAACCTGATCTACTTTTTCTTTCCACTCATCCAGTTATTCAACGCAACCTTAACGACACAACTGGGATCTCCATTGGGCATTCTTTTCAAAAACGTAGTCGCTCACAAAATAGTAGACATGGGCCTCGACCTCAACTCGTTTAAATTGATTTACAATCAGAAAACCGTTGGGTTTGCCAAATTGATGGTGATGGTTTTTGTGGTGATCGCCTCTCTCCCACTCAACATTCTTTATTGGAAGCGGAATCGGTTCTTTACAGACCACGTGGGCTACATGGTAGAGCTGGCTTGTTTCAATTTGTTTGTCAACGCCATCACGCTTTCCATCCTCGCCTTTTTTGGATTGGGAAAATATCTTAATGAAGAAGTTCTCACATTCATTTTCATCTCCACGAACTTGTACTTTCTATTTCGCTCCGGAAACATTTTCTACCAGGAAAAGAGTTGGAGACTGGTGTTGAAGTCGATGCTGATGATTGCGTTCCTTAAGATCGCTCTCGAAGTGTATCGGGCTATTCTTTTCTTCGTGACCATCTGGTCGATGTAGCAAATTTAGTTACGTTAAGCTCTATCGACCTCCTCTCTTGTGGAGTTGATTGAGGTGAGGTGTAAAAAATAGCTTAACGTTCTAGTATCTGGTCGATGTAATCACTGCCCTTCCGACAAGCTTTCAATCAACTCGTCCGCAGACTTTTGTTCAGCTATTGGTACGAGCTTTTTATAATGAAACAAGGCTTCCACAGCTTCTTTCTTTTCGCCATTCATAGCTAATGTCAATGCCAGATTAAAATAACTGTTGGGAAACTGTGGCTCAATGGTAATGGAAAGTTCGTAATGCAATTTGGCCAGCATCCAATTACCTACTTCGGCATAGAGGTTGGCGAGATTGTAGTGGGCTTCGTAATGACGAGGATCTTCTTTTAAACTTTTGGTAAAATAGTCGATGGCACTGGTTGTATTTTTGTGCTGCGATTCGAGGATACCTAGATTGCAATAGGCATCGGCCACACTATCGCCCGCCTCAATGGCCTTCAAATACAATTCTCTGGCAGCAGCATCCTGCTGCTCATCCATCATCAGCGCTTCTTCAAATGCTGAAAGCTTATTGAGACTAACTACCTTGGCTCCGGTGAAAAGATTGAGCTGGCCATTTTTGTCCAGCAGGCCCGGACGCTTTTTAGCTACCGGTTTGTATCCGAATTTTTCGGGCCCTTGCCCAGGAAATGCAATTACTTTTCCCATGTGGTGCAAAGGTACTGCATCTTGGGTAAGCCGCAAACAGGGTTGAAATCAGTTCTTTACAATCAGAAACTCGACCCTGCGGTTGAGCTTGCGTGCTTCTTCGGAATCGTTGGTCGCGATCGGCTTGGTGCCGCCAAAACCCTTACCACGGATACGTCTGGATGCCACGCCTTTCGAAACGAGATAGGCCTTGATACGATCAACACGTTCTTTGGAAAGTGCCAGATTCTTCTTGGCATCTCCCCGATTATCGGTGTGGCCTTCGAGTTCGATCTCTACCTTGGGATTGGCTTTCATGAAGTCCACCACCGCATCTAATTCCGGATATGATTCCTCCAGCAACGAAGTGGTGCCCATGTTGAACAAAATGCTTTTCAGGCTGACGAGCGTTCCCACTTCAATCGGCTGCAACTGAAAATTCAACTCCAGTTTTTTGAGCTGCAAAGTGCGGATGTCCAGCTTCTCAATGCGATTGACAAAGCCCCTACTCTCCAACTCGATGGTGAAGACTTTGCCTGATGGAATGGTAGCTTGATACAAACCATTCGGTGCCGACTGCACCAAGATAGTGGTGTCTGCTTTGAAGCGGATCGATGCGGAAATGCCCGCCTTTGTCTTAGAGTTGGTCACCTTGCCGGTGATAATAACTTGATTCAAAAGTTCAACTTCGGGTATCTTTTCGACCATTCGAATGAGTGTATCAACCTTCGGTAGTAGCTCGGTTGTTTCCAACACTTTTCGGATATCCCCATAACCGTTGCTGTCGCGTGTTGAAGTATAAAGAATGCCTGAGTTGGTAATCCGGTAATACAACTCTCTTGATTCGGAATTGGTTTGTTCACCGAGATTCACGGGCACCGACCAATTGGTCCAGGTGTCATCCAATCGATCAGATTTATAAATATCAAAACTGCCCAATCCTTGGTGTCCATTGGAGGCAAAATACAACGTGCGACCATCCACAGAAAGAGATGGTGTGAACTCTTGCAGTGGCGTGTTGATGACTTTACCCAGATTGATCGGTTCTTGAAAGCGCCCATCCTGAATCAGCGAAACATAAATATCTTCCGCACCACGTGTATTGTAACTTTCGGCTGAAAACACAAACGCATTTTCAGATAAGAAGCCACTCCACTCTTCACTCTGATTTTTGAAATAAGGGATGGAGCGGTTTTGTGGAAACGACCATCCATTGGATTCTCGTTCTGCTACTGCAATTCCCTGTGTGGTGATGTTGCCCTCTTTCGCATAATGGCCGAGCAAAATCATTTGATTTCCATCGACACTAAATCCGGCTACGGCATTGTAGTTGGCGTTGTTAATTTTATTTCCTCCATGGATGGGGGCTTGCCACTTGCCATCAATCTTCAACGACACCCAAATATCGCCCGGATCTTTTTTGCCGCCTACATTCTGCGGATGTTTGCCGATGGTGAGGTACAATACTCTCCCATCCGGACTGATTACCGGATTTTGTTCATCGTAAGGAGAGTTGACTAAACTAAACTCCGGATAAGATTGTGAAAAACCCTTCGTGCAAAACAAAGTGATAGCACCTATCAATATCCATTTAATCATCTGCGGCATTTACAATTAACTATTTACTCACCCATTTATTATCCTTGATCGAAAAGCGCCACGGAAGCAACGCATCTTCTCCGGCATAATCGATTCCAATTCGTGCATCGGCTTTGATTTTAGAGGGAGCTACTTTCTTTCCTTCTTCAATCCACACTTGATGGCCCAACAAATCTACCCCATTCCAACTCTTCGTGATGCCCAGTGCTTTTGTCAGCTTGCCCGGACCGCTCGTGATTCGTTTGATTGAATTGACTTTCATACGTTCCATCATCAGGTCCATTCCGAGCTCCGGCTCGAGTGCGCGGATCAACACCGCATCGGCTTTACCGGATTGATTGGTGACCACATTGAACAGATGATGCATGCCATAACAAAGATACACATAACTGATGCCGCCCTTTTCAAACATCATTTTATTGCGTTCGGTCTGCCCTTTGTAGGCGTGGCAACCTCTTTCTTTGTACGAGTAGGCTTCCGTTTCCACAATGATGCCGCTCGTTAACATCTCATTAACATTGGTAACCAATATTTTACCAATCAAATCTTTGGCCACTTGCACCACATTCGACCGCTGGTAAAAGGATTGTGGAAGCTTCATCGTTGGTAATTGAATTATCTTAAATTTGCGGCTCAATTATAAACAAACAATTATGAAAAACATCCTTTTAATTTTACTGAGTGCCATGTGTTTGGTAGCGCAGGCACAGGTTCAAACTCCACAGCCCAGCACGGCTTCAACCGTTACCAATGTAGTGGGTCTTACAGAAGTAAAAATTGAATATTCTCGTCCAAAGGCAAAAGGCCGCAAAATTTTCGGTGCCACTCCTGATTTCTTAACTCCTTACGGAAAGTTGTGGCGCACTGCTGCGAACAACGGTTCGAAAATTACCTTCAGCGATGATGTGAAATTTGGTGGCGTAGATGTTCCTAAAGGAACTTATTTGTTGTTGAGCATTCCCGGAGTTGCTGAGTGGACTGTCATTCTTTACAAAGATGTAGCGATGGGCGGAAATACCGAAGCCTATGACGCTAAAAACGATCAGGCTCGTGTAATCGTGAAGGCTGAGAAACTAACTGAAAAAGTAGAAACTTTTACGTTGGAAATTGCTGACTTTGCTGAAAACAACAAATCGGCTAATCTTCAAATCATGTGGGAAAACACTTCAGTGAAAGTGCCGATCACAGTTGACTTTGATGCAAAAGTAATGAAGTCAATTGAGGCCAACACCAAAGTAAGTCCCAACAACTATTTCCAGGCTGCTGTATATTATTTGGAGAATGGCAAAGACCTGAATCAAGCATTGAAATTTGTGAACAGCGCGTTGGAAAGCAACCCAACTGCATTCTGGATGTTGTATCAAAAAGCGAGAATCCAAAAAGGCTTGAATGACAAGGCCGGTGCTTTGGCTACTTCTAAAGTTTCTTTGGAAGAATCCATCAAAGCAAAAAATGCAGATTACCAAAAGATGAACGAAGAGCTTCAGTCTGATGGTGAGAACTGTTGAATGAGCAAAGCAACGACCACCACAATCACACAGCCGATGATGTTGTAAAACAGAAATGCAATCTGGTCGTAGAAGTAGAAATAGCAGCACAACACAAGCGACTCAGCTATCAATGCCGCAATAAACACCGCGTTGCTTTTCACATGCTTCAAGTAAAAAGCAACGAGGAAGATCCCGAGGATGGTTCCATAAAATAATGAACCCACAATGTTAACAAACTGAATCAAGTTTTCGGCAAAGTTGGCGAGGGCGGCAAATGCCATGGCAATCAATGCCCACAACACTGTAAAGTAGCGCGAGGCCTTTAGATAGTGATCATCCGAGGCATTGGCACAAATCGAACGCTTGTAAATATCAACGGTAGTGGTGCTGGCCAGCGCACTCAACTCCGATGCCATGGACGACATGGCGGCAGAGAACATCACAGCCAGCAACAAGCCAATGATTCCGTGTGGCAGGTAGCTGAGCACAAAGTTCAGAAAAATATAATCGCGGTCTTGTGTTTTTGCGGCAGGCACCGCTTCCGCGATAGTAGCCTTCACCGCTTTCCGCAATTGATCCTCTTCTGTTTTAAGTGCGGTGTACTTCTGTTTGGATGATTCTTTTAAAACCTGGTTATCCGACTGAATACCTTCGACTAATTGATCAACGGCCTTCCTTTTCTCGGCATAGATCGTGTTGTATTTCACCTCGAGTAAACGAATAGAATCGGCCTGCGCTGTTTCCATCGCCTGCTTCTTCAGCGTTGCATTGTGAAAAATCGGGGGCTGTATGAACAAGTAGAAAACGAATACCAACACGCCAATGAACAAAATCAAAAACTGCATCGGGATTTTCAGCAAGCCGTTCATGATCAATCCCATTCTGCTTTCACGAATGGACTTGCCCCCGAGGTAGCGGCCCACTTGAGATTGGTCTGTTCCAAAATACGATAGGAACAAAAAAGTAGAAGCAATCAAACCCGACCAGATATTGAAGCGGTCGCTCCAACTAAAGTCGGTGGTGATGATATTGAGTTTACCGAGCTCACCGGCAATCTGAATGGTATTACCAAATGACACGTGATCAGGAATCAAACGATACGCAATAATTCCCGCCAGGATCATTCCACCCATGATCACCGTCATCTGCTGGCGTTGCGTTAAGCTCACGGCTTTGGTGCCACCGGACACCGTATAGATGATGACCAGTGCGCCAATCAGCAACGTGGTAAATAAAATGTTCCATTCTAAAATGGTTGACAGAACCAATGCCGGTGCGAACAGCGTAATACCTGCGGAGAGTCCACGTAAGATGAGAAACAAAATGGCAGCGAGTGTACGCGTCTTCAGATCAAATCGATTTTCTAAATATTCGTAGGCGGTGTACACCTTTAAGCGATAATATATGGGCACCATGGTGACCGAGATGATGATCATCGCCAGCGGCAATCCGAAATAGAATTGAATAAAGCGCATGCCATCTTCAATCGCCTGACCGGGGGTTGATAGGAATGTAACCGCACTTGCCTGAGTTGCCATGATGGAAATGCCGATCATCCACCACTTCATGGAGCTGTCGCCCTTCAGGTATCCTTCCATACTTTGGGCACCACGGGTTTTCCAACTTCCGTAGGCAACGATAAAAAAGATGGTACCAAATAGTACCAACCAATCGAGTAGATGCATATTAGCTGAAAGATCGGGTGAGAATAAAAAAAAGAATTACTTGTACGATCATCACACCCAACACCAGCGCGTACCAGCTATTCCACGATTCAAAGACGGGAGGTTTTTCTTGCATAAAAATGTAATTCAATTCATCCACGGGCTGAAGCCCGTGGCAATTTTTCGCTTCTTTAGATTATCAATTACCGCTTCTTCACCTTCGTCTTTTCCAATTTCTTGGGCTTGCCCAACGAAACCAAATTCGCAAACAATTTATACGCTCCCGAAACGCCTTCCGGCAGTTCCCTGAAAAACGACAACCCCGTATACACATAATATCCTTCGCCATACTTGGCTACCAACAGGCTTCCATTTCTGGCAGGCTCACCGGCATCGTTCATCGATAACAATGCTTCGTAATTGGCATCCCATGTTAGATCGGTCTTTACTTAAAATTAAGGATTTCAAAACATCTCTCTCCTGCACCCCCTTCAAAATCGGCTGACGTTATTTTGTTCGGGAAGTTGAGCTTGCCGAGGATGCTCGCAAACAATTTTAAAATTCGCACTTCGCTGTTTTCTTCGGTCACGCGTATACACGCGAATCCTTCACCATATTTGGCAACCAATAAGCTTCCATTCTTGGCAGGTTCACCGGCATCATTCATCGACAACAATGCTTCGTAATTGGCATCCCCAGAAACGAAATCGGCTGACGATTTTGTTCGGGAAGTTGAGCGCGGGATGCTCGGGTTTTGTCGCTGTTTTCTTCGGTCACGCGATCGCGCGAAAGCGCCAAGGGAAATGGAGCAAACTGATCTTTGTCGATCTCGTAGTCAAAATTGGTATTGTATTGCGTCACCAGCGTGCCGCCAGTTTTTACATAATTCAAAAGCGTAGGCATAAAATAACGGATCCGGTCATTGGTATTGATCGCGCGTACGCCCAGCACTACGGCATCAACTTTTTGCAGATTGGCTTCAGTCACTTCTTCGTTCTTCATCTCCCACACTTCATAGCCCATATTGCGTAAGGCAGTAGGCACATCATCACCAGCTCCTTTGATGTAGCCGATCACTGCACCTTCTTTCTTTAAATTGATACGCACGATTTCTTCCTCGGCCTTGGGCTGCAATGTCTGCACGGGAATATGATCGTATTGAATGGTTTGTACACTCACATCGTATGATTTGCCTCCTACTTCGGCCACAGCCCGTACGGTAGATTTGATCTCTTCTTTGCCCGGTGTAACGACAAACGTCACTTGCTTCTCTTCATTTCTTTTCTTTAACTCAAATGGAATCGCAGCAGGCTCAGATTTCCAACCTTGCGGCAATTTAAGTTTTACGGTGCCGTTAATTCCATCTACGGTGGATTTCAACAAGACGGCGATCGACTGTGGTTGTTCATCTTTAAATAAATAAACCGATTTGCTCAGGTTGGTAAACACCGGAGGAACAATTTCAAAGGGACGTGATAATTCTCCCTTTACTGGATCGGTCCATTTATAAATCAACGGCACAGGTATTGTTAACTTCTCGCCATTCACCAGAAAGGTAAATTGAAAAGTGACGGACGGATCATTCTCCGGCTTGCCTACAAAACTTGAATTTGGGATGGTAAACAATCCCAACGAGTGTGGTTTATTGAGCCAATACGGTCCCGAGAAATCCACTTGTTCTGTCAGCTTGCGTTTTGATTTGAAAGCTAATGGCACATTGTTTCTTAATGAAGTTGAAAGCGTTGTATCATAGTCCAGATTTTTAGAAGTAATCGAAGTCAGTGACAGCGCAGCCGCAGAGCGGTTGATCACTTCGAAAGTGGCCAGAACTGGTTGTCCGGGAGAAACCCAATATTGGTCGGCCAGCACTTCTACATACAAGCCCGCGCAATCCTGAATCAGTTGATTCACTTCGTTCAGCTTCTTTGTTTTCCATACCGATGGATTGAGTTGCTCGATCTCTTTGCGAATCTGCAAAAGCAATGCAACGCTGGCGGCAGGATCTTCACCTTTAAATTCGTTGATCGCACGTTCCACCAATGCCGGAATGCGCTCCGCTCCTTTCACGCGGCTCCAGGTAGTGTTCACATTATCGAAAATATCTTTCGCAGCTTTCTCGCCCTTCACGAACTCAAAAAACTCCAAGGCCTCGCCCCTTCTGCCGGGCGATCCGAAGCCCTGACTCTTATGCTGCGTTCTGCTCTCCGCTGCGATTTCGGAATAGGATTTTCCGAGCAACGTATTGTAGGTACCTACATTCATCGTGACAATGCCGGGCGTATTTTCATTGATGGTTTGATTCCACCAGCGTCCGGTGTTGGTGTAAATTCCTTTTGCCTGCCATGTGCCCAATTCTTTTACCTGATCCGGAAATTGATTGGGATCGTTGGTCAGGTCAAATGCTTCTTGCGCTAATATAGCCGAGGCCGTATGGTGACCATGACCGGCACGCTCATCGGGGGGAAAACGTGTAAGGATCACATCGGGTTGAAACTGACGAATCACCTTCACCACATCTGACAGTATTTCATTCTTATTCCAAATTTCAAAAGTCTCTTTGGCGTTTTTAGAAAAACCAAAATCGTTGGCACGTGTAAAGAATTGTTGCCCTCCGTCAATTCGTCTGGCTGCCAGCAATTCTTGTGTGCGAATCAATCCGAGCAAGTCGCGGATTTCAGGTCCGATTAAATTTTGTCCCCCATCGCCACGCGTCATGGACAGATAGGCCGTAGAGGCTAAGCGATCATTGGCCAGATAGGCGATGGCTCTTGTGTTCTCATCATCCGGATGGGCAGCTACATATAAAACCGAGCCCAGAAAATTGAGTTTCTTCAATTTCAGTTTAATCTCTGACGCACTGGGTTGCTTACGTACTTGCGAGAAGGAAACCTGAACAAAAAGAAAAGCGAATAGAAGCGATAGAATTCTCATGCAAAGATGAATTAATAACAAAATAATCCCTGCAAGTTACGGAAGATGGAGCAAGTGCTTTATCAAAAAATTGTTAAAACTTGCCACGTTTTTCGCCATTCATCAAAAAGGTGCCATCTTTCTCAATGGAAATGAGGATTTGACTTACTTCCATTTTTTTATCGTTTAGTAAAATGAGTTGCAGTTGAGTCCCTTCTTCTTTCAACTCATCAATAAAGCCTAAGTCTAGCTTCTTCACTTCGCCTACCTTTATTTTCTCCGTGCGACTCTTTTCTCCTTGTATCATCTTCAACTTCACTTCGCCATTGGAAATGAGCATTTTAAAATGAATCATCAGATAGGCTATTTGTCCTTGGGTTCTCTTCTTCTCTTCCGAAAAATGGAAGGTATTCAAATTATTTTGTTGCGGCTTTTCCTTAAATGATAAATCGATTTTCGTCTCGTATTCAGAAGCGGCTTTGTATGGTGGCTGCTGGCAGAACGCCTGTATAGAAGCAAGCCCAATGAAGAAGAGGAGAAATACTTGATTTTTCATAGGAGCGAATGTACGCAGTAAAACTTGATTGGTTTAAATTGATAATTTTGAGCAAAACTATTTTGTATGATCAATAAACGCGTTGCGAATGCTCAGGAAGCTACCAAAGATATTCCGAATGGAGCTACTTTGATGATCGGTGGGTTTGGGCTTTGTGGCATACCCGAAAACTGCATTGCCGCTATTCTGCAAAAAGGCATTACCGGCTTGACGTGTATTTCCAACAATGCCGGAGTGGATGATTTTGGCATTGGCTTGCTGTTAAAAACCAAACAGGTGAAGAAAATGATTTCTTCGTATGTGGGTGAGAATGCGGAGTTTGAACGGCAGTTGCTATCTGGTGAGTTGGAGGTTGAATTAATACCACAAGGTACTTTAGCTGAGCGCGTGCGGGCGGGAGGTGCCGGCATTCCTGCATTCTTCACTCCTGCCGGTGTGGGCACTGAAGTAGCCGAAGGAAAAGAGACACGCGTGTTTGATGGTAAAACCTATTTGATGGAACGCTGGCTACGAGCCGACTTTTCGATTGTAAAAGCTTGGAAGGGAGACACTTCTGGAAATTTGATATTCAAAGGCACTGCACGTAATTTCAATCCAATGATGGCCACGGCCGGAACGATTACCATTGCCGAGGTAGAAGAGTTAGTGGAGGTTGGCCAACTCGACCCCAACCACATCCACACCCCCGGCATTTTTGTGCATCGCATTTTTCAAGGTAGCAATTATGAGAAGCGAATTGAGCAGAGAACCATCTCTAATTCGGTGATTCGATAATTTGTTAATTCGTTGATAAAAATAGCTATGGCTGAAAACAAAAAATACAATCCAAACCTAGAAGATAACTTAATTGTGAATTTAAGTTTTCAATTCGCGTTGCAGATTATTGAATTTACAGAGGTATTGGAAAGCAACAGAAAATTTGCAATCGCCAATCAATTGATACGATCAGGCACCTCCATCGGAGCCAATGCTCGTGAGGCACAAAATGCAGAATCAAAAGCAGATTTTATCCATAAAATGAAAGTCGCTGCAAAAGAAGCGGATGAAACAGAATATTGGCTTTCGTTAGCACATCATTCTAAAAACTATCCTTCCAGTGAAGAGTTACTCGAAAAGTTGATTGTCATTAAAAAAGTTCTTTCAAAGATAATCGGAACCTCCAAGGGGAAATAGAGTCATTAACGAATTAACGATTTAGCAAATCATCGAATTAAAAGGTTATGTTAGACAAAATCGGAATCGCAAAACGAATCGCGCAGGAAGTGCGGAACAGGATGTACATCAATCTGGGTATCGGCATTCCAACGCTGGTAGCGAATTACATTCCAGCTTCCATGAGTGTGGTTTTACAATCTGAAAATGGCTTATTAGGCATTGGTCCCTTCCCTACCGAAGATCAAGTTGATCCTGACTTGATTAATGCAGGAAAGCAAACCATCACGATGATGCCCGGATCTGCACTGTTCAGTTCAGCCGATAGCTTTGGAATGATCCGAGGCGGAAAAGTCAATCTTACGATTCTGGGTGCCATGGAAGTTTCCGAAAACGGAGACATCGCTAATTGGAAAGTGCCCGGTAAAATGGTGAAAGGCATGGGCGGGGCGATGGACTTAGTAGCCTCGGCTCAAAACATCATCGTTGCCATGCAACATTGCAGTAAAGATGGGGCTTCCAAATTGCTGAGGAAGTGTTCGTTGCCTATTACCGGTTTAAACTGTGTTAAAAAGATTGTCAGCGACCTGGCGGTATTGGATGTTTTGCCGACCGGAGGTTTTAAATTATTGGAGCGCGCCCCTGGAGTTAGTGTCGAGCAAATCAAAAATGCCACAGAAGGCAAACTGATCATTGAAGGCGAAATACCCGAGATGAAATTAGCCTGAAATGTTACATTTGCGCCTAGTCTTGTAAACGAAAAGATTAAACAATCAGCATTAGGTTATTTTCAAATTTTCAAATCATCCCATTTTCAAATTTGTACTCTATGAAATCCTCCGAAATCAATTTTAAAGTAGAGCTCGATAATAATAATGTACCTGAAAAGATCTATTGGGATGCCACTGAAAAGCCCGACCCCGGCATGACCGAAACCAAGTCGATCAGTATTTCCTTATGGGATCATGTTCAAAAGAACACGCTACGTATTGATTTATGGAGTAAAGAAATGCCCGTAGAAGAAATGAGAAGATTTTACATCGATTGCCTAGGAGGGTTATCTCAAAGCATACTTAGTTCTACCGGAGACGAATTTATGGCTTCGGAGATCAATTTGTTATGCGAAAAATTAGCCAAGCATGTAGCGAGCATCAAATAATGCTTTTCAACGAGCCGCAAGGTTGATTAAGCATTTGCAACGGATTGCAAAAAAGTTAACCCACAAACGTTTGAATATTTGCTTTTTCTTGTAGATTTAGGCATTAAACTCTAAAATCCGTATGAATAAATTCTACAAAAAGTCGGTTGTGCCACTTCTGTTGGTGGTCTTTGGCACGGCCAGCCTCATGGCTCAAACAACTATATCCGGTTCGGTAAAAGATGGCGCTACGCAAGAGACGTTGGCGGGTGTGAACATTGTCGTAAAAGGCAAGGTGATTGGAACCATCTCTGATGTAAACGGAGCATACAATTTAAAAGTAACACAAGCACCTCCTTTCACACTGGTGTTTTCCTTCATCGGTTTCCGCACACAAGAGGTGGAAATTAAAGATGCCAATACTACGGGATTGGACATTCTCTTAGAAGAAGAATCTCTTTTAGGTCAAGAGGTAGTAGTGGCCGCTTCGAGGGTTGAAGAAAGCATACTGAAATCACCGGTGACAATCGAGAAAATGGACATCTTGGCTATTAAGCAGACTGCCGCACCTGATTTCTACGATGCCTTGGCAAACGTAAAGGGAGTTCAAGTTAGCTCTGGAAGTTTGAACTTCACAGCCGTAAACACCCGTGGATTTGCAACTATTGCTAATACACGTTTCGTTCAGTGGGTGGATGGAATGGATACACAAGCTCCATTATTGAACTTCCCAACTGGAAGTATCATGGGAGTTGGAGAGTTGGATGCAGAAAGTATGGAATTGATTCCGGGAGCCGCATCTGCACTTTACGGACCAAACGCATTCAATGGTATCCTGATTATGAATAGCAAGAGTCCCTTTGACTATCAAGGACTAAGCGCCCAAGTGAAGGTAGGTATGACCAACTCAAAGGCTGCAGGAAGTGATCCACTTACCCAATACAGTGTACGTTACGCCAAAGCATTTAACAATAAATTAGCCATCAAAATTGGCGCATCTTATTTGAAAGCAAAAGATTGGTTAGGTAATGACTATAAAACGGATCGTCTCAACACGGGATCAACCACCGACTTAAGCTCAAGAACCAATTTTGATGGTTTGAATTTGTATGGTGATGAAAATCAAATTCCATTGGCAGCCCTCACCGGTATCCCTACTATGCCCACGGTAACAAGAACGGGTTTCAGAGAACAAGATTTAGTGGATGACAGAGATGCCATCACTTTAAAATTTGACGGTGGTATTCATTATCGGGTGACTGATAAAGTAGAAATCTTATATAATTATCGCTATGGCGGAGGAAATTCAGTTTACCAAGGAGCTGAGAAATATGCTCTCCGTGATTTCAACCAACAGTTTCACAAATTTGAAATTAAGGGAGACAACTTCTTCTTAAGAGCTTATCAATCAGCAACAGATGCCGGTAAATCGTACAACCTTACAGCTTTAGGTGCATTTATGAATGAAACCGTAAGTCCAACAGCATCCAGTTGGGTACCTGACTATGTGGTAGCCTATCAGGGAGCTTTGCTTCCGGGAGTTCCGGCTGCCAACCCTGCCGCAGCACTTGCTTTTGCCGATAGAAACAGACCTCTTCCTGGCACTCAAGCCTTCTCAAATTTGGTTAACTTAGTAAAGGCTAATTTCTTCCAAAAATCACCCACAGGTACGTTTACTTATGTTGATCCCGCGACAGGTGCAACAGTCAATAGAACTGCCGGAGGTGGCGCATCGTTTTTTGACAACTCGAAATTGAGACACATTGAAGGAAATTATAAATTCTTCAATGAAATCAAATGGGCAGAAATTCAAATTGGTGGTAACTTCCGTCAATACGATCTATTCTCTAATGGAACGATCTTCAATGAGGCTCCAGACGATGGAAAGAATTTCTCACGAGTTGTAATCAATGAGTTTGGAGCTTATACCCAAATTGCGAAGACATTCGCTGAAAAACTAAAGGTTACAGGTTCTTTACGTTACGATAAAAACGAAAACTTTAATGGACAATTATCACCACGTTTGTCACTCGTTTACGAGTTAAATAAAGAAAACAATCTGCGAGCCTCATTTCAAACAGGTTTCAGAAATCCGGACACGCAAGCGCAGTTTATCTTTTTCCCTACTGCAGGAGCAACTTTGCTCGGAAGTGCTGAACGGAATGCTGGTCGATATGGCGTACACAATGGAGGCTCTTACACTCAAACATCCTACACAAACTTTAGAAACTTAGGAGGCGTTCTTGCAGCGGATGGAACACCCACCGGATCAGCTGCGGCCATAGCTGCTCTTCAAACAGCAAACGTAGCTTACGTTCAGCCGGAACAATTGAAATCAATCGAACTTGGCTACAAAGGATTGATGATGAGTGGCAAATTGTTGGTTGATTTGAATGGTTATTATACTTCTTATACTAACTTTTTAGGATCACAAATAGTTGCCAGTAAGCTTGCGACCGTTCACCAAGGTGTAACTTCTGCCCCCGGAAGACTTTTCTCACTGTATAACAATTCAACAGAAGAAGTTAAATCGTATGGTATTGGTTTAGGTTTAACCTATAGCTTACCGAAGAATTTCATCGTCAATGGTAATTACAATTGGGCTGATTTGGATGCGAAAAAGACTACTGAGTTCAATGCAGGATTTAACACCCCCAACAATCGCTTTAGCGTAGGAATCAGTAATCGTAAAGTGGTGAAAAATCTGGGCTTCAATGTTAACTACCGCTGGCAACAAGCCTTTGACTGGGTTTCATCGTATGGAAATAACCTACCTTGGACTGTTCCTGCATTTGGCGTGTTAGATGCACAGGTGAACTACAAAGTATCAAGCCTGAAGTCATTGATCAAGATTGGAGCTACTAACCTAGGTGGAGGTGATTACCGTACCAACTTAGGCTCTCCGTTTATTGGTCAACAGTACTACATCTCCATTACGTTTGATGAATTCTTAAATTAATCCACGTAGAATATTCACATTATGAAAAACAATAATCTCTTATATTCCGCGATTGCTACCCTACTTTTAGTAGGAGCCTGCAAGCAAGAAGATATCCAATTAACCGCACCGAAGGTAGAACCACCGGTGGTAGTAACTCCATCGAAAGGAAGTGCTGATTTTACCAAGTTTGTTGCTATTGGCAATTCCTTAACCGCAGGATTTCAGGCTGGTGCTTTGTTTACGGAAGGACAGGCAAACTCATTACCTAAAATTCTATCTACCCAATTTTCCTTGGCTCAAGGAACCACGCTGGCTTTCAATCAGCCAGACATCAATTCGACCTACGGATATTATGGTGTAATTGGTGATAAAGTTTTGGGACGATTAATCCTCTTCGATCCAGATGGTCCTTCAGGCCCGAAAACAGCCGGACCCGCTCCTGTTGGTACAACAGGTATGCCAGCTCCTTATTCAACTGGAGGGAGCGTTCCAACTGCATTTACTGGGGATAAAACGAAGCTAAATAACTTTGCAGTTCCTGGTATTTTGTTAGGGCAAGCATTGATTCCGGATACGGGTAATCCTGCTTCACCTTTTTACAATCCATTGTGGGCTCGATTTGCTTCCGCCCCTGGCGTTAAATCAATTTTAGAGGATGCGGTGGCCGCAGCACCCACATTTTTCTTATTTGACTTAGGCAATAATGATGTACTAGGCTATGCAACGGGTGGAGCTTCCAATCCAGCAATTTTTACATCTGAAACTAATTTCCAAAATCAATACAATTCAGCAATCAACACGCTACTTGCTTCAAATGCGAATTTGAAAGGTGTTGTTGCTACTATACCAGATGTAGTTACAATACCCTTTTTCTCATTAGTTACCTGGAATGCTATTCCTTTAGATGCCGCAACTTCAACTCAAGTAAACACCGGATTTCTTGGATATAATCAGGTAATTGAAGCCATTAAAGGAAATGCGGGTTTGATGACGACATTTAGTCTTACTGCAGATGGACTAACAGCCCGAAAAATCAGCTTCTCTGCAACTTCAAAAAATCCAATCTTAATCGCTGATGAAACGCTAACTGATTTGGGTGGTGCCTTTGACGCACTTCAAGGTGCCGGTGCTATTTCTGCTCAACAGCGCGCTAGTTTAGAACCATACAGAAAAGTAAGGCAGGCCAGATCGACCGATCTAATCACATTGACAGCCGGTTCGGTGCTAGGTACTACAGTAGGTGGCAATCCTCAGTTGGTTATAGGAGTATCTGTTCCATTAGAAGATAAATACGTTTTACTTCCATCAGAAGTAGCTGAAATTAAAGCCAGAACAGAGGCATTTAACGCGATTATAAAAGCTGCTGCTGATAACAGTAACAATCGTGTTGCCTTAGCCGATGTAGGTGCTGCATTTACAGCATTGGTGGCTGCGAAAGCAGGCATTTATAACGGAATAACCATTACTCCTTCTTTACCTCCTCCAACAGGTGCATTCTCTGAAGACGGTGTGCACCCAAATAGCAGAGGATACGCTTTCATGGCTAACATTTTTATAGACGCCATTAACACTAAGTTTGGCGCTGTTATTCCGAAAGCTAATCTTGCAACATTCAAAGTAAATAGCTTGCCTGTAAATCCATAATTATTTTTATAATCTATAAAAAAAGGGCTTCGGCCCTTTTTTTATGTTATTTCGTGAATGGATTTGAATACACTCACTCTCTACGAAGATGACATTCTATTGGTGGTGAACAAACCCGGTGGATTGATGGTAGAGCCGGATCGAAATGGGCACATCAATCTGCTGCAAGAAGTAAAGCGTTATCTTAAAGTAAAGACAGATACTGAATCGTATGTGCAACATTTGCATCGGTTGGATCGGCCTGTGAGTGGCATTGTTCTGTTTACTAAACGTAAAGAACATCTAAGAAACCTCAGTGAGCAGTTTGCGGAAAGAAGAGTTAAAAAGTATTACAAAGCACTCACGACAAATGCTCCGTTATCACCCGAAGGTGAACTCATCCATTGGCACCGCAAAGAGAAAAAGAAAGCAGCTCTGTATAACGAACAAATCGAGTTTACAGAATTGACTAAACTCCAATACAAAACAAAGAATATATCCGACCGGTTTACCGAATGGGATATTAAATTAGAGACAGGAAAGTATCATCAAATCAGAGCACAACTGGCCAGCGTTGGTTGCTCTATTATTGGAGATATGCAGTATGGATCAACTATCGAATATAAACCCAACTGCATTGCGCTTCATGCGTATCAATTGGAATTTCAGCACCCGGTAAATGGAAACCATTTGGTGATTCAATGCCCTATTGTGTGGATGATTACGTAACCCAATGCAATGTTTGTGGCGTGACCGGATTGACAAACGGTTCGTTGTTCTGCTGTGAAATTGCCCAGAGACGTTTGATTTCGTAGTACCATCGTGCTTGTAAATCTGGTTCACCAATCAGCGAAAGCGTTGGCTTTGATTTCAAACCTTCGTTCAGTTTATTAAACACGCCTAAGTCTTGACCAATAAACTGCTTTCCCAAACGTTTTAGCGGAAGCCAAAAGAAATTGGCGAGCGCTATATCCGTGTAGAGAATGTGTGTAAGCTCGGTTTGATTTTCATTAATCGGAGTCAAAACAGTGATAGAAACCACCTGATTATTCTCTCCTACCAAAATGTGTTCGGTGCGAATTCCCGGGATCTCGAAAGTGATTTCCGTACTAGTGCCTCCTTTTAATATTCCATATCCTTTTGAATTACCGGAAGGCTTGTGCCGAACCATTTTGAAACCGCGAGCGGTGGGTTCAAACTTCTTCTCTTTCAATTTTAACTTAGAAGCCGAACGCCAATACCACGACTGATGTACAAACGTAACATGTGCCGGATCAATCAATCCGATGACGGAATGATCAATATCGGCCGGCATCATCACTGTTTCTACGTGTTTGAATTTTTGATGGGGAGTGAGAACTAAGTTAGGTGGTGGTTCACTAGGAACGGTATTGGGTAACTTCTTTTCCGGAATATATACCCAGATCGTATCGTTCACTTCCGCCACCGGATATTGAAACACTTTGATTTTCGATGGATCGAAGGTAGCATCGGGAGGCATGGCCGGAATGCCGGTGCAAACGCCTTTGGTATTGAATGTCCAGCCGTGGTAGCAGCATTGAATCACATCATTTTTAAACCAACCTTGTGAAAGCGGCACACCGCGGTGAGGACAATTATCGCGTAAAGCAAACACAGTGCCTTGCGCATCGCGACCAATCGCTATTTTTTCGCCCAGCATTTCTTTACCAATCACCTGCCCCTTCTTCAACATGGAGCTATGAAAAGCGAGGTACCAAAGGTTCTTTAAAAAGAGAGAAGCATCTGCTGCCATATTTTTCTAAGCCGAATTAACCTTTTATGACTACAATCTTTTTATGGATTTCTTCGATGCGAGTGCCCCAAAAGATTTAAAGAACTTATCCTCTTTCGACTTGGAGCTTTCTTTCAAAGATTTTGACAAACTTTCAATTAACTCTAGTTTATTTGAAGTGCTTAGCCCTTCTAATAGAGTTGCATACGTGTCCACAATATGTTTATCACTGAAGCTCATATCTTTTCGTACTGCGAATTTAGCAGAAATAAAGCAGATTCAACTCAAATCTAATCGCAGTTTAACAAATACCGGCTCGCGAAAGTGTTCATCAGGTGTAAGGGAAGCAAAACTGATTTCCGTCAGTAAATTGGGCTCAATCCAGATGCTCGTCTTCTCATCCATTACCTTTTCGGTAATCGGTTTCTTTACCTCTTTTCTTTTTTTGATCTCAGCAAAGACTTCCTTCAACGCAGCTTCATCAAAACCGGTGCCTACTTTGCCGCGGTAAGCCAATTTGCCATCGATGAGTTCGGCTACATGCAAGCCTCCAAATGTATTGGCTCTGTCGCCCTTGCCGGGATTGTATCCAATGATCACACAATCGCGCGTATTGCGAATTTTGATTTTCAACCACGCATCACTGCGCTTGCCAGCCACATATCTTCCATTCATGTCTTTTGCCATGATACCTTCCAATCCCAATTCACGGGCGGCTTCCAGCAAGCTCTCTCCATCTTCTACGCTTTCGCTGATGCGATAGGGAGTCTCCGGGCGAACCGCATCGCGAAGCCACACCTTGCGCTTGTGCAAAGGTTCGTGCATCAAACTGCGTCCGTCCAAATACAAACAATCAAAAAGATAACAATAAGCAGGAGTTGATTTCGACAAACGTTGAATGTTGGTTTCGCCACTACTCATCAATCGCTTGATAACCGTTTTAAACTCCGCTTTCCCCAGCTTATCCAAACACACAATCTCTGCATCAAACACACCGCACGTAGCGCGAAAGGCTTTATCTGCTACTTGCAGCTCGGGAAATTGTTTGGTGATGTCATTTTTGTTGCGACTTAAAATCCGTACTTGTCCGTCTTCCATATAAATCAGTGCCCGAATGCCATCCCACTTTACTTCATAAGAAAAGTCATTTCGTTTAGGAACTACATTGGTACTGTCGGACAGCATGGGTTCAATGACATCGTGCAGATAGTTGATTTGTGGTGTATCAACTCGCTCCAGCAGGTACTCTTTGGCTTTGATTTTGTAAATGCGATATTCTCCATTTACTTCTTTGCTCGTGAGGCGAAAGTAAAAGCCATCTTTCTTGTCTTTGGTGATTTGATATTTGCCCAACGCATAGATCCACATTTCACCACCGCCATATTGTCCTTTGGGAATAGTGCCATCGAAGGTGAGATACTTCATGGGGTGATCTTCCGTCTGCACCGCTAATCGTTTGACACCCGGATAAGGCGGCAAGCCTTTCGGCACCGCCCAAGATTTCAATACACCATCTTGCTCCAAACGCAAATCGTAATGCAGATGTGAAGCATGATGCCGGTGCACAACAAAATTATTCCCGCCACTGATTTCGATTTTTGCTTCTGGCTCCGGTGTCTTCGTGAAGTCACGTTTTTGTTCGTATGATTCCAATTGCTCCGGAGTCTTTCTCTTTTTTGAAGGAGGTAATTCTTTTGCTACCACCGGTTTTCGGTGTGTGTGCAAACTCACTGCATACGCATCCATTCCTTCCCACGCATCGCCATCGTTCACCACTTTCTCCAATGCATTCTTTAAGTGAAACTCTTTCGGGTCTTTCACGCGCGCTAATTCATCCCACGAAAGTGGCATAGAAACGGGCGCACCTACCCTGCCGCGCAAACTGTAAGGCGACACAATGCTTTGACCGGAACGTATGCGGTAGATGTCGATGAGCACGCGCCCCTTGCGCGCTTCTTTCTTTATATGCAGCGTGGTGGTCGTTGCATTCTTCTCAACAAAAGGTTGTGCAATTAATTGTGCGGCTTCAAACACCGTATGAAAATCATGCTTCGGCTCGATGGGGCAACAGATGTGAATGCCTTTGCCTCCGGTGGTTTTTACAAAGGGTGTGTAACCAAATATCTCGATGGACTGACGAAGTTTAAAACCAATCTCTACTACATTGGCAAATGAGTATCCTTCGGGTGGATCGAGATCGAACACGAGGTAATCGGGAAAATCAAATTGTGGCTTGCGGCTATGCAGTTGATGCAATTCAAGTGAAGCCAAGTTAGAAAGCCAAACTAACGAAGCAGGTTCGGTAGCGATGATATAATCTTTCTTCTCTTCTTTGCCCAATGAGGCAAACTCCAGCCAATCGGGTGCCCACTCGGGTTTGTTTTTTTGATAGAACATTTCTCCGTGAATACCATCCGGATAACGGATTAAGGTAAGCGCCCGGCCTTTCACATAATTGAGCAGTGTAGGTGCAATGGTGAGATAGTATTCAATTACTTCTGCTTTTGAAATTCCATCTTCGGGAAATAGAATCTTGTCGAGGTTGCTCAGCTCCACTTTTCGTTTTCCGATGGTTACCCATTGCGATTTCTTAGCCACTTTACGCTGTCAAATAGAAGATTAAAGCTACTACATTCGAAGCATATTTTTGTGCGGACACGTCAATAACTGGAAACGATACCGGTTCTATTTCAAGGCTTCAAGAACAGTCACACGGCATTAATTTAGAAAAGCAAACTATTTTTAATCAAGGCATTACAAATGAATTACTCTATACCTGACGATTCGCAGGCAATGACCTAGGTAATTGAATATCTTTGTAATTGGAAACAGAAATTAACTCTTGCTTATGAAATCAATACATACTGCCTTGGTATCTGGAATACTGTTACTTTGGGTAGCCGGTGGTTGCTCTAATAGCCCCAAAGAAACTACACCCGAAGCAGCTCCGTTTGCGAAAGGTGCCGATGTGGGTTGGCTCACCGAAATGGAGGCTGCAGGCGTAAAGTTTTATGATAACAGCGGCTTGCAAAAAGAATGTATGCAGCTATTGAAAGATAAAGGCGTCAACTCGATCCGGCTGCGCGCCTGGGTAAATCCGAAGAATGGCTGGAATAATACACGCGATGTGGTGATCAAATCACTGCGTGCAAAATCAGTGGGTATGAAACTGATGATTGATTTTCATTACAGCGATGATTGGGCTGACCCCGGCAAGCAACCTATTCCGGCTGCATGGTCGAATATGAATTACGAAGAAATGAAAACGGCTTTGTATACCTACACAAAAAAAGTAATGGACACGCTCAAGCTAAATAACATTACTCCTGAATGGGTGCAAGTGGGAAATGAAACCAATGACGGTATGCTGTGGGAAGTAGGCCGCGCTTCGAAGTCGATGGCCAATTTTGCCGGATTTGTAAAAGCCGGTTACACCGCGGTAAAAGAAGTGAGTAGCACAACTCAAGTAATCGTTCACTTATCCAATGGCTATGATAATAATTTGTTTCGCTGGATGTTTGATGGACTGAAAGCCAATGGAGCGAGCTGGGATATTATTGGCATGTCGCTCTATCCTTATTGGGCACCCGATGGCATTAATGGCTGGGCAGCAACGAATGAAAAATGTTTGAGCAATATGAATGACATGATCAACCGCTATGGCACACCGGTGATGGTAGTGGAAGTGGGTATGCCCAACAACGAACCTGAAAAATCAAAAGCATTTTTGTCGGACATTATTGCAAAGACCAAAAGCGTTTCGAACAATAAAGGGCTTGGCGTATTTTATTGGGAGCCGCAATGCTACAAGAAATGGAAAGGCTACGAGCTGGGCGCCTTTGATGAAACCGGAAAGCCTACCATAGCGATGGATGCATTTTTAGAATAACCAGATTAAGAATTTACGTGCATCGTGAACGCAACACGTCATAAGATAATCGAGATTGCATTTGCTGTTCTTACGGCCATCGGCAAGGTTATCTTCATGGATATGTTGAACTGGCGATTGCCGTTTATTTCGATCGTGATTATCGGATGGATTTCTTACATTCTTTGGCAACGCAAACATCATCCGGAGCGATTGAAGCAATGGGGTTTTCGTTTAGATACCATAGGGAGTGTTTGCAAACTCGTGTGGCCTTTTGCCATTCTCGCTGTCTGTGCATTTGTTGCTGTTGGTTTATGGAATAACAGCATTCAGTGGACATGGCATATCTTCCCCATCCTGTTGATTTATCCGCTTTGGGGTATACTGCAACAGTTTCTTGTGATTGCACTCGTAGCCGGTAACCTTCAAGACTTTGATGAACACAAACAGCGAACTCCATTCATTCTACTGGGTGCGTCTACCCTATTCGCGCTGATTCATTACCCGCATGTGTGGTTAATCGGTGGCACATTTTTGTTAGCGTTATTCTATGGGTATGTTTTTCTAAAAGAACGTAACATCATCGTGCTCGGTGTGCTGCATGGATGGTTGGGTGCTCTGTTCTTTTATACTGTATTAAACAGAGACCCATTTATCGAAGTGTTTGGCAAGTACCTGCATTAGTTACCCTTATTGACGGGCAGTACTTTCTTCATCAGCATTTCTACCAGCGGCACACCAACAAATACCATCCACGGCACGAGTATTAAGGTTAAGATCAATGTGCGGATAGCCAACGGAAAAACCGCGAGAGTTTCACCAAACAATGTGAGAAAAATGGTAATTGAAGGATAGATCACTGCCCAAATTTTGAGCGCTGCCATTAATTTTGCTTTTAACATAACGTAATTGTTTTGTTGTTTAATTGGATACAAAAGTAGGCTACCCAAGGAATTGCCGGATAGGACAATTTGAAAATCGTACAGGACAAATCTTCGTTTGAAGTTATTCCTTTAGCTTGCGAAACGCATCGGGTGTAGAGCCTGTATGTTTTCTGAAAAAGCGAATGAAGTATGACGGATCTTCAAAACCCAATTGGTACGCAATTTCATTCACCTGCAAAGAAGTAGCTAATAACAGTCGCTTTGCTTCTAATAAAACACGCTCTTGCAGTAATGTAGAACAAGTTTTGCCGACCGCTTGCCGGGTGAGTGCGTTGAGTTGATAAACGGTAAAGTGCAATTGATCGGCATAAAATTCAGCATTCTTATGCATGGCATAATTCGATTCAACTAATTCAATCAATTGATGGTAACGCTGCGGGTCTGTTCGTGATGTGGTAGATGGTGTACTATCAGAAGGAGCCTTTACACTTCTGGCTAGCTCGGTAAAAAGAATGGCCAAGTATGATTTAATAACATCTTCAAAATGAATCGGCCTACGCTGATATTCGGTGAACAATGCCGTAAGCAATGTGTTTATTTTGGGATACGTTGACGAAGACAACTTAAAACACACTTGCTGCAGCAATTGCATGGGTTTGCTGGTGGCTGCATAAAAATCGGATGTAAACTGCAGTAGAAAACCACGACTTCCTTTTTTCATTGTTAGCTGGTGTACTTGGCCCGGCCGTAAGAAAAACACTTGATTGCCACTCATTTTATACGGTACAAAATCGATGCTATGTTCTCCGCCTCCTTTCTCCAGAGCCAAAACAAAAAAGAAATCATGGCGGTGAAGCTCCTGGTACAAATCTTTCTGAGCCGTGAGCGATTTTATTTCGCGCATGCTAAAGCTCCCAATCAATGGCGGTTCCGGATGCGTATCTGCAATTCGTCTTATGGGAATATTTTTCATGCACTCATTCTTGTTTGTCTATGGGATAAGTCTCCCCTGCTACCATTTCTACTTTCTGTAATTCAATACAAGTATAATACCCTTTGCGAATAACTTGTGCCTTGGCCGTAATCATCACCTTTTTCTTTTGTTGGATGAGTTCATGATACGAATAGTTATTCAAGCGCGCATAGTCAGCAGAATCGATGTATAATTTAACTACAGAATCTCCGCGAATATACACATCTACAAATGGTCGGTAGAGCACATGGTGTTGATTCAATGCTTCGTAGACATTCAGAAACTCCTGATTGCCGGAGCGATCGGGCAACCGTTGAATAGAATCAATCGATTTTTTTATCCGTGCAATAGTACTATCGGGCAGGCCGTAGAAACTGCCGATCCGGTCGGTATCAAAATACAAATCTCCTTTGATCTGGGTGAATGGATCTTTATTCGTGCAACCGATAGCTCCAACCAACACGAGCCACAAAAAACAATTTGTCTTACGCCAACCGATATTATTCATATTGCTTAATCTGCTTACTCCTGCCCTACTGTTGTGCGCGATCGTTTCAACCACTTCACTCCCTCAAACCAAATGACAGAAACAAATCCTACCACCACACAGAGCCCAAGCTGCTGAAAGGTCAGTTGTTCAAATTCAAAAAAGGCAGTCACCGGTTGTATGTAAAGCATGATTCCCAACAAGACTGCTGTGATGATGATGATAAAAACTACCATGTTGTTTTTATATCGCCAGGTAGTGATGATGGAATAATAAAACGAACGGTTGATCAGGGTTAAGAAGATATTGGCAGCAATTAACACGGTGAAAGTCATGGTGCGCGTCAAGCCTTCCGAATAAAGATTGCTTACCGCATACTGATAAATCGATAATGTTCCTGCAGTGATGATCAACCCTTGCACCATGCTAAGCGATAGCTCTCTCCAATTAAAAAAGGTGGTGGTTAATGCTTTCGGTTTTTGTCGCATGGTGTTCTTTTCGATGGGCTCGTTTTCATAAATGATCGAGCATGTTGGCCCCATGATAATTTCGAGGAAGATCACATGCACGGGTGAAAAGATGGTGGGATAAATCCATCCCAAGGCAAGCGGAACAAACACCGTCAATAGGATTGGGATATGGATCGAAATAATGTATTGAATTGCCTTCTTTAGATTAGAATAAATCTTTCGCCCCATGGCGATGGCATGCACCATTTTAGACAGGTCGTCTTCTAATAAGATCAGTGAGGCTGCCTGCTTGGCAATCTCCGTTCCTTTTCGGCCCATGGCAATGCCAATGTGTGCAGCCTTCAGCGCAGGGCCATCATTTACCCCATCACCTGTCATGGCTACAATTTGCTGATTGGCTTTCAACGCATTGATGATTCGTAGTTTCGCTTCCGGAAACATGCGTGTGAACAAGGTAGTCTTCATCACTTTCGCGTTGAGTTCACTCTCCGGCAACTGCATCAGTTGATCGCCCGTCATTTCATTCTCATAGCCTTTCAAGCCAATCTGTTTGGCAATGGCTTTTGTTGTTTGTGCATTATCGCCTGTGATCACCTTCACGTCAATACCGGCAGCATAAAAATCATTTAACACCTGCTGAATGTTTTTCTTAGGCGGATCATAAAATGCCACAATGCCTTTCAGATGAAAAGAGTATTCCTGCTGCGTGGCCGGATAATTCTCTCCTTTAAAATCCGCTACTCCCACAGCCAGCACGCGCAAACCGTCCGCAGTCAATTGTTGGATAGCGGCATGGACAAGTTGTTTATCCGCTTCCGTGAGACGACTCACCGCCATCAACGCTTCGGGTGCGCCTTTGGCCGCTACAATCATATGACCGCTTTCATTTTTAAACACGTGAGTCATCATGGGTGGCTTGCCACTCAGCGGATATTCATGAATGATTTTATAATTGGCACGTTCGTCTTGCAACGTTGTCGTTCGATAGGCGTCATGCAGCGCAATCTCCATCGGGTCAAATGGAATTGGCTCACTCGCCCACATGGCCATAGCAATCAACTCGCGTTCGTTATCTGTTTGTACCTTCTGCGGCTCCACTATTTTGTTTGCAGACAATACAAACATCTTTGCGAGACTCATTTTATTCTCAGTAATGGTACCCGTTTTATCGGTGCAGATGACGGTAGCACTGCCAAGTGTCTCTACCGTTTTCATTTGCTTTACCACAATGCCCATCTTCATCAAACGCCAAGCGCCCAACGCCATGAACGTGGTAAATGCCACCGGAATTTCTTCCGGCAGAATACTCATGGCCAAGGTAAGCGACTGCAATAAACTCTGCAGCAGGTTGCGCGAGTTGGCATAGTTGAGCAACCATACAATGACAAAGACAATGATGCCGACAATTGCCATCTTCTTCACAAAGTTTCCGATCTGAATTTCCAAAGGCGTTTTTTCTTCGTCTATGTTTTCCAGACTCGTGCCGATCTTGCCTAATTTGGTTTGATTGCCAATGGCTGTAATTGTAGCAATGGCCAACCCACCGGCTACGGTAGTGCCACTGTACACAAACTTATCTTCCTTCTCAGGATCTTTGTAGACCGAAAGCGATTCGCCCGTCAATATGGATTCGTTGACGGAAAAATCATGAGAATAAACTATCGTTCCATCTGCGGTAATGGAGGTGCCCTCTTCTACCATCAGGCTATCGCCCATGACCAGTTCTTCACTTTTTATTTCGATGATTTCGCCATTGCGAATGACTTTGCATTTGGGCTGTGAAAAGTCTTTCAATTTCTCCAGCGCATTCTTGCTGCGCGAATCCTGATACAAAGAAATGGAAGCCTGAAACACAATGGCTACCAGCAGAAAGATGCCATCGCCTGTTTTGCCACTGATAAAGTAAATAGACGATGCCACTAATAGCAGAATCATCATAGGCTCTTTTACCATTCGTATCAGTGTATCGAGCAGTGTGTTTTCTTTCTTGTAGTGGAGTGTATTGGCACCGTGCTGTTGCCGTGAAACGGTGACCTGCTCGGTGGTTAATCCCGCAATATTGAATTTATTGGCTATCATTTCAGTCGCTTAGTACATTCTGAATTTAGTCATTTTTTGGATAAGAAACTATTGTTGAGGCCGACTTAAGACATGAGATGTGAGACGTGAGATATGAGAGAACAAGGTTTAAAAATGTTTTTGGTTCAACAATCAATGATCAGTTGATGACTCCTATTCGATTTGAAGATTGCAATAAGACATATTCCTATTCTTATTCTAAAAAAATCAATTTGCAACCAAACACCATGAGCGCAATTGCAACCTAAGATCAGCAACTTAAACTACCACAAATTACTGATCGCTCTTCTCCCACAACCTTCTTCAAAACTCATTTTTTGTTTTATTTCGTCAGTTGTGAAAGTCTACCCCTCAAATTAGTATCAATTTCCTTGTTTTTTGATTGCCACACAATTTGGAATGAATTTGATATCTCGAATTCATAAAATCAACATCCCTGAAGGCGAGGTAAAAAAGTAACGATCAAATAAAATCAAAAAAACCATGAACAAATCTCTCATTTCGTTTATCATGCCACAGGCAGACATTGATGCTGTAAAAGCAGCCATCGAAACCATCAATTTTAAAATGCCTTATCTGATTTCGCTATCGAATGACGAGCGCAGCAAGATGATGAAACCAGGTCCAAAAAGTGTAGACTTTGCACAAGAGGCGTACCTCGCGTCTGTGAACTTTCCCGAAATCTTACCTCCTGCCTTTGATAAAGTAGAATATGTAAAGGACACTAACCTGTTTAAAATATTAGGAGAAGTAAAACTATTACTCAACTCACTTAACGAAAAGGTAGACAGCACCTACATGGCAGTTGGCCGCGAATCGATGGATGCCAGCTTACACATTTACGAGTTGGTACAGTCTTCGTCTAAACGAATACCCAGATTAAAAAGCGTAGAGTTGAAGTTGAAGGAGCGCTTTAAGAAACAATGCAGAAAACGAAGCAGCAAGCAAAATCCGGATACTGACCCGCAAGCATAAGACCCATTCTGAGTTAATTTGTTGTTTTACCCGGTACTTCCACAAGGGAGTCCGGTTTTTTTTATTTTTTCATCTTTCCAATTTTTCTCTTACTGCAGTATGCAATCAATATACCGCTGTATGCTTCGAGCCTACAGCTGTACCCTCCGAGCCTACCCAAACAAGCTTTTTGCTTTATCGTGTACCCTTAAAGGATACAGCGAAAGCCTACGAGCATACAGCGGCACCCCCGAAAGCTACCCGTTGAAGCCTAAACTTTAAATGATGAGGTAATTAACACAGAGCGGTAGCCTTTTTGCCTTTCGCTATACCCTCGATGCTTAAATGGATAGCCTAATAGCTTAGTGATTCGAGCTTTGAGGGTGCTGCGGTAGGCTTTAGGCTTGTTGTTGGATAATTTGGTGCTTTTTTGAGAGCAAATAGCTTAAGAGAAGCAGACTAAGGACTGTAGATTAGATTAACACAGACTACCTTACAGCTGAGCTAGAATAAGTAGGAGTTTGTTTTTTCTTGGGCGGCTTTCGGGCTATCCGTTACAAGTCCTCGCGCCAGTATGCTTCCTCTTAGCTGCGGGCTTTCCACTACTATCCCTGCCGCAAGAGCTTCGATAGCAATGTAAGTTCTAAAAACCGTTTAGATAGAGATATTTATCGGCATAAGTCAGATGTTACTACCAATCAGAAGACTTGCGCCCAAATTAGGATACATTGTTGGAGGCCAT
This sequence comes from Cyclobacteriaceae bacterium, assembly GCA_044228465.1. Classification (GTDB taxonomy): domain Bacteria; phylum Bacteroidota; class Bacteroidia; order Cytophagales; family Cyclobacteriaceae; genus ELB16-189. The sequence goes on from JBGAUU010000016.1 coordinate 52,835, forward strand.
GCATTTTCCTCTCTCTAGATTAGGATGTCTAAGGTTTAGCCTCGGAGTCATCATTGTAGAATAATTCAAAATATCTGTCAAGTAAGTACATGTGATAGTTGTGGTCTTTTGGTAAATAGGCAACATTACTGAATTTATAGATTGATTGCTTCTTTTCAATTAACCTTAGCGTGGAAAGGTAGCTAT
>JBGAUU010000017.1:0-51461 GCA_044228465.1 Cyclobacteriaceae bacterium
CGCATCGTGGCATATTTCAATCCTCAGTTCTTAGCGATTGGAATTGAATCTAATTTATTGAAGGTCAACCAGCCCGGTGAGTGGAGTCATTACATTGAGTTGAATCATTTCGTTTACACGGAATTGAAAAAGCTCTACCCAACGTTACCCATCTTTGTATCTGTTACCGGATTTGATCTGGCGGGCTATACCGATGCGAATGTGACTGATCAAAAAAATGCGCTAAATGATTTACTGGCAGACAGTGATTACTTTGGGTTATCGTTACATCCGCAGTTGAGTTCTTTTCTGGCAAATGAAGTGCCCGGTGAAGCAGTACTTGAGTCTATCGTATCACTCTCCACGAAACCAATTGCTATTTGCGAAACCAGTTATCCGGCACAAGAGATGACACTGCTGGGCGGCACATTGGTATATCAAGGAAGTGAGGTTAAGCAAAAACAATTTTTTCAAAACTTGTTTGCCGTGTGCGCACGCCACGACACACGGTTTATGGTAAACTTTATAGTGCGTGATTATGATTTGTTTTGGCAGCAGATTGGCTCACCGGACGACTTCAACAAAATCTGGCGCGACACTGGCTTCTATGATGAGAATGGTACCGAGCGTGAAGTGATGAAAGTGTGGAGGGAGCATAGATTTTGAAGGGTGGGATGATCTCGTGACTTATGCTTTTAGAAAAGAAAAATGGCAATTTTATTCAGATGGTGCTAGATATGTATACCATCTATTAAGATAGGTTATCATCATGCATATCTGATTGTGATACGTAATTCCTATTTTAATTTTGACTAATGAAACCACTATTGATTGGGCTTTTGTTTTTCATGTTAATTTCATGCACCAAAACCCATCGACATGATCAGCATCAAAGATATTTTAAATTCGATGTTGACTCACTATTTGTTGAGTCGTTTGTAACTAAAGGATTGAAAGAGATTCAAGGTCTTGAATATTTCAACGAGATTCGGAATCAGATACAATCCAGAGGGCAAATGAAGTATTATCAATTGAAAGAGCACAAGCTATCGGACACAATCTCGATTAAAATTATTGTTGGTAAGCCTGTTTTTTCGGCAGTTTTTGATGGTGAATTTAAGGTTCTCTATTTACTAACCATGGGAAGCAATGGTAATTTTATTGACCTTCTTCGAATTGGGAAAACTGAAACAGAAGCTGAATATTATTTCCTCGAGACTTCGACAATTGAGAACGTTACCATTAGGATAAACTCAGATGAAAGTACTTTAGAAGAAGATAGCATTAATGGGAGTAGCAGGGTTCATAAATTAAAAAGCACGGTACTTAAAATTACAAAAGAGGGTAGAATAAAACAGCAGCTATAACTGTGGTTTTTAGCTTCGGCAGAAGCAACAAATTAAGCTCTTCTTGGGATAGATCTTTTGGCCCCTCTTTTTTTGATTTTGGTTTCCAATTGCACGGCTTCAGCACGCGAGGGTAGAAGTGTCTTCCAAACTACTTCCCAAGGGATTCCGTGTTCAATCGATTTTGTTTCACCGCTGTTGTGTTCGAGCAATCTGTTTTCCAAATCTTGTGTTGATCCGGTGTAATACTTCTGAGTGGATTTGCTGAATAAGATGTAAACAGTGAAGAGCATAGAAACAAAAAAAGCCCCTTTAATAAGGAGCTTTATTGTCGGGGTGGCCAGATTCGAACTGACGACCTCTTGGTCCCAAACCAAGCGCGATACCGGGCTACGCTACACCCCGAAGAATAACTAATTTTTAAACAACATCCAAGCCTAGATTCGTACGACCTTGGCGCCTCAGCGCCACGCGATACCGGGCTACGCCACACCCCGTTTTGTTAAGCTTTTCGCTTAACGAGGCGCGAAGATATAAAAACATCTTAACACGCCAACTATTTTTTGTGATCCCGATTGGATTCGAACCAATGACCTACTGCTTAGAAGGCAGTTGCTCTATCCAGCTGAGCTACGAGACCAGATTATTCCGAAGCTTAGTCTGCCGAAAAACCTGACACTTCTTATGAACTGAAAATCGAGATTAACAGTCATGTAAATTTTGCGGAGAGGGGGGGATTCGAACCCCCGGTAGAGTTTAACCCCTACGACAGTTTAGCAAACTATTGGTTTCAGCCACTCACCCACCTCTCCGTGGATCTGAAAAAGAACGCAAATATAAGCAGATTGGGCTTAATACAATCGCCTAAAGCTATTTTTTGCCTTAAATTTACTTCTGGCGAAGAAATGTTCCTGTCAGCGCGCTCAATCCCCCCACAATGCCACCAATTAATCCGGTCAAGACAAACGCATTGAGCGGCAGCAGTTTATTTACCTTTTCAGTAATGATAGATTGGGTGGCATAATCTAAATAATAAGCCATTCCTATCCACAGTAAGGCAGCGCCTAGGAAGCCGGCAGCGAATGATGCCAACGCTTTATTGTCAATAAAATAAGCAACACCAAATGCTCCGACGGCCAGTGTCCACCAGGGAAGAAAAGATTGCAAGGCAAAACCGATAATGATGGTAACTACAATTTGAATGATGAATTTCATTTTGATGCAGGGTTTAAAGTGATGGTAGCCAATTCTTTTCCTTTCATTTTTTCACTTTCAGAGGTAAACTTAAACTTGACATATTTGCCTTGTGTCCACAAATTCAGCAAGTTGTTGTAATAAGGACTTCCAGGATTGCCTGACTGTCCACCCGGATAAACGCCCCAAGCATTGATTCCATTTTTTTCAAGACTTACCACCATGCGCCAACTCGGTCCGTGAGTTTTAGAGTGCGCGTTTACAATACTGCTGTTACCACCATGTTCAATATTATAGCTAAATGCTTTCTGCCTTAGCAGGTGATTCACGATGGCGTCTTTGTAGCTCGCCCATCTTGGATTAGCGCTTTTTTCTTTCTTCCATTTTGAAATGATCTCTACAGCCTCTGCAAATGATTTGCGAATGATTTCTTTCACAGTCTCTTTTTCCGGAGTGCTTTTAATATCGAAGAAAGATAGCTCGGGTTGTTCTTTCATCAGCTTGATGGTGAGGTAAGTAGATGGCCATGGCAGTGCCACCTCTTTGTCCTCAAACTCATCCCAAACCATTGGGACAAACGCGCGAATCCACGCTTCGTAGTAAGAAGCTCCTTCTGAATCAATTTCGTTTTTGTAATTCCATGCCTTTAAGATTTTGTAGGCTTCCTGTGCTTCACCGGTAAGGCTGACAGAATCTAAATTTGAAAGAAATGTGGGCAGGCTTTCAGATGCTTTCAAGTTAAAATTATCCAATTGAAGTTTCATCAGATCCTGAGGTGTAACTTTATTCAAAACCGCCAATACTTGGTTGATTCTTCTGTTACGATAAGCTTCCCAATTGCTGGCTTGCACATAGTAAGGATAGGTTGCATCTGAAGGGTATTGGTTTGCTGAACTAACAAATCCGCGTGCCGGGTTTTTATCCATCACGTTTTGATCGTTGGGGATAAAGCCTTGCCAATCGCTAGAAGACTTGGTGCCATCCAAAATAAACTTACCCTCATTTTTTCTTCGAATGGGATACTTCCCTTGAATGCGCATCGCGATATCGCCACTCACACTGGCAAATACAAAATTTTGTGCCGGTGAACTATAGTGATTGAGTGCCTCCATGTAGTCAGCATGATTTTTGGCGCGATTTAACTTATAAAATGTCATCACTTCTTCAGAAGGATCATGAGCAATCCATCGATAAGCAAAATGACTTTTCTCATTTGATCCATGGAAAGAACTGTCATACACAACCGGGCCTTGATGAGTATAAGTTACTGTATCATAATAAATAGGCTCGCCCTTCACCTTTATTTCCTCCACTCGCTTTTTGGCGGCTACCCAATTGCCATCGAGTTTGTATTCCTTTTTTGAATTGTCTTTGAATTCAATTCGAAACCAATCAACCAAGTCGCGTTGCGCATTCGTAACACCCCATGCGATAGAATCATTAAAGCCACTAATAATCGAAGGAGCACCCGGAAGCGAAGCGCCCATCGAATTAATTCCGGGAGCCGATAAGTGAACAATGTACCAAATGGAAGGGAGATTGAGTTCCAGATGTGGATCGTTACAAAGAATGGGAGAGCCTGCGGCCGTTTTTATTCCGGCTATCGCCCAATTGTTGCTACCCACATCCGGAGGCGACTTTTCAAAGGGCTTCAAATGAACGAGTTGTGCAGGCACTGAAAGCTCCACAGAATCTAATGTGGTAGGTTTGAAATTCCATTGATTGGTTCTGTCTACAATAGGATCAGCAACTTCTTCATTATCAGGAAAGAGAAGTTCGATTGTTTCTTTTCCAAACAACTTCAATGCGTTGGTCATCTCTAAATCACGTTCTCCGGTGTTCAAAGTCTTGGCCATGTATTTCAATAAATAAGCACTCTTCATATTGGTCCAAGGCTCCGGCTCATAGCCAAGTAGTTTATATTCAATCGGTAATGATGCCGCATCCAATGATTGGATGTAGGCGTTAATTCCTGCTGTATAGCTGTCCACCATGAGCTTGGCCGTTGGGTTACTTTCCATCGATTTCACGGAAACTTCCGCGGCATATCCCATGCCCAGCCTGCGTTGTGTGCGATCAAAATCGAGCGCGGCTTTGCCTATGATTTCGCTTATTCTACCTGCAGCAGCGTGTGTTTGAAACTCCATTTGCCAAAGCCGATTCCTAGCGGTGATGTAACCTTGAGCGGTAAAGAGATCTTCATCATTAGAGGCGTAAATGTGAGGAATGAGAACGCTGTCATAAACAATGGTTACTTTATCCTTTAAACAAGGAATTGAGAGCGTCTCAGAATTTTGATTGGACGTCTGTGCATTTTGCCAAAAGCCTTGAAAGGGACTAAGGAACTTGCCCAACGGTGGAATGGGTGAACCAAAGTTGTGACTTGTATTAAGAAAGTATACGAGTGAAACGGTAACAGCCAGCGTAAGCCCAACCTTAATAATTTTCATGGGATGTGATATTTTTCCTAATTTTCGCAATATTTTGGATTTAAAGCAGCATTTGTGATAAAGAATTATTGTAGAACCTCGCGCAATCCTTCATTAATTTTGATAGCCCTTCTTCTGCTAAGCTGCGTTGGATGTGTACCTCTCAATAAATTAGTCTATTTACAAAAAGACGATTTAAAGAAACGAGATTTTCCACGCGACACCGTCCTGCGTTCACACAACCTAGTATTCAACGAGTACAAAATCCAGCCACTGGATATGTTGAGCATCAATTTTGAAACGCTGAGTGACGAGAGTGATCAATTTGATTTCCTGTCAAAGTTAAACCCACGCATGGGCTCTAACATGCCGAATGGCGGCCAAGGAGCTGCCCAAAATGGAATTTTTGTAAATACCGAAGGGGAAATCCAATACGCTATCTTAGGTAAAATTAAAGTAGCAGGCTTGACCATTTTTCAGGCACAAGAAAAAATAAGGGAAGCTGCCAGTAAATACATGCCGGATGTGATTGTGCGGGTGCGCATGCTCAACTTTCGATTTACGGTGCTGGGGGAAGTAAACGGAGAGAAAACGATCACTTCGATGAACCCACGTGTTACGATGATGGAGGCAATTGGTATGGCAGGAGGGCTTTCTGAATTAGCCGACCGGAAAACGATTAAAGTGATTCGGCAGAAAGGAACGATAACAGAAGTCCATTATGTAAATCTATTGGATGAAAAATTTATTGAATCGCCCTATTTTTACGTGCAGCAAAATGATTTGATCATTGTTCCACCGCTTCGGCAAAGAACATTCCGCAGATATTTCACCACCAACTTGGCAATTATTACAACTGCCATTTCATTTGGTTTGTTAGTTTATACCTTAAGCAAGCGCTAATTGAACTCTTCCATAAATTCGGATCAAGGGACAATGGAGTCCACCGGCCAAAAGCCAAATGTTATCAATATTAAACGAGTACTGGCGCGTGTTATACGTTTTTGGTACGTGCTTGTATTGTCGGTGTTAATTGGAGTAGCGATTGCTTATGTTGTCAATAGATACAGCACTCGAATTTACCAGGTAAACGCATCTATCATTATCAAAGAAAATGAAGAGAGTGCCGGGGCAAAGTTTCTTTATAATAATGAATTGGTAAACCCGTACCGAAATTTCTACAACGAAATTTATATCATGAAGTCGTATCCTCTTTTGCAAGAGGTAATTGAAGGGCTCAATTTTAATGCATCCCTTCACAAGGAAGGTGATATCAAAACCACTGAATACTACGACCCGCAATTTCCGGTAGCTTTTAAAATTGAATCGGGAGTGGGGCGCCCAATTACTTTTACGATTACATCTGATAAAACATATTCGGTTTCTTACAAAGGAATGAAGGAAGATGAGGAAGGCAAAAGTTATTCGAATCTTCCATTTGATTCTCCAGTAAAAATTAATGGATTCACATTGAATGTATTGAGGAAAGGAGATTTGAGTGCTTATATCTCCAAACCATTTTTAGTTACGTTTCAGGATTCATACCAGCTAGCAAAGATTTATTCAGCTAAACTAAAAGTATCTTGGGCCGAGCCTGGCGCTTCTGTTGTTAGTTTGCAAGTTTCAGGCTCAGTACCAAAAAAAGAAATTGACTTCTTGAATCGATTTATTGAACGCTATCAGATTTACGATGTCGAAAAGAAGAATAAGGTGTCTAAAATGGCTATGAAATTTTTAGATAACCAATTATTGATTATTGGCGACTCGCTCAAGCAATATGAAGACAAAGTAGAGCTATTCAAAAAGAAAAACATTACCACCAATTTAGATCAGGAAACGTCTCGCTTGTATCAGAAGTTGTTGGGCTTAGAAGATCAAAAATTTCAATACAAGTTGTTAGATAATTACTTTACTTACATTACCGATTTGCTAAAAACAAATCAGTATGATGGTATTTTTACTCCGGCTAGTGTTGGTATTAACGACAATATTGTTTCGCAATTAATTGGTCAGTTAATTGAGCAACAAGCGCAGGTAAATCTCTATAAGAGTAATTCTACCAAAGGCGTGGAGCGCACGGAAGACAATCCGGCCTTACAATCGAAGTTGCAGGTAATTGCATTGATTAAAAAAGATATTTTAAAGACCATTGACAATTCACGCCAAACGCAGGCCATCAACGTTCGCTTTATCAATGAACAAATAAAGATTGTGGAAGACCAACTTCATAAACTTCCACGTACCGAACGCGAACTGATTTCTATTCAGCGCAATTATTCTTTGAAAGAAAGCTTGTATGTTTTCTTACTTCAAAAGCGTACGGAGGCAGGGTTGTCAGAAGCATCGACAACTTCAGATATTGTAGTTGTAAACCCACCCATGGCCGGAAGCCCGATTTCACCCAAGATTTGGTTAAACTATGTGGTAGGTGGGGTAGTGGGACTGTTGTTACCATTGCTTTTGTTTGTAGGTGCTGAGCTCCTCAACACCCGCATTCAATCACGTGAAGATATTGAAAGCTACTCGAGTGTGCCGATTATTGCAGGTATTGGTCATAACCCACAAAGCAATCCATTAGTAATTGTAGAGAAACCTAAATCAGCTATGGCTGAATCATTTCGTGCGTTGCGTTCGAACCTGAGTTACTTTACGGACAACAAAGACAAACAAATCTTTATGGTCACTTCATCCATTCCGGGTGAAGGAAAAACATTCACTACACTTAATCTTGCTTCTGCATTTGCATTGGCAGGAAAGAAAACAGTGATTGTGGGTGCCGACTTGCGTAAACCAAAATTGTATAGTGAGCTTAATTTGAATAATGATCGCGGTTTAAGTCAATATCTTTCATCACTTACTAACCTCGAATCGATCATTCAAACGACAGCTATCGATAATCTCTATTTTATCAGCGGGGGTGCTGTGCCACCCAACCCAAGTGAGTTATTGCTCAAACCAGCAATGACCGCGTTACTAACTTACCTAAAAACGCAATTTGATTTTATCATTTTAGATACACCGCCATTGGGTTTGGTTACAGACGCGTTTGTATTGGCACCATTAGTTAACCATACTTTATTTGTCGTGCGTCAGGATTACACTCCACGTGAGGTACTCCAGTCTTTAGAGGAGTATTACCAAAGCGGTAAGATGAATAACATCAGCATTCTCTTCAACGATTTGCGAAAATCAGGTTTGGGCTATGGTTATGGAAACTATGGTTATAATTATGGCTATGGGTATAGTTATAGTTATGGAAGAAAGAAAAAATTGGATGATCAGAGTTATTATACCGACTGATATTAACCGGGTATGAGCTTACAAGGTAAACGTGTATTGGTGACAGGGGCAGATGGCTTTATTGGTAGCCATCTCGTACAAACGCTCTTGCAGGAGGGATGCAAAGTAAAGGTTTTTGTTTTTTATAATTCGTTTAATAGCTGGGGCTGGATAGATCACTTTTCAGTTGAAGAGAAAAAGCAACTCGAAGTAATTAGTGGTGATATTCGTGACCCTAACGGAGTTCGGGTGGCCATGAAAAATGTAGATATTGTTTTTCACCTAGCTGCATTGATCGCCATTCCGTTCAGTTATCATTCTCCCGATACCTACATCGATACGAATGTAAAAGGAACACTGAATATTGTTCAGGCTGCGCGTGATTTAAAAATAGAACGGGTATTGGTAACTTCAACTTCTGAGGTGTATGGCACCGCCCGATTTGTTCCGATTACGGAAGAGCATCCCAAACAACCTCAATCGCCTTATTCAGCATCGAAGATTGGAGCTGATAGTATTGCGGATTCATTTTATAGAAGTTTTGAATTGCCATTGACGATTGTGCGACCGTTTAATACCTACGGCCCACGACAATCCGCTCGAGCTGTTATTCCAACCATTATTACGCAACTGCTGGCCGGCAAGGATAAGATTGAATTAGGAGATACTACGCCCACCCGAGACCTTTTATTCGTAAAAGATACGTGTAGAGGATTTATTGAAATCGCGAAGTCGAATAGACTGATTGGAGAAGAAGTAAATATCGCCACGCAATCAGAAATTTCTGTAGGTGAATTGGCGCAGGAATTGATTCGTCAAATTAACCCGTCAGCCAAAATTGTTTCTGATGAACAACGCTTACGTCCTTCCAAGAGCGAAGTATTCCGCTTATTTGGCTCAAACCAAAAACTAAAAGAAGCTACAGGTTGGCAACCACAGTATTCCTTACAAAGAGGTCTAGAAGAAACAATTAAATGGTTTAAACAACCTGCAAATCTAGCGCTCTACAAGACCGATATTTATAATATCTAATTTCTTTTCTATCACATGATGCGGATTGCAGTTGTAACCTACTTTTATCCGAAAGCAATTCCGTTTGTCAAACAGTTGATTGAAGCACTTCAGCGCCAAACTTTAAAGGATTTTGAGTTAATCGTATTCAACGATGGCGTAGCAGACGCTTTACAGTATTTTCAATTGGGCAGTATTCCAGTTACAATTCATGACATGAGTGGCTCGATTGCCACTATTCGCATTCGATCCTTGCAGATATTGGCCAATTTAGATTTTGAGGGATATGTGTTTATGGACGCAGACGACTCGATGTCTGAAAACCGTGTAGCAGTGGCTGCTGAATTGCTGGACAAATACGATGTAGTGGTAAATGATTTGACACTTACAAACGCAGCCGGTATGATCGAAGAGCCATTGATTTGGTCTTCGAGAATAGCCGATGGCTTTGAATTTGATTCATCCTTTATTCTGGATAAAAATATTGTCGGCCTAGGTAATAGCTCAATCAAAAGGGTAATTGCCTCTACGTGGCTAACCGATCGCCCAGTGATGGCACCTGACTGGTATATTTTTTATCAGATCTTAGAGAAGCGCAATTTGATAGCTATCTTTACTACCCGTTGTGAAACCTTGTATCGGCAGCATGATGGTAACATCGCTGGCATCCGTTCACTAACCAAAGAGCGCATGCAACACGTAATCAATGTGAAGCAAATGCACTTCCGCGCGCTGGAAGGAGAAGGGTATAATTTTGTTGACGAGTTGAAAAAGGTAGAAAACTGCTTACAACAACTCGATAATTGGAATGAAAAGAAAGTTAAGATAGATGTAAACCCCTTTTGGTGGGAAGAAACCAATTTAGTGTATGAGTAAGATTCAATTAACTGTTCAGAGAGCCGTAGCGGATTTTTCGACTCCCTATATTATTGCAGAACTAGGTTCTAACCACAATGGCGACATGGAACTCGCGCGGAAGTTGATCGTAGCAGCCAAAGAGGCTGGAGCAGATTGTGTTAAGTTTCAATCATGGTCGAAAGATTCTATATTCTCCCGAAAAACCTACGAGGATAATTATTTTATTGCAGATGATTATAGAAATAGAACTGATTTTACGCTAGAATCAATTGTAGACGCGTATTCCATTTCGGAAGATGAGTTGCTGCAAATGAAAAAATTAGCAGATGAAATAGGCATCGATTGTACCTCAACACCTTTTTCAAAAAAAGAAGTCGATTTTTTGGTGAATGTGCTCAAAGCACCTTTTATTAAAATTGCTTCAATGGATTTGAACAATTATCCATTTCTGGATTACGTAGCTCGAAAAGGGAAGCCCATGGTGATTTCCACCGGACTAAGTGAGCTTTATGAAATTGATAAGGCGATTCGCACGATCGAGCGTGCCGGAAATAATCAAATTGTCATTCTGCATTGCATATCAATTTATCCACCGAAAGATGAACAAGTCAATTTGAATAATATTGACAGTTTACGAACGATGTATCCTACTTACCCCATTGGCTTTAGTGATCATACATTAGGAACATCCATACCCATTTCATCGGTAGTGAAGGGAGTTTGTTTGATTGAAAAGCATTTTACTTTAGATAAGAATATGGAAGGCTGGGATCATAAGGTTTCTGCCAATCCAGAAGAGTTACGTACCATGTGCATCGAAACGAAACGGGTGGCGGCAGCACTTGGCTCCACGCGTATTCAGGTACAGGAGAAACCCGATCGTATTGAATCGTTTAGAAGGAGCATAGTCACCACCCGAACAATCAAAGCAGGAGAAATCATACAACGCAATGATTTGGATTTTAAAAGACCTGCCACAGGAATAGCACCCGAGTACTATGAAACCTTGATCGGTAGAAAAGCGAAAGTAGATTTAGAGTTTGATAAGCCATTTCAGTTTACGGATCTTGTCTAAATGAGGAATCGTGTAGTATGACAAAAGTCGTTGCGTGTATCATTGCCCGAACTGTATCGAAGCGCCTGCCACTTAAAGTGCTCAGAGATATTTATCCCTCTATCTCTATGATTGAATTTTTAATTGATCGGGTAAAGGCGGTGAAGGAAGTAAATGAAGTGTATATCTGTACCTCTACCGAGCAGCCGGACGACATATTGGAAGACGTTGCCATACGCAAACAAGTAAAAATATACCGAGGATCAGCAGACATGGTTATCGAGCGAATGCTGGCAGTAGGAAAACATGAGAATGCGGATGTTTTGATTCGTATTACAGGAGATAACCCATTCACAGCTGTTGAGTACATTCCTTTGCAACTATCCTTAATGCAGGATAAGAATTTGGATTATGTGCGAGTGATAGATGTGCCCATCGGAGCAACTGCGGAATTGATGACACACGCTGCTCTACTAAAGTGCAACGAAATGATGGACCCAACTATGAGCGAATATTTAATGCTCTATATGTTTGATCCAACGAATTTCAAATGCGGAGTGATTAAACCATTTCGCGAAGACTTCGGCAGCTACTCCGTTACTGTCGATACTTATATGGACTTTGAGCGAGCAAGAGGTATTCTGAAATATGCAAATTGGAAGCCGGGTAGCTCCTTGATGCATAAAACCATTTTAGATCTTTTTCTGGATCATGATAAAAATCTCCCTGGCAAACAAATCAAAAGTGAAGGTGATATTAAATTGCCGTATGGAAGAACAATGACTTTTGCGGAATTTAAGAACGATATTGACAATCGAATTCGCCAATCCGAAATGATTCAGTTATATGAATAGCTCATATCTTTATACCGAAACAGCTTTTCACCATCAGGGCGATTATGATTATCTCATCAGATTAATTGATGCATCTCTCGGAGCGGGAGCGAAGGGAGTGAAATTTCAAGTCCTCACGCAATGCAGTGATTTTGTGTCAACACGTCATAAAGCTTATGCTGATCTTGCTTCTTATTGTTTCACGAAACAAAAGTGGGCTCAACTGTTTGACTACACGGCATCGAAGGGATTGGATATTATTTTAATGCCTCTTAACATCGAGGCGGTAGAATTAGCAGGCGCAAGGAATGTAAAATATATCGATATTCACTCGGTTTCATTCAATGACATCGATCTGCTCGATGCAATCAAGAAGTCAGGTGTAGGAGTTATTCTTGGAGTGGGTGGGCGAACCTTGGAAGAGATATTGACAATGCGTGATTTCTTTTTGAATCAGTTGCGTGTGTTGATGGTCGGATTTCAATCATTTCCAAGTCAATTGGAAGATATCAAGTTGAACAAGATCACATTGTTAAAACAGTTGTTTCCCGATCAGTTGATTGGCTACGCTGACCATTCATCTTATGATCACGTTCATGCTATTACAAGTAATGATTATGCCAGACTTTTAGGCGCCACGGTTTTTGAAAAACACATTGCAGTAGATGAGGGTGTCAATCGGATTGACTTTGCTTCTGCAGTTTCACCTGAGAAAATTGCAACTATCGTTTCCAATCTAAAATTTTTAGATATAAATATTATTGGAAACTTGTCTGATTCTTTCAGGATGACGAGTTCGGAGGTGGTTTATCGAAATAGACAATTGAGATGCGTAGCAGCTACCCCATTGATGAAAGGTGCTATTCTTTCAAAAGAAAATATTCGACTGAAACTTGTCGATAACCCTGATTTTACTTTTACTCGCTATGAAGAAGTTGTGAATCGTACGTTGGGTAAAGCTTTGGAACAAGATGAACTCATTACAACTAACGTTTTATTATGAATTATCTCATTTTAAATGAGAATACTACGCTTGATGAAGCCATTCGTTTACTGGATAACAACGGAAATGGTTTTCTTCCCGTAGTAGATAATGACCAAAAACTAAAAGGAATTATTACGGATGGCGATTTACGAAGAGGTATTTTAAATAAAACGCTTGACCTTCGAAATATCATTAATACAAACCCGATTGTTGAAAAACAGGGTACACCTCATTCAATTATACGCAGGAGATTAAAAGAACTTCGTAAGCGCCACATGCCGGTTGTAAGCGAAGATGGACGACTGATTGAAGTTGTTTATATCGAAAATCTTTCGATTGAGAAGCGACCGAACACAGTGGTGATTATGTCAGGTGGATTGGGTTCGCGACTAGGAGCACTTACATCCGACACACCCAAGCCAATGTTGCCTGTGATGGGTAAACCTATTCTTGAGCATATCATCGAAAATTTTAAACTACAGGGATTTTCAAACTTTGTACTTTGCCTTAACCACAAAGCAGCTGTCATACAGGATTATTTTAAGAATGGTGAAAATTGGGGTGTTTCAATTTTATATACGCTGGAATCAAAACGATTGGGTACAGCCGGTGCACTCAGCCTCATCAATGCCCAATCAATCTCGACACCGATGATCGTAGTAAATGGAGATATCTTGACGAACCTTGATTTCTCTGAGGCATTATCTTTTCATTCAAATGCCGAAGCAGAAGCAACGATGTGTGTGCGGCCTCAATCATTTGAAGTTCCGTATGCCTGTGTGGAATTTGATCAAAATATGGTGTTGACAGGGTTGGTAGAAAAACCGAAGTTGGATCACTTTGTAAATGCGGGAATCTATATATTAAATCCAACGGTGCTCAAGCATGTTCCGAAAGACGAATTCTACGATATGCCAACTTTGTTTCACGATTTGTTGAAGGAAAAGAAGCGTGCGGTGGTTTATCGTTTTGAAGATTACTGGATAGATATCGGCCAGCCCATCGATTACGCCAAAGCTAACCGTGAAATTGCTTCATGAAGAAACTTCTGGTTTTAGGGGATTCACTAAGTCTTCCAAGGCTTCAACCGGAAATGTGTGCGTACGAAGACACATGGCCTGTTTTACTTAAGCAGCATTTCGAAGTTCATCAGGTTTCATTGGGGGGAGGAACCATTGGCGATGTTTTAAGGCAAGTTGAATATCACAAGGTGTTTGCCCCGGAAGTGGTGGTGATACAATGCGGCATTGTGGATTGTGCGCCTCGTGCCTTGAGCGAATTTGAATTGGAGTTTATAAAAAAACTGTGGGGTATTAGGTCAATTTTGTTACCACTCATCAAAAAATATTCACGCCAGTTGCGTGCTTTGCGCAATACAACTTATACGTCTCCCCAAAAGTTTAAAAATTCAATCGTAGAAATAAAATCACTATTTCCGAATGCGACCTTTTGGGTGATTGGAATTTTACCTTCATGTGAGGAATACGAAAAGCGGGTGCCCGGAATTTCCGCCCGAATAGGTGAGTTCAATGAGCTGTTAAAATCCGCAGGAGACCGTAATTATATTTCAGTGGATGATATAAGCCGTGAGGCAGTTATGTCAGACTTCATTCATCTTAACCCGAGCGGTCAGCGATTTGTATTTGAAAAAATTATGACGCTCTTAAAATCTAATCCATGCTGAAGCGTCTTTTTTCGCACACAGCAATTTATGGGTTAGCTCCACAACTTACCAAGCTGGCCAGTTTTTTGGCTCTGCCTATTATTACCAAAGACCTCACTCCGGTTGATTATGGAGTATCCGGGGTTATCACTGCTTATGCAACTGCTATTTCTGTTTTTGCAAGTTTGGGCTTACGCTTGGTGTTGGTAAATAGTTTTTTCAAATCTCCCAACCATTACAAATGGTTATGGCGGCAAGTGTATGGATTTCTTACGCTGTGGAATTTTGCCTATGCAATTATTCTTTCGATTTTGATTTATATCATTACACCGGCTGAGGCGATTGATAACCGATGGATGATTGTTGGATTAAATGTGCTGCCACTCGTTTTCTTTGGGCAGACTCAAACAATTTGTTCCACCTACTATCAGATTAATCAGCAACCTTTTCAAATCGCTTTGCGCTCGGTTGTTTTTGGATTACTTACCATCGCCTTGAATATCTATTTTATCAGCGTATTGAAAATAGGATATATGGGCTGGTTTTGGTCCACATTTATCGTTGGGATTCTTACGAACATTTCTTTTTATTATCCGCTAAACTTCGTTCTGAAAATAACACCTATTTTAAATTATAAGTGGAGGCTTATCAAACAGTCTTTGAAAGTCAGTTTGCCTACCGTGCCTCACCATTATTCGGGCTATTTATTGGGCAGTTCAGATAAAGCGATTATGGACATCATGCACATTGATACTTCTCGGATTGGTACATACAATGTGGCAACCTTGGTGAGTACACCCGCATCGCAATTAGCCGCGGCCGGCACAACAGCAATAGGCCCGATATTAAACTCGTATTATAAGAAGTCGCAAGATCATAAGGCGCGAAATTTGATTTTCCTCTGGCAAGGAGCATTTATTATTGGCACGTTTATTTTTTGCATCTGGCTGAAGGAAATTTTTTGGTTGATGATCCGAAACGAAAGCTTGAAGGAATCATTTCGGCTTGGTATTATTATGGTGATGGCTTTTAACTATCGCCCGATGTACGCAGGCGCAAATGCTAAGCTACTCTACACGGAGAAGACGAAAATTCTATGGCGCGTTTCATTTATTGCCGGTATTACCAATGTGGTAATGAACCTGGTGGCAATTCCTATATGGGGTTTTGAGGTGGCCGCTTACACAACATTTATTTCATATATGTATATGGGCTATTCCGGATTTTATTTTAAAGTCTTTAAGGAAATTAATCCGGTTAAATATTACCCGGAGGTTTGGTTGGTTATCACGATTGTCGCCACAATATTAGCGTACATCATTGTTGATTTTCATTTTATTCTAAAGGCAGCACTCACCATCCTGCTTTTAGTTGTATCCATTATTTTGTTGACTAAAAATAAGAAGTGGTACAATGAAGTTTGAAAAACGTAAACAAATAATTGACCGACTTTTGTTACTGGAGAATTCTTTTCCGGTTGAAAAGTGGACAATTGGAGGTATTCAATTCTGGCCTGTACTTAAGAATCAGATATTCTCTCATGAGTTTAAAAATGGTGCAGTACTAAAATCAAAAGAGAAGGTTCCACTTTGGAAAAGAGGGCTGCAATTTGTCAGGTGGAACCTACGTGGATATTTTTATAAACTCACCGTAAACGTAAAACCTTCACGATACATCTTTTCAGGCGCCCATACACATGAAGTCAAATGGAAAGGAGCACTCATCAATCGGTACTTTTCCCCCATGATGAAGTATCTGGCGGCAAAAAATCAAACGACAACCTTTATTCGCTACAATCGCCTAGAAGAAAGCCCCGAATTAAATGGAGCAATCGAAGCCAAATGGCTGGTAAACTTTTATGATCCTAAAGTTTCGTTTCGAAAGGAATGGGGAAAACTTATACGTGACGATGAATTTTATGAATTCAGTCATCAGCTTAAAGAATTATTTCCTTCCTATGCCAAAGTAAATCAGGTTAAGTTGATTAAAGCATTGCACGCGATTTTGGCGTGGAAGAATTTTTATTTATCTGTATTCAAAAAAAGCCAAGCTTCGGTTTCATTTGGGTTGTGCTACTATTCCAATGAAATGTATGGAATGAATATGGCAGCCAAAGAACTGCAGATCAAATCCGTGGATATGCAGCATGGCACCATCAGCAAATTACATGCAGCCTACATATTTTCGAAAGTTCCGTACAATAGTTACAATGTATTACCAGACGAATTTTGGGTATGGGATGAAAATACTTACGCATTTTTAAGTGAACAATTTGCGAATACAACTAGTATAACCGTTCGATTGTCAGGGAATCCTTGGTTAATCGAGACGAATCATTCAGTCAATGATCAACAGCTGAGTGCAGTCACGAAGCCCTTGATATTATATACGCATCAACCTTTGAAGCCACCACTGGATGATTACTTGCTGGAGGCAATGGGTAAAACCAAAGAGCATTATAGCTGGTGGATCCGTTTGCATCCTAAGACCTCGAAAAATGAACAAGATGAAGTTAAGCGACTTTTAGAGCAGCATCACTTGACGGATGTAGTTGAGCTGAATTTGGCCTCCGAACTACCGCTTCCTGTCTTGCTTAATAAAGCCGCTGTTCATATTTCAAAATTCTCCGGATCGGTGATCGAATCTACCTTAATGGGTGTTCCTACTTTAGTTTTAGAAGAAGTGGGTGTTCAATCATTTGAAGATTTGATTTCAGATGGTAAGGCTAATGGTTTGGCGCAACCGGACGCAAATCAAATTTGTGAACAACTCCTAAAGTTGGTTCAAGTGAAACAAAAGACTTCATCATTGATCAATTTTTCCTCTTGTTTAGAAATATAAGCTACCATGCATTCCAAAGTTGACCAAACGAGAAAGAGAAGAATCGCATACGTAGCGGACAGTTTGCCGCCCATTATTAAAACTTCTTCTAATCGCAATTTGGCATTCGTGCTCGAATTGACTAAGAAATATGATCTGCATGTATTCACATTCGCGGAAGCGAGTGCTTTGAAGCAAGCAGCTAGTTTGGCCGATGAAGAGATTACCATTCATACAATTTCACAAGCACAAAGTGGTTGGCGCAACATATCGATCATCAAATACCTCCTTCGATTTTCGGTTTACGATATTCTCAATTCGAACTTTATTCAAGCAATCAAGAAAGAAGAAAAAAAGCAACAGTTCGATCTCATCATAATTTCAGCTGGCCCTTTTAACCGACTTCGTGTAGGTTATGAAATACATCGGGAGTTCAAGACCCCTTGGAGTATTGATTACAGAGATGAATGGAATAGTGAAGGGTCCTTGCGCAGTAAAGTTGAACCTACGTGGATTACACGTATCCTTGATTTATTATTACCCTCTGAAAAATCATTGGAACTGAAATTAACTTCTTCTATTGCCGCTTTTAGTAGCGTTCATCCACAATCTGTTCAACACATCCGGCAATTCATTCGCAAGAAAGGCTTTGTAATTGAGAATGGTTATTTTAAAAATACATTCATTCAAAATAATTACGAACTTCCAACGAATCCAACAATTCGGTTGGCTTACTGGGGCAGTGTTTACGATTCGCAAAACATGCAAAAACACCTGAGTGCCTTAGCAGATTTTGCGCAGTCACATCAACTGCCAATAGTAGTGGACTTCTTTGGCTGCCAGGAAAAAGCTTTTCAAGGTTTTTTGAAGGTTGCAACTAATAATCCGAACTTGAAGCTTAACCTCCTTCAGCCGTTACCTATCGAAAAATTGTTTGCTGAAGTGGTAAGATATGACGCTTTGATTCATTCCGAATACGAAGACAATCCACACATACCATCCAGTAAACTGTATGATTATGTCGCCACCGGGTTGCCAGTGGTTTTGTTCAACAACTTTGGAGGGTATATTTCTCAGGTGTTAAGCCAAACCAACCAGTTACTCAATTTCGAAAGCCCGGAATTCCTGCAATTCGTATCTTCGCACAACTTTCGAAAGCAATACAGAATGAATGTGAATGATGAATGGAGAATGAAATATTCTCGCGAAGAGCAGGCGACCAAAGTACATCAAATGATTCAGTTCATTCTGAATACAAGACATCATTCTTAATCGAGTCGGCAAAATGAAAATTCTATACCTGTCCGATTCCATTCTTCCGTCTCAGTCTGCCAATAGTGTGCATGTCATGAAAATGTGTGAAGCTTTTGCATCATTAGGGCATGACGTAGTATTAGTTGGGTTGAAAGGTGAGCACATCGATCAAGATATTTTCAACCATTATGGAGTGAAAAGGAGTTTTCGCGTAAAGCAGAACAGTATGCCTAAAATTCCGGGCCTCCTTTTTTTTCATGCCATTTATTCGCTGTTGATTTATTGGAGGTGGAAGCCCAACTTCGTATTTGGTCGCTCTTTTTTCTCAATTTATTTATGTTCTTTCTTTTGTAAATCGTTTTCTTTTGAAACCCATAATCCGGTTCATACGCTTCCCAAGCATTTTCAATTTGTGTTTAAGCGCGTCATTCATTCCTCAACTATGTTGAAGTTGATTGTGATCTCTGACAAGCTTCGGCAAATCATTACTATGGAGTGCCCGGAGTTATCAAGTTCGAAAATCGAGGTACTGCATGATGGTGCATCGATAGTAGGTAGTGATACCGGTAGCATTACTTCACTTACCAAAGGGAAGGGGCAGCTGCAGATTGGCTATGTGGGATCCATTCAGCGCGGTCGAGGTATCGATATTTTGCTTCGATTAGCCAACGAACTGCCAGCCATGGATTTTCATATCGTAGGTGGAGATCAGGCGACAATCATGAAGAATTTGAACTTGATGGAATTCCCCGCTAATGTTCGGTGCTACGGTTTTGTTGCCCCGTCCATCGCAAGCCAATTAACCAAGCAATTTGATATTGTAATGGCTCCTTATCAGCTTGATACTTCCGTGAAAAGCGGAAAGAATACAAGCGGTTATATGTCTCCGCTCAAGATATTTGAATACATGGCAGCAAAGAAACCAATTGTATGCTCTGATTTGCAGGTGCTCAGAGAGGTGCTTAGTGAAAACGAATCCATTTTGGTGCCTGCCGGAGATATAAGTGCATGGAAAGAGGCAATCAATCGCTTACAAGATGATTCTTTACGGAATAAACTTGCCAGTGAGGCTTTCCAAAAATTTGAAACTAACTTTACCTGGACTGTCAGAGCACAAAGAATTTTACCTAACTCATAATATAGAATGAAAACATCCCTTGTTTGTCCGTTGGACTTTGCTGAATTAACGCCTATGGAAAATGGTTTGACCTGTCAAAAATGTGGCAGGAAGTATGGTTTTGAATCGGTTGATGGCAAACCGGTAATTGATTTGCGCGCTACGGATGTTTCAACTACTTATCAAGTAAACTTCAAGCTCCCACAACGGTTATTATCCTTTAAAGACATTCATTCTTTTGGGCGAGCTACCACTTCAAAATTCAATGGTTTGAGCAGGGGCGAAGTGTTGAAAAAGTTTGGTACCAAGCTACACAAGGAAAGCATGTTCTACTTACAAGAACTACTTTCTTCTAAAGGCAACGCCATCCGGATTCTCGATTTAGGCTGTGGCAATGGTGGAACGAAGCGATATCTGCATGGTATTGGTTTTACTGAAATTGTATCAGTAGATTACTGGTCTAGCGGAGCTGAGTATTTAATTGACGCCCATCGATTACCATTTGCTGATGCCAGTTTTGATTTAATTGTTACAACGGCTACACTCGAGCATTTTGCAAACCCATTCGTTGCTTTCAAAGAAATGAGCCGGGTGTTGAGTTCGGGAGGAAACTTAATTGCTACCGGAAGTTTTTGGGAAAGCTGGCATGGGCAATCGTGTTTTCACTTTACTCCGGGTGGCATGTATCAACTTTGCGAAAGCAGTCAATTTGAATTAAAGGATATGTGGCCCGGCTGGGGCTTCATTCCAAGCACCCTATCACACGCTACCGGTACACGAAAGTTAAAACCACTTTTCTTCTTTTGGCAAACTATCTTCAATGCATTACTGCGATTGGTGAAAGGACGTAAGTATGCGTTTTTGCATTCTTACCGCACGGCTGGCTCATTGGGTATTTATGCCGTGAAATCCACCAATTAAAATTAATTTTGTAGAAAGGAAATTCATCATTTATAAATTTAATAAAACTGTTTAATGAACGTAGCCATTATTACTGCACGCGCTGGAAGTAAATCCATCATTAACAAAAACGTTTATGAGGTAGAAGGCAAACCGTTGGTTTACTATCCGATTAAAGCTTCCATAGATGCACTGAAAATTGATAAAGTGTACGTATCAACAGATGGAGCCGAAATAGCCGAAGCAAGTACCAAATACGGTGCGGAGATTATCAACCGCCCCGATGAATTGGGCGGAGACCATATCAACCATGGCGATGTGATTAAGCATGCGGTAGAATATGTGGATGCCCGCGTAAAGAATTTGGCAAACGTAGTGTTGCTTTTGGGAAATACAGTAATGATTGACGGTAAGATCATTGATCATTGCCTGACCCAATTAGACGAGCGCCCCGATTTAGACTCGTGTATGACGGTGTGGGAAGCGCAGGATGACCACCCGCTGCGCGCCATGTCAATCAACGAAGCTGGCATATTAGAACCGTATGGCGACAAGAACAGAAATGTTTCAACCGAGCGTCAGTCGTATCCCAAAGCCTATTATTACGATCAGGGAGTTTGGGCATTTAGAAAGCAAACCGTTCAAAGCCGGGATGGCGTAAGCCCCTGGTGGTGGATGGGCAAGAAATCCCTTCCCATTATTCGCACTTGGGTGACAGGCCGAGATATTCATACGCACTTCGACTTAGGTATTTCAGAATGGTGGTTGAAAAACCCGGCCGATGTGGCTGAGCGAATCAAAAAATCTCCATGGGAATGGTAAATTGCAGCCATTTACAGTCATGAAGAAAATCCTCATCTCCACTTCATCTTTTGCTACCGAAAGCCGTGAACCGCTCGATCGGTTGAAGGAAGCTGGCATTGAATATGTAATCAATCCCCTCAAACGCAAATTAACTCCAGAGGAAACCATCGAGTTAATGGCGGATAAAGATGGAGTGATTGCCGGCACGGAAGCGTATCCCAAAAGTGTGTTGGATAAATTGCCTAAGCTAAAAGTAATTTCACGCTGCGGTGCCGGCACCGATGGCATCGACAAAGAAGCGCTGAAGGCAATGAAAATCTCGTTGTTCAACACGCCACAGGTACATGTAACAGCCGTAGCGGAATTAACCATTTCCGGTTTGTTAGCGCTTTCGCGGAAGATCGTTTCTCAACACCAACTGTTGGTAGCAGGGAAGTGGGAAAAGAAAATGGGAGTGAATATTTCTCATAAAACGGTTGGCATTATTGGCTTCGGAAAAGTTGGGCAGGCAGTAGCACGGATGTTAAATGGGTTCTCGTGCAAACTTTTGATTTACGATCCATTCTATACGACTCCGATTGATGCATCGATAGGTAAGCAAGTGAATGACCTCGATGAAATTTGGAGTCAGGCAGATATCATCAGTTTACATATTCCATCCACTTCTGAAACGAAAGGATTATTGAATAGCGAATCGATGGCAAAATTGAAACGCGATGCTCTTATTTTAAATACTTCGAGAGGTGATTTAATTCATGAACAGGCGTTGCATGACTTCTTAGTTAAGAATCCGTCTGCCGGTGCCTATCTCGATGTTTTCGATCAGGAGCCATACACTGGGCCGCTTACGCAACTACAGAATGTGGTGTTGACACCTCACATCGGCACGTTTACTTTAGAGACACGCACCAACATGGAGTTAGAGTCAGCCATCAATTTGATTAATTATTTTAAAAATAATGAGTAAAGTTTTAGTCACCGGTGGATCAGGTTTTTTAGGCAGCCATGTTGCCGATGCACTTACGGAGGCAGGACATGAAGTGACCATTCTGGATAGAACTCCTTCCATCTACTTGCAGCCTGATCGCCAAAAAATGGTGGTGGGCAGCATTCTTGATGAATCGTTTTTGGATCAACTGTTTCAGCAAAAATTTGATGCGGTTTACCACTTGGCCGCACTTGCTGATTTGAATGAAGCAAAAGATAAGCCGCGTGAAACAGTAGAGGTAAATATTTTAGGAACTGTGAATTTGCTGGAAGCATCCAAAAAGGCGAAGGTAAAGCGATTTATTTTTGGCAGCACTGTGTATGTTTACAGCACGCATGGAGGTTTTTACCGATGCAGCAAACAAGCCTGCGAAAACTATATCGAAGAATACGGCTCTCGCTATGGGCTGTCGTTTACCATTTTACGATTCGGTAGTTTGTATGGCACTCGCACCAATCAATCTAACGGGGTGTATCGGTTGTTAAAGAAAGTCATGCAAGATGAAGAAATTGTTTACGATGGATCACAAGATGATAAGCGCGAATACATTCACGTGCAAGATGCTGCGTTGCTGAGCACCAAAGCAATGGACGATGCTTACGCAAACAAACATCTGACATTAACAGGCAACGATCGCTTATCAATTTCAGATTTGTTCAACATGTTTGGTGAGATATTGGGCAAAGAAGTAAAGATTCAATTTAAGAACACACACGGTGCGGCATCTGGTCATTATTCAGTTACACCTTACACATTCACACCTAAGATAGGCAAGAAGCTGGTTTCGAATGAATATGTCGATATGGGGCAGGGACTCATTCAAGTGATTGAAATGATTCACAACGAAAAAAGTGCCTAGCGTGAAATCATTTCCCCAAGCTGTTTTTTTTGATTTTGATGGAGTCATTCTCGAATCAGCTGATGTGAAGACCGATGCTTTCGTAGAGCTGTTTAAACAATATCCGCATTTACAGGAATCGATTAAGCAACACCATTTGCAAAACCAGGGCGTATCTCGCTTCAAGAAATTTGAATGGATTTACGAAAATCTTTTGCACCAACCACTTTCGGAATTTGAAAGTCAGGAGTTGGGCAAGCAGTTTTCAAATCTGGCTTTCGATAAAGTGGTTCAATCACCTTTTGTCCCGGGTGCTAAAGAGCTTTTGCAATCCATCTATCAACAATGTCTGTGTTTCGTTGCTTCAGGTACACCTGAACAGGAACTTAAGGAAATTGTTGAGAAACGAGATTTAACAAAATACTTTAAGGAAGTATGCGGCATACCTCGCTCTAAAACGCAGATTGTTTTAGAGATGATTCAAAAATACAATTTGAATCCATCAGCCTGTTGGTTTGTAGGCGATGCCACCACCGATTACGAAGCAGCTAAAGAGACCCGTTTGAATTTTATCGCGCGCAATTCGCAATCCCTGAATTTATATTGGCAACTACAAAGTTCTATTTCGGTGGTAGATTCGCTTTTGGAAGTAAACGCAATTTGGACCAATGGAAATTAAGCGCTTTTGGGAACGCAAGGAGGCTTTTGATTTTTTGGTAAACCATTTTTTTCAAGTTGCCAATCAAAGCATTTCTACAAAAGGCGTTTTCAATGTGGCTGTTTCAGGAGGATCTTCTCCGGCATCATTTTTTAATGGGTTGATCAACCAGGCTTCTCAATTACACCATTGGAATAAGGTAAACTTCTTTTGGGTGGACGAGCGATGGGTTTCGTTTGAAGACAAAGAAAGTAATTTTGGTGAAGCAAGTCGCTTAGGCTTTACTACTATTTCGGCTCATTTTTATCCTTTTCAAACTGATTTATCAAAACCGGAAATGGCCATCGAAAAGTATCAGGAAGAATTGAAGCGTAAATTTATCGATCAACGAGGTTTTGATTTTATCTTGTTAGGAGCAGGTACCGATGAGCATACAGCATCTATATTCCATTCAAATTTGGTAGAAGCAAAAGCAGCATCATTGGCATTTCATACCAAACATCCGGCTACCGATCAAATCCGATTAAGTATTTCCATGCCTTTGATTACTCAATCAGATGAAGTGGTTTTACTTTTGCTTGGCCCAGAAAAGAAAGAGATTTTGAAAAGCTTAATGGCAGCACCACCACACAGCATGAGCCCGGTGCAATTAGCTATGATTACTTCAAAAAAATCAATGATTGTCACCGATATCAAATGACTAGTCATCAAAGAAAGAAAATAGTAATTGTAAAATCTGCGATGGGGCAGGGTGGAGCTGAGCGCGTTGCTTCGATTCTCTTGCATCATTTGGATAGAACCAAATATGAGGTTTCTTTGCTCTTAATGAAGTCCGAAGGTGAATATTTGAAAAGCCTTCCGGCCGATGTAAAAGTAACCAGCGCCAATGTTACCAGCTTGTGGTTTTTTGTTCCTCCTATCTTACGTTTCGCAAAGAAGGAGTCACCGGATGTTGTTTTTTCGATTGATGGTGGCACGAATATTCCCTTGGCCATTGCTTCGTTCCTAAACCCGTTTCGAAAATGGCGCTCGGTGCTGTCCGAAAGAAACATTCTTTTTCCTCCCGGCAAAAGTCGCGCAAAGCGATTGACTATGTTGGTGGCCAAATTTCTTTTTTATCGTTTTGCCAACCAACTAACGGCTGTATCGGAAGGTGTAAGAAAGGATATGAAGGAATGGTTGCTGGTGGCAGAGCAGAAAGTACGAATCGTTTACAATCCAATGGTTGAACCTTCTATCCCGGAACAAGCAAATGAATCGGTTGATCATCCTTGGTTTGCAAAAGATAGAACCATGCCTGTAATCGTTCATGCCGGCCGCTTCGTATATCAGAAAGATCACGCTACTTTGATCCAAGCATTTCATTTGCTTAATCAAACCATGCCTTGCCGGTTATTTCTTTTGGGTGAAGGGCCATTACTGAACGAGATTCAAAACTTGATTTCTGTTGACTTGAAAGATCGCGTATACTTTGCCGGATTTGATATCAATCCCTTCAAGTATTTTTCAAAATGTGATTTGTTTGTGTTATCCTCATTGCACGAGGGCATGCCTGGAGTGTTGATACAAGCGATGGCATGCGGTGCTCCAGCTGTCTCTACCAATTGCCCTTCTGGTCCTGATGAAATTATTGATCGCCCAGGTGAAAACGGACTGTTGGTTCCAGTGAAAAATCCTGCTGCATTGGCTGAAGCTATGGCTCAGGTATTATCGAATCCGTCTCTCGCTCATACTCTTCGTCAGCAGGGGCAATTGAGTGTTCAAAAATTTCGTGTAGAAGAAGCAATATCTAGCTACATTTCGGCAATTGAACAATGAAGGTTATCCATTTTTATATTTCCAATCCCAATCATCATTGGCAAATGGTCAAGCCAATCATGATACAATTGAAATTGAATCATGTTCAGGTGGTACTTATTTCTCTTTGCGAATTCAGAAGAATGCAAACACCTGTTCAAGAACTTCAGGACTT
The DNA here is from genome assembly GCA_044228465.1 of Cyclobacteriaceae bacterium. GTDB lineage: Bacteria > Bacteroidota > Bacteroidia > Cytophagales > Cyclobacteriaceae > ELB16-189. The sequence continues at coordinate 25,983 of JBGAUU010000017.1, forward strand.
ACGCATCCCGTATGTGTGTTTGGCAAGTTTGAAACTGAAGGGCACGAGCACTTCCACCGGCAAGAAATATATTGGCGGCAATCAAGGGTTGATTCGAAATTTGATTCGCGAAGCGATCTGGCATTTAAAAGTTAAAAAGGAGTTAGCCCGAGCTAATCAGCCTTCTCCTGATTGGGCAGTGGTGCCAAATGACATTGCCTATCCGTTCAGTAAAATATGCAAATGGTTCACCAAAAAGAAAATCTCTTTTCTTCTTTTTCAAGAAGGAATTCGATTCCCGCTTCCGAATGAAGAAGGAGGAATGCCCTACGGCACTAATGGAGCGAAAGAAATTTTAACGTGGGGAGAGGCATCTACTCGCTATTTTTTAAATCTCGGTGTTAAGTCAAAAGTAATTTCAGCAGGTAATCCCCGTTTCGATAGTATATTCAATCAGAAATTGAATTTGGAGAATCATCAAATCCCTTTCGCAAAACACAACATCCTGTATGTTTCCAATCCGGTAGACGATCAAGGGTTTTGTTCACACGATGATAAGATCCGACTGTTTACCACCTTCGTTCGATCTATGAAAGAAATGATGGATGAGCGCGACATTCATTTGTTTGTTCGCCTGCATCCACGTGAAGATTTGGAATCGTTCAAAACAGCAGTCGCGAATATTGATACGAATCGAATTATTTGGGCGCAACAATTTTCATTGTTTGAGTATTTGCGAAAGATGGATTTGACTGTTGTGCTAGCTTCCACCGTTGGATTAGAATCGATGATGGTAAACGTACCCATAGTCGTAATCAAATTACCGGGGTATGGTTATGTGTTTGACTATGTTCAATCAGGAAGTGCGATAGGAATCGATGTGGATACAGACTTTAAGCAATCAGTCTGGAATGCGATTACAGTCGACCAAGCAGTACTAAAAGAGAAATCACTTGCCTATATAAAAACGCAATTGTCAAACAGAGGAGATAGTGTATCTTACATTACCAATCATATTTTAAATTTGGTCAATGGCCATTAGCAAAACATCTGCGCTCAAGCTTCCGAACTGGCTGTTGTATGCTTGGTTTTTGTTTTTCATTCTTAATCCTTTCTTGGTTTTTGGAAGCGGCATGCCACAACCGGCCGATTGGATTATGGCGTTGCTCTTTATGTATATTTTTTTTAGAGGCTTAAAGCCGCTAGCAGGCACTCAGGCAACTGTAGTAGATCGCCACCGGATGTTTGTCATTTACGTTACCATCGTCAACACGATCTGGTATTTTTTTATCGATCAAAGCTTTGAAAAAAGATTTCCAACTTTTGTACACTCGTTTTTTTATATTTTCAATTTTTTTGCGCTTCGTTCCATTGTAGTTCTTTCGCGCGCGTTTAAAGATCGCTTTTTGACATACACCACCTATGGCATTGGATTAGGCATGATTATACAGGTGGCATTGTCTTTTGCCATGGGCTCGTTGGGAACGCGTAATGCTTTGTTCTTTAATAACCCCAACCAATTAGGGTATTATGCTTTGCTTTCCGGATCGTTATTTATTTATGCTGTTCGATATGTGAAGATGCCCATCTACTTTCAACTCATATCGTATTTTAGTTTTTTCTTCCTCACATTACTTTCCTCATCCAAAGCGGCTCTGGCCGGCTCACTAATTCTAATCACGCTAGCCGTATTAAATCAGGGATTGTTTAGTATCCGGCAGTTTATCGTGTTGGCAATCGCTATTACCATTGGCGGATTTTTTATTTCGCAACAGGAGTTGGGGACTAAACTCTTTAACTATTCGCTCAATCGTTTTCAAACAATTGGAGAGTCAAAGGATGACTCTTATGAAGGACGTGGATACGACCGAATTGTGAATGATCCGGAGTACATGATATTGGGTGCGGGCGAGGGTGGATACAATCGATTCAGTACATTACTCGATGCCGGAGAAATACACTCTTCGTTTGGAACGCTTATTTTTTGCTATGGAATAATCGGATTTACTTTTTTCATCCGATTCCTGATTGCCATTTTTAGGAAGAGTACTTTTTTCGAGTTGTTATACTTCCTTCCCATCTTTGCTTATAGCATTACGCACAATGGATTGCGTGATACTTTGTTTTGGATTTTTTTGGGAGTAGTTTTTTTGCTAAACGAACAGAAATTAGTTTCTGTAACGAAGAAAATTTCAGGTAAATTTAGAATGCCCAGAAGACGCGTGATTCCTATGGTTGACGAAAAGTTAAACGAGAAGGGGTAATTATTTCAATGACAGCATCGCCTCGCATCATCCGAATTACGACTGCGCCTGTTTCGCTGAAGGTGCTATTGAAAGGACAATTGAATTTTTTTCAAAAACAAAATTTTGAAGTTTTGGCAGTGAGTGCGGATGGAAAAGAAGTATCGGATATTCTTTCACAGCAAATAGCTCATCGGGTAATACCCATGACGCGCTCCATCACACCTTTTCAAGATTTATATTGCTTGATTCAATTGATTCGATTGATGCGTTCCTTCAAGCCGCACATTGTACATACACATACTCCGAAAGCCGGCCTTTTGGGAATGATGGCAGCATACTTGTGCCGGGTGCCAATCCGGATGCATACCATTGCGGGCTTACCTTTAATGGAAGCAACCGGGATGAAACGGAGGATACTGAAGTTAACCGAACGAATTACTTTTTTCTGTGCACATCGCCTGTATCCTAATTCGTTTGGTCTACTCGATTTTATTCATCAGGAGTTTAAGTTGTTACCTGAACCTGAAAAGTCTCTTAGCAATTCATCTCACGCCCGTACGAAATTTAAAGTGATCGGTAATGGAAGCAGCAACGGAATTGATACCAACTACTTTTCACGTACAGCGAAACTCGAAGAAGAAGCGCAGCAATTACGACTCAAATGGGAAGTGCCAAACAAGTCGATTGTTTTTGGTTTTGTGGGAAGGATGGTGCGCGATAAGGGAATGGTAGAATTGGTGGATGCATTTCGGAAAATAGCGGATACGATAGATGCCCGTTTGCTTTTAGTTGGGGATTTCGAACATGAGCTTGATCCGCTTCCTCAATCTACACTTGATTTTATTAAGAACGACCCAAGGGTAATTTTGCCGGGTTTTCAGCAAGATGTGCGCCCGTGGCTGATGATGATGGATGTCTTTACTTTTCCGAGTTATCGCGAAGGATTTCCAAATGCAGTTATGCAAGCTTGCAGTTTAGAGGTTCCCTGTATCGTTTCAAACATCAATGGTTGTAATGAGATCATTCGGAATCAAATCAATGGTTTGATTGTGCCTTCTAAAAGCACAGAGGAGTTAATGAATGCCATGAAATGGTTGGCTACACATGCTGAGGTAAGAGATACTTTTGCAAAAAAATCTCGTGAACATTTAGTTGCTAATTTTGACCAACACTACTTATGGAATCAACTTCTCGAGGAATACAGGTCATTGTTAAAATCAAAATGTGGTGATGAATAATTCCAATCCAGATTCAAGAGAAATGAAATGGTATCGCGATTGGCTAAAGCCTTCGTTGGATCGAATGGTAGGTTTGGTTGCGTTATTGCTGCTTAGTCCTTTGTTTTTAGTCATAGTTATCTTGTTATTCCTTTTTCAGGATGGTCATGTTTGGTTTACTCAAATTAGACCGGGTAAAAACGAGCGACTGTTTCGCCTGATCAAGTTCAAAACGATGAACGAGCGAAGAGATAGTAATGGCGAATTATTAAGCGATGTGGAACGTCTTACGAAAATAGGTAAGTTCATTCGTAAAACATCATTGGATGAAATACCTCAACTTATAAATGTAGTTAAGGGAGAAATGTCTTTTGTAGGACCTCGTCCATTATTAGTGGAATATTTAAGTCTTTACAACGAGCAACAAAAGAAAAGGCATTGGGTGACTCCCGGCATCACAGGCTGGGCGCAAGTAAATGGCCGAAACGCCATTGATTGGCAAACAAAATTTAAGTTGGATGCTTGGTATGTGGAGAATCAGTCGTTTTGGTTGGACATAAAAATTATGTTTCGCACCTTACTGAAAGTGGTGAAGTCGGAGGGAATCAATAGCCCGACTGCGGCAACCATGGAAAGGTTTAGAGGCAATGATCTATAGAATCATCAAAGATTCTTAAATTTGACTGCAAATAGTTAACTCATTTGAACAAAGACGAAATTATATTGATTGGTGCGGGTGAGCACGCTAAAGTAGTTTACGATGGCTTAACTGACATGGCAATAATGGTAGCTGCAGTAGTTGATCCAAACCCTAATCAAGCTTTTGCGCATTTGTCAAATTACGCGAACTACGAAGCATCCATTGCACCGCAAGCGAAAGCTATTATCTCCATTGGTAATAATGCGGCAAGGCAACAGGTTGAAAAACAAGTAAGGCATGCTTTCACGAATTTCATTCATACTTCGGCAATAGTGTCTCGTAGAGCATCAATTGGTTTGGGTTGTATGGTTATGCAGGGCTCGGTCATACAGGCCGATTCGCAAATTGGAAATCATATTTTAATCAACACACGTGCTAGTATCGATCATGACGGAGTGATTGGTTCGTATGTACACATAGCTCCAGGCGCAGTTCTTTGTGGCCGCGTTACAGTAGGTGAGGGGGCATTGATTGGCGCGGGTTCTGTTTTGCTGCCGGGTGTTGTGATTGGTAAGTGGGCTGTCGTTGGCGCGGGTTCAGTGGTTACAAAAAATGTTCCCGATGGTGCAACTGTGGTAGGCAATCCGGCCAGAATAATCAAAACCCGAACATTGTGAGAGAAGAGATAGTTATCATTGGAGGTGGAGGTTTAGCGCGCGAGATTCTAACATTGATTCAGGCAACGCAAAACTGGCGTGCCATTGGATTTTATGATGATCGATTGGAGAAGGCCACACTCAGCAAAAGATTGCCTGTTCTGGGTTCCATCTGTGATTTAGCAAAGCTCAATAAAAATTTAAATGCGATTCTTGCCATTGGCGATGTTACGGCAAAAGCAAGCGTACTTCAACAATTAGCATTCAATCATTCGATTCAATACCCGGTATTAATTCATCCACAGGCAATTTTACAAGATGCATCTTCTATTCAATTGGGCAGGGGCACCATTCTGACTGCCGGTTGCATTTTGACTGCTGATATTTTTGTTGGAGAACATGTGCTGATTAATTTGGCAACTACAATTGGTCATGGCACTCAAATCGGAAATGCATGTTCCATTATGCCCGGAGTTAACATTGCAGGTGAAGTAATTATTGGGAATGAGGTACTGATTGGAAGTGGCGCGAATATTTTGTCCGGAGTTAAAGTCGGTGATGGCGCTCGTATAGGTTCTGGAGCAGTGGTAACGAAAGATGTAAAACCAAACTCAACAGTAGTGGGTATTCCGGCAAGAGAAATCCAATCGGCTTTATGAATTGGCAAGAATTTAAGCCTACCATTTTTTTTCTACTCAAATTTCTTGGGTTGTATCTGTCGCTGAATATTCTGTATGGATTCTATGTTACCGCTTTCGAACCTTCACCTGACCCTGTAACGCATTTTGTTTCTCAACACACAGCTCGAATATTGTCTGCGCTAGGTTGGCCAAGCACAGCTACTGATTATCCAAATAAGCCTTCGGTTGCTATCATTCATCAGGCAAAAACAATTGTCTCTGTTTATGAAGGATGCAATAGCCTCAATGTGATGATAGTATTTCTGGCCTTTGTATTTTCATTTGGCCAGATAAAGAAAACGCTCCTTTGGTTTGTACCTCTTGGGTTGGTTTTCTTATATATGATCAATATTGCGCGTATTGGTTTGTTGTTTTTAGTTTCATTAAAACTTCCTCATTTTCTCTACTTCAGTCACAAGTATTTGTTTACAGCCATCATTTACTTGTTTGTAATATTGTTATGGATATACTGGATTCGCATTCAGTCAAAGCCGCAAGCGTCATGAGCAATACAACCAAGCGCATTGTAATTGGTGTAGGAGCGTTAGGAGGGTTGTTAGCACTTTTTATTTTTCAAAAAGTCAATTTCGCCTCACATTTCTTCTCGTTGAGTTTAAACGAGTCTTTTGTTTTCAATCGATCACTCCGATTTATTATCAACGACAGCTTAAGCATCCTCTTGATATATGCCATTTTTCAAGAGAGAAAGTATGTCATCTTTGCATGCTGGGTGCAGATCGTTGGCTTTGTATTTTTACTGTGTCCCTATTTCATTCTTCGAATTTATTGGCCAGAATACAATGGGCCCATGCTCAATTTTTTGCATCGCATTATCATCAATCCTACACTCATGTTGTTACTAATTCCGGCACTTTGGCATCAAAAGAATAAACAGAAGTTGGTGTAACCGAAGAATTGTATTTTTTAGAAACTATCTTTGCGTTTTTAGTTAATTATCCCTATGAGCAAGCCCAAGATTTATTTGTCATCGCCCCACATGGGCACCATGGAGTTCGATTACGTGAAGGAAGCATTTGATACAAATTGGATTTCCCCGGTAGGGCCACATATTACCGCTTTTGAATCGGAATTGGCGCAATACAATTCCATCAGTCATTGTGCCGCTTTATCATCGGGTACAGCAGCCATTCACCTCGCGCTGATAATTTTGGGAGTTCAACAAAATGACGAAGTGATCTGTTCGTCATTTACCTTTTCAGGAACCTGTAATCCGATTGCTTACCAAAAAGCAGTGCCGGTTTTTATCGACTCAGAAAGGGAGACTTGGAATATGGATCCTGATTTATTAGAACACGCCATCAAAGATCGCATCAAAAAAACGGGAAAAACACCGAAAGCCATTATTGTAGTTCATCTGTACGGTATGCCGGCTAAAATCGAGCAGATTATGGCCATCGCGCGTAAGTATAATGTTCCAGTGATTGAAGATGCGGCAGAAGCTTTGGGCTCAACGGTAAACGGTAAAAAACTCGGTACCTTTGGAGATTTAGGGGTCTACTCGTTCAATGGAAACAAAATAATCACCACCAGCGGTGGTGGCGCATTAGTCTCAGAAAATGGTGCATGGATATCAAAAGCTCGTTTTCTGGCCACCCAAGCCCGTGATCAGGCACCTCATTATCAGCATTCTGAAATTGGCTTCAATTACCGATTAAGCAATATCTGCGCTGGCATTGGTCGGGGACAATTGAAGGTTTTAGAGGAAAGAATTAAGGCTCGAAGAGCTAATTTTAACCATTATCAAAAGCATCTATCTGATTATAAGGGCTTTAGTTTTCCTCAAGAGCCGACATCCTTCTTTAGCAACCGATGGCTGAGTACTGTAATCATTAATCCCCAGCAAGCGAACTGTGATCGGGAGAAAATCCGCTTGGCGCTGGAGGCGGAAAATATTGAAGCTCGTCCATTATGGAAACCGATGCATCAACAGCCTGTATTTGCATCCTATCCTAATTATCAAAATGGAGTTTCTGACGAGCTATTTGTGCAAGGTCTCTGTCTACCATCCGGCTCGAACTTAACATCTAGTGAGATGTTGTCAGTCATAGAGGTAATAAAGTGCCAGATTGCCTAAAATCAGGGTTACGAAAGAATCTTTACGGGTATCTAAACTCATTGTCATTGCATTGTTTTAGGTATCTTTGTATTTTGATCATAATAATAATCCCATGAGAAAATTTTTGTTGCTGTTGTTGGTAATTCCGGGGGCTTTAAGCGCCCAAAATTATCGAACGGATCAGGCCGGTGGGGCGTGGTCGAATAACACTTCTTGGGAGGTCTTTTCAGGCGGCTCATGGCTTAAACTAGAGTCTACCGCTTTTCCAACCCCTAATACAGCTTCCGGCACCATCCTCATTCAGCATAATATCTTTGTTTCCGCCAGTGTATCAGCCGATCAGGTAACAATAGCTTCAGGTGTAACGCTCACCATTTCAGCCAGCCAAACGCTTACAATCGCAGATGGAACCGGCTCGGATTTGATCAATAATGGAACCATCACCACAACAGGGGCGCTCTCTTTTGCAGCCAATTCAACCTATCAGCATGCACGCGATGGAGGAACCATTCCATTGGCAACTTGGGGTGCGAATTCAACTTGTTGGGTAACAGGGATAACCGCTACTAACCCAACCTTGATTCCTAGCAATGCCTATCAAAATTTTGTTTGGGAATGTACCCAAACCGGAACTCGCTCGCTGGCCGGAAATTTACGAACAGTCAACGGTAACTTGCTCATCAACGAAACTGGAAATCAGGAACTTCGTTTTTCGATTGGAACTGCGTATAACCTAACCATCGGAGGAGATTTTACAGTTGGCGGCACCTCTGCAATAGCTTTTGGTACGAATGCAAGCCCGGTGAATATAACCCTTACCGGTGATTTTGATTTTGCATCAACTGCAACCTTAGATTCTCAATTAAAAACTACGGGACAGTATAGCTTTACCATTGCAGGCGGGTTCAGTCAATCAAGTGGAACAATCAATATGTCCACAGGTAATAATACAGGAACCATAAATGTTGCGGGAGATTTTTCTCAAACGGGTGGAACCATTACCAGAACTGGTGGAAATGGTTCGATTGTGTTAAATGGAACATTGGGTGCACAGAATTTAACTGTCAATGGCACACTATCCAGCATTGTAGACCTGACCATTACCAACACGGCTGGTGTTTCCTTGGCGGGAAATTTGGTTTTGCCTTCCAATCTGACTCAAAATAGTGGTGCTGGCATTTTTGACCTGAATGGCTTTTCACTCACCATTGATGGATCCCTAGTGCAAACCAGCGGATCAATAGGGGTAAACACAACTGCACAACTGATCTTACAAGGATCGGGTACTCTATCAGGCTCACTGTCGCTATCGGGAACAGACTTACTAAAACTGGAACTTAACCAAACAGGTACCATTACTTCTTCAAGCTCAGTTACTGTCACAAACTTAAATTTGCTCAACGGTACGCTTACCAGCAATACTATTTCAATGGCCGTAGGTGGCTTGATTACCCGTTCAGCCGGAGTACTTACCAATACTCCTGGAGGAACGAGCTACAATGTACTTTATACCAACACTACCAATATCAACACCGGATCCGAATTACCAGCATCCACAACCGTTTTGAATGACCTCACTAAACAAGGAAACGGCACTACTACGCTGAATCAAGCGTTAACTACAATCAACGGAAACTTAACGCTCTCTGCCGGAACCTTTGCATGTGGCGCAAATAGCATTTCGTTGGTCGGCAATTTTATTTCGAATGGCACTTTCTCAGCCGCCAATGGGTCTACCTTCACCTTCACCGGTGCTGTAGCAACTTTAACAGGATCAGTTTCTCCTACATTTAATGCTCTTTCAGTTACAGGTACTTTTACACCTTCTGTGGGTTATCGTTTAAATGGAAATTATACCGTAGGAGTGGGAGCAACGGTGAACCCCGGAGGTGTGACCGTCACGTTTGGAGGAACGACTACTATTACCAACAGCGGAGTAATGAACCTGAATGCCGTTGTAATCAATAACGCAAGCTCGATGACTGCACCGTCAACCACGTTGGGCATTTCGGGAAATTTTACCTCTACCGGAACATTTAACCACGGAAACGGTACTATTTTATTTAATGGAACAACAGACCTCTCCGCACCCGAAAACTACAATAACATTACCGTGACTGGAGTAGTAACTAGCGGTGGGAGTTTTAATACTTCCGTAGCAGGAGATGTGATTAACAATGGATCATTTCAAATTAGTTCTGTTGCTTCTCGTGGTAACTTGACTTGGAGTGGTAGTGGTACTTTTTCCGGAACTGGTAATGCCACTGTGGGAGATTTGAATGTGACAGGAGCTTCGTTTACATACACCTCAAGTGGTAACCTCACCATTTTGGACGATATTTTAGGTAACGGAAATGTAAACTCATCAGCATCATCCGGCACATTGATTTTGGCAGGAGCTGGAGCCAGATTTGCCGGAACTGGCACTAAAACATTTGGTAATTTATCAGTAACAGGAACATTAACTCCTGCAGTAAGTTATTCGGTTTCAGGTGATATGGATATTGCCGGGACTTTGGTTTCGGGAGCTACTGTCACGTTCAATGGCACGACTCAGTCTGTAACCGGCACTGGAAGCGCGATTGCATTCAACAATGTAACCATTAACAATTCTTCTATTCTCACAATTACACCATCTGTTACAGTTAATGGAAATCTCACGGTTAACGGGAGCATCACAACTTCAGGTACAGTGACCTTTGCGGGCTTGACAATTTCCGGTGCTGGTCCAAAGAATTTCAACCACGTAACGGTGGGTACCGGCACTTTAATTCCCAATGGAAATTATTCAATTGCCGGTGACTTAGTTATTAATGGAACTCTATCCGCTGGCACTGGAAACGCAACATTTAATGGCACCACAGTTGCGTCAGGAGCAGGTGCAGCGACATTTAATAGTGTAAGTATCACTGGTTCATTCACCGCTCGTACAAGTGCCGAACCTTCTTTGATCATAAACGGAAACCTTACTAATTCAGGATCCTTTCAAGGATCTTCAGGTACAGTGTCGTTGGCGGGTAATCTGATCAACAACGGAACATTTAGTGGCGGAACAGGAACGTTTATTTTTAATACAACCAACTCAGCCTCTTCCAGAACCATCACTGGATCCAACAGCGTATCGTTTTACAACCTTACCATATTTGATAAAGGAATTGCTACAGATGTTTCCAACGATTTGGGCGCAGGACTTACAGCTGATGTTGCCGGCTCTTTAAGTTTTGGAGAAGCGAATGCTGTCATAAATTCCAATGGGGCAGGAGGTTCTTCTTTGCGATTCGTTTCTACAAGTGATAATCCTTCAAATGATGGACGAGTGGCAGCATTGACTTTTGCCAATTCCCGCATTAATGGCAATATCATCGTTCAACGTTTTGTGTCAAGCGAAAATAGAATTTACCGATATATTTCTGCTCCGGTAGTGGGAGCTACAGTCGCACAATTGAAAGCGGCAATACCAATCACAGGAAAATTTCTGGATCCATCTACTGCTTTATCTACGCCTCCATGCGTTGCTTGTAACACCGACAATCCATCTCTGTTTTTTTGGAATACGGCCACTAATCTTTACAAAGATTTCCCAACGACTAATCAAACTACCGCGGGAACAACATTCACAAACGGAAGAGGCTATTCTGCTTTCTTCCGACATACCGGTACCGGAGCCGTTGGAACTGTGGTGATTAATTTTACGGGCACTCATCCGGTTAGCACTGGCGTTTCTATGCCAGTTAACCCAAGCGCCAATGGATTCAGTTTAGTTGGTAATCCATATCCATCACCTATTGTTTGGAATAATTCGGCAGGCTGGACAAAATCTAATATTGCTGATGTGATTGTGGTAAGAGATAACGCTACGGGGATTCATCAATCACATGGAACTGCTGATAATTTTATCATCGCTCCGGGGCAAGCTTTCTGGGTGCAATCAAGTGCAGCCGGAGCTTCATTATCTATCAATGAAGCAGCTAAAACGACAGGCACCTATAGCTTTTACAGGGATGCTGAAGTAATTATTGACGGAGCAGAAATTAACCTTACTAAAGAATCTACGAATATTACCGACTACTCCCATATTGCAATTACGCCAAATAGTCAATTGATCTATGATTCTTTTGATGGAATCAAATTTGATAATAGTATTGATGATGGAACCGTTGTGACGCAAGTTCATGACGTTTCTATTTTATCGACAGATGCTTCAGCAAAAAAATTAGCAATCAGTGCTGTTCCTTCTGCTTGCAATCAATCATTTAAAGTGAATATTGATGATGTGTTAAACGCGGGTGAAACTTCCGCTAATTACGTTTTCAATTTCATGCCAAAAGGTTCATTAGCTGCTTTGCCATGGAAACTTCATGACTCAAAAACGAATTCAGATATAGATTTGTCTGTAAATCCGAATTACAGTTTTACAGTTGACATAAGCGAAGCAACTGTTGTTACAACAGGAACCAATCCTGTCATTACCCGGTATCATTTGCCCAATCGGTTCACTTTGGTTTCAATGGCACCACAGGCTGTTGATGTAACGCGTTCTATTATTGCAAACAATACCTTTTGCAGTGGCTCCGATGCTGTATTGAAACTGGCAAGCCAAAATGGTTTTACGTATAGTTTAGAAGTAAATGGCGTTCTCTACTCTAATCTGGCACTAGGAGATGGAACAGAAATTTCACTATTCGCAAATGCCGAGTGGCTGAACGCTCCAACCAATACAATCAAAGTAAAAGTAAACTCAGGATGTGAACAACAATATTTGAATCAAGTGATTGAATTGAATAGTCAGTCTACACCGTCTGTAACATCTGTATCGAGTGCGAATTTGTGCCAACCTGGTTCAGCTAATCTTCAAGCTACCAGTGGTTCTGGAAATGTTGAGTTTAGATGGTTTGAATCTCAGAATAGTTCGCAACCAATTGCAACAGGTGCTATTTTCGTTACACCTATACTATCAGATTCGACCAGTTATTTCGTTTCTGCCGTCAATTCGGCTGGTTGTGAAAGTGAAAGAGTAATGACTTCTGTTGATGTGAATGATTTATCAGAAACGATTTCGTTTGATGAGATCAATCCAGTTTGTAAATCCGAATCAATTACTTTGTCAGCATCATCAACATTAGCAGGCGGAACTTTTGAATGGTATAATCCAAACGGATCTTCACCAATAGCTACTGGAGACCAATTGTTGATACCTTCATTAACAGAAAGTAAGACGCTAGAGGTGGTTTATAAAGATGTAAATGGTTGTGCTTCATCACGAATTCAATTGGTGGCGAGCGTGATCGACTATTCACCAAATTTGCAGGTTGTTAAAGCGAAAGAATTAGTATGCGCAGGTGAACGCCATATCCTAACAGTTCAAGGGGCTGAACCAAATGCCACGTACCAATGGTTTGACTCTTCTAACTCGAACTCACCTATTTTTGAAGGAGTTACTTTCATTACAGAACCTCTCAATTCTTCAACTGAGTATTTCGTTCGAGCGAATGGTATTACTGGCTGTTCTTCTCAAAAAATTAGCACAGTGGCATCGGTGGACGTAAATAATTTAAGTTTGCCTATTGAATTTGCGCAAAGTAAAATTTGTAGAGAGGGTGAGGCTCAATTATCAATAACCTCAACTTCACCGGTAGGAGTTAACTATAATTGGTACACAAGTTCTACTGAGCGTTCTCCAGTTTTTAAAGGTAAACAATTCACTACCGCTGCATTAGCAACAACCACTTCGTATTTTGTGACTGTTGTAAATGCAAACGGATGTGAAAGCTCAGTTCGAAAGGAAGTAGTTGTTGGAGTAACTTCCTATCCAGAGCCAAAAATAGATTTTACCTCCGCCAGCGAATTAAAGTCAAACTTCTCAACTGGTAATCAATGGTACTTGAACAATGAATCAATGGTAGGCGAAACAGCCTCTAATCTTATCGTAAAAGAGTCTGGTGATTACGATTTGAAGGTTACTTATCAGGGTTGTGAAGAAAGAGCAGGTGCGGTAAATATTACTACGATAGTTACTGGCTTAGAAGATCCAATGCAGGAAGTCAGTATTTTTCCTAATCCCGCTTCAGAAATAGTTCGAGTAAGAGTCGTTGGGGCTACTCAACAAGTTTCATGTACCTTTATAGATCAAAATGGCCGATCATTAGTTGAAATGCCGCTCACGCAGGTGGGAGAAATGTTCGAAGGGCAACTAAACGTTAAGCCATTCAGCAGTGGTCTTTATTTTTTGAAAATTACCTCGGGTGGAAAATCAGTAGCACATAGAGTTATTTTGAAATAATATGAAGAAATTAGTACTAACCACCATTTTTTTAAGCTGTTTCTTCATCGTGTTTGCGCAACCGGGCGATCCGGGTGGAGGTACAGATCCGGATGTACCAATCGGAGGAATCGAAATTCTGATTGGGATAGGAGGGGTGTTGGGCGGAAGAAAATTGTTTAAAAGAAGAATAAAGACTTTGTAAGTTGTTTGTAAAATCAATTAGAAATATCAAGATTTTACCCCGTTGGGTGATAGTCTTTTTAGACTTATCAATTATTTCTTTTTCATGCTTTCTGGCATATCTTCTCCGGTTCAATTTTTCTTTAATTGACTTAGTTCAGAGTAACTTTCTTCGAGGCATTTCCCTATCCGCGCTATTCGGACTAGTTGCTATTTTGATCACCAGCTCTTACAAAGGTATCATTCGATACACGGGACTTCAGGATGGTGTGCGAATTGTGACCATGGTATTCTTGAATGCAGTTATTTCTTCCGTTGCCAATCTTATTTACTACTATAATTTTAAAAATAACCTGATACCTTATTCGGTTATTATCATTGGGTTTTTATCCTCTTCCTTATTGCTGTTTAACTATCGCTTACTTGTAAAATACTTCTTCTCATATTACAAAAACCTGGTATTTAAAAGATCGCGGGTAATGATTTATGGCGCAGGCCAAACAGGTATCATTACGCGTCATGTGATCGACTCATCACCGAGAACACAGACTATTGGTTTTTTCGAGAATGATAAAAACAAGGTAGGTAAAGTACTGGACGGAATTAAAATCTATAAGGCTTCGCACGAAGAAATGGAGCGGCTTTTCCGTGAGATTGGTGTGGATGAAATAGTGATTACCGTTCGCGATATTTCATTGGAGGATAAAAATGAACTGGTAGACTTATGTATCAAAAATCAAATCAAAATCAGAACCATCCCTCCAGTTGACAAATGGGTGAAGGGCGAATTAAGCCTTAATCAGATTAAAGAAATTAATATTGAAGATTTGTTGGGAAGAGAAGCTATTAATCTCGACAAACAAAGTGTGAAGGCCGATTTACGGGGAAGAAAGGTACTCATTACAGGAGCTGCCGGCTCGATAGGAAGTGAACTGGTTCGGCAGGTGATTCAATATGAGCCGATGTCTTTGATTTTGGTAGATCAGGCAGAATCTGATTTATACGCCATAGAAAGAGAAATTAAGGAATTGAATTACAATGTGAAGGTTACGTTGTATCTGGCGGATATTACCAATAAAGAAAGGATTAGCTCAATTTTTCAATTCCACCAACCGAACATCGTGTATCATGCAGCTGCCTATAAGCATGTGCCCATGATGGAATCTAACCCAGCCGAAGCAATCCTTTGCAATATTTTGGGTACTAAACTACTCGCAGATCTGTCAGTTAAGCATCACGTTTCAAAATTTGTGATGGTTTCTACTGACAAGGCAGTTAATCCAACAAATGTGATGGGCTGCTCCAAACGGATAGCCGAAATCTACGTGCAATCGTACAGTAACTTTCTTGCGGATAATGTAAACTCAACGGCATTTGTCACCACCCGATTCGGCAATGTGCTTGGTTCGAATGGTTCGGTGATTCCAATGTTTAAGAAGCAAATTCAAAATGGAGGTCCCATCACCGTTACACATCCGGATGTAACCCGCTACTTTATGACAATTCCGGAAGCTTGTCAACTGGTATTGGAGGCTGGCACAATGGGCAAAGGAGGCGAGATTTTTATATTTGATATGGGAAGAGCCATTCGAATAGCCGATCTCGCTAAGAAAATGGTGCATCTTTCAGGTTTGGAGCCCGGCCGTGATATTGAAATTATTTACACCGGCCTTCGGGAAGGAGAGAAGCTCTATGAAGAACTACTTAATAAAAACGAGAACACCATCCCGACCCATCACTCCAAGATCATGATCGCAAAGGTGAAAGAATACACCTATGAAGATGTGAACAAATTCATTGAGCTTTTCAATGATCTGGTTTACGATAACAATGAGCTTAAAATGGTTGCTTTGATGAAGGAATTGGTTCCTGAATACAAAAGCAGCTATTCTCGATACGAGATATTAGATAAGGAGTAGCAGCAGAAAAACTCTTGAATGAAGGTATTTGCCTAATCCGCAGGAATTATCTCTTTAACCGGCCTCGTTTATTATACCGCACAAAGGCACTCTTCTTCTTCGCAATCAAACCGTTTCCTCTTCTGTTGATTTGCCAAGGGAGGTAATATTCGACTTTTACATTGAAAAGCATATACGCGTCATCGTTGGTTGGATTGCCCCGAATCCCGCCTGGCTTTGCCGGATAGCCGATTTCCTGACCGCGGTCTGAAAGAAATGGAATAACAGCCGGATAAACCGTACTCACATCATCCAGATAGTCAGTAAATGTTTTTCTCCAACCACCTTCCACTGAAACATTGAAAAGTGGACTAACTTTAAAACGAATACCAAGACCATAGGGTACGATCGGTTGTATCAGGCTATAAGAAACACCCTCTGTTTGTAGAGGCTGTAAAGCCACCCATTCACCCTTATACTTAGTCTTCGGGTTCATATAGAGTAGAGCTACGCCACCAAACACATAGACGTTGAACATGGGACGTCTATAAAAGCGATTTCCGTTTTGGTAAAGATTAATAATACCTACTGCGCTTAGTTCCAGGTTACTAGATGAGAATGATAGATTTCTCCGAATGCGACCTTTTTCGTCAGCGTCCTTATCATCCCCGGAAATAGTAAACCAGTTTAATTCTGTGCGGAGAGCAATCCGTTTTGTGATATAATATTGTAATCCAACATTAATAGAAGGATCAGGCGATATCAGCTTTTTAGGATTTGATAAATCACCAAAATAAGTAGATGAACCCAAGCCGGCTGTTAAAATAATAGAGCGCTCTCTCCGCAATGCATAAAAACTTTGAGCATTAACCGAAGAAAAGGCTGCAATTATGATGACAACAGTTAGGTAAAATCTAGTCATTACTTGGGTAATGCAATTTATTCATTTTTAAGCAAATAGGAAACCCATTGCCTAGGCCAAAACTTCCTTAATCTTTTGAGCAGCTTCTTTCAAGAGGATGGCCGAAAACACTTTTAAGCCAGATTCCTGAATGATTTTAGCTCCTTCTTCTGCATTGGTTCCCTGTAAACGGACAATGATGGGTACAGGGATATTGCCTACTTTTTTGTAAGCCTCCACCACACCGGATGCCACACGGTCGCAACGCACAATACCTCCGAAAATATTAATTAAGATAGCCTTTACATTCGGATCTTTCAAAATGATGCGAAAACCGGCTTCGACAGTCTCAGCATTTGCGCCTCCACCCACATCCAAGAAGTTGGCAGGTTCACCACCTGAAATCTTAATAATATCCATGGTAGCCATCGCTAAACCGGCTCCGTTTACCATACAACCTACGTTTCCGTCTAGTTTTACATAGTTCAAGCCTGATTTGCCGGCTTCTACTTCCAAGGGATCTTCTTCGGTTATGTCTCTGAGTTCTTCAAGGTCTTTGTGTCTGAAAAGCGCGTTATCATCCAGATTCACTTTACCATCTACCGCCAAAATTTTGCTGTCAGATGTTTTTAAAACCGGATTTATTTCAAACATGGAAGCATCCAGACCTACATAAGCTGCATAAAGTGAGTTAACAAACTTTACCATTTCCTTAAAGGCATTTCCCTCTAATCCTAATGAGAATGCAATTTTACGAGCTTGAAAAGGCTGTAAGCCAATAGCAGGATCGATCCATTCTTTCACAATTTTTTCAGGATGGGTGGCCGCTACTTCTTCGATATTCATACCTCCTTCGGTAGAAGCCATGATGACAGGCTTGCTGGTAGAGCGATCTAGCAAAATGCTCATGTAGTATTCCTTGGGCTCGGTTGCACCCGGATAGTACACATCTTCAGCAATCAAAACTTTATTTACCTTCTTTCCGGCCGCTCCGGTTTGGATGGTCACCAGCGTGCCTCCTAAGATTGCCTTTGACTTTTCAAAAACCTCATCTACGCTTTTGGCCAGCACAACTCCCTTAGAGCCAGTCTCTTTCACAGTGCCTTTACCTCGACCACCCGCATGAATTTGTGATTTAACCACAAACCATTTTGATCCGGTTTCAGTCTGAATTTCTTTAGCAGCAGCTACGGCTTTGTCGGGGGTATCAGCTACAATGCCTCGTTGCACTGCAACTCCAAACTTTTTTAAGATATCTTTGGCTTGGTACTCGTGAATATTCATGCTTATAGATTTTGGAAGCAAGCTACTTTTTTTAAACCTTTAATTCAAGAATAAATACAACTCATGTTAAAAGGAATTGGCTTGCAAAAATCCTACGGATCGCTTCGCGTTCTAAAAGGAGTGGATATTGAAATCAGCAAAGGTGAGGTTGTATCGATTGTGGGCGCATCTGGTGCCGGAAAGAGTACCTTGCTTCACATTTTAGGAACGCTCGATACGCCTGATTCCGGTACTTTGGAAATCAATGGTAAGAAGGTATTTGATCAGTCCCCACAAGCATTGGCCGCATTTAGAAATAAGCACATTGGCTTCGTTTTTCAATTTCATAATCTACTACCAGAATTTTCGGCACTTGAGAACGTGATGATACCCGGTTTTATTGCAAAAACAGAGGAGGAGCAGTTGAAAACGAGAGCTTTGGAGTTGTTGGAAGTGTTAGGAATAGCGGATAGAGCGAAACACAAACCTTCTGAACTTTCAGGGGGAGAGCAGCAACGTGTGGCAGTGGCCAGATCTTTAATTAATTCACCATTACTCGTATTTGCTGATGAACCATCCGGCAATCTGGATTCTGCCAATGCCGCTGAACTACATCAACTTTTCTTTCGCTTGCGCGATCAATTCAACCAGACTTTCGTGATTGTTACGCACAATCAGGAATTTGCTGCTACCACTGATCGCAAATTAGAGATCAAAGACGGCATTATGGCCTACTAGATTCTTCGCTTGGTGTACTTTGATTGTGATTTCAAGCCGTGCTTGGTATGATTATTGGTTTGGCCATAAGAATGGCACTGATACGTTTCGAATGAACAAGATGTTAAGATGGCGGCCAGTACTACAAACAAGACTAATTTCTTCATGACTTTTACTTTTTGATGATACAAAGGTAAAGTCAGCGATTGGACCTGTTTTTTCGTTGTTTTGGCGAAAGGAAGTCGCGTAAGTCAATTGGAAAAATCAAATTAAATCAGGCGATTCTTAGCTTTTTCAATAGAATAGGATCGAAACCTTACACAAATCCTTACATGAAAAGACAACTTAAAGATTTACTTTAAGTATCAATGATGCAAAAGTTCAGTTTCGGTTTCTTCGATAAGGGCCAATCCTTTTTCGTTGATGGAAGTGATTCGAATTTTTTTCAATTCGTTGATCAGAATCGGATCGTACTGCGCAGCTACCCGAATATAGTTTTCTGTGAAGCCGTGCATCATGCCGTCTTCAATATCATTTTCAAACAATACTGAAAATTCTTTACCTATATGCTGTTCGTAAAAAGCTCTTCTTTTCTTATCTGAGAGAATGTGAAGCATTTTAGATCGCTCAGCACGTTCTTTCGAATGAACCGGATTCGGCATTTCCGCAGCCAGTGTGTTCTCTCTTTCTGAATAGGTAAATACGTGCAAATAAGAGATGTCTAGATTATTTAGAAACTGATACGTCTCTAAAAAATCTTCTTTTGTTTCTCCAGGAAAACCAACGATTACATCCACACCAATACAAGCATGTGGCATAACAGCTTTAATTTTCTCTACGCGGCTTGCGTAAAGTTCACGCTGATAGCGTCTGCGCATCAGTTTCAGGATTTTGTTTGATCCTGATTGCAATGGAATATGAAAATGTGGAACAAAGCGTTTCGATTGAGCTACAAAATCAATGATTTCGTCAGTCAGAAGGTTTGGCTCGATGGAGGAGATGCGAAAACGGTCGATACCTTCCACCTGATCCAGTTCTCTGATCAGGTCGATGAAGCGATTGACCCGTGCGCCATCTTGCAATCCATAGTCGCCTGTGTTTACACCCGTCAGTACAATCTCTTTCACTTCGGTGGCGGCAATTTCTCGAGCCGTTTTCAAAATATTTTCAATACTATCACTGCGACTGGCGCCTCGCGCCAACGGAATCGTGCAGAAGGAGCACGAGTAATCACAGCCATCTTGCACTTTCAGAAAAGTGCGTGTGCGATCGTGAATAGAGTAGGAGGTATTGAAGTTTTTAACGGCACCAATTTCAGAGGCATAAACTACGGGTTTTTCGGGGCGAACGAAACCGTCAAGCAGTTCAACCAATCTGAATTTTTCAGCAGCACCCAGCACCGCATCCACCCCGGGTATTTCAGAAATTTCCTTGGGCTTTAGTTGCGCGTAACATCCGATAATAGCCACATAAGCATTGGGAGAAATGGCTCTGGCTTCGCGCACAACTTTGTGGCACTTTTTGTCGGCATTTTCTGTAACCGAGCATGTATTGATAATGAAAATATCGGGTTGATCAGTAAAGTCCACCTTTTGATAGCCTTTCTCTTCAAACTTCCGTGAAATGGTCGAGGTTTCGGAGTAGTTGAGTTTGCACCCAAGTGTATAAAAGGCTACTTTCTTCATGAGGACTACAAAGGTAATTAGAATCCCGACTTCACGAAAGTGCGACTAGTGCATTGGAAGTAATCTGCGATGGTAATTGATTTGTCCTAAATGGTAGCCAAGATGAGCGCTGAGATGAATCAGGAAATAACCGGTTGTCATTGGGGCTTTGAAAACCTCTACCGGGTAGGTCGTTTCTAATACATTCGGATTCAGGTTTTCGAGTGACAATGCAACAGCCTTTCTGGTTTTTGCAATTTCGTTGAGTAGTTCTTCTTTGGATAAACCTTTCGTGCTGAACTCGGCATCACGGTTGCGAACATAGCCACTGTTGCCGAGCACGGCTCCGATGTAGTATTGTAAATTTCCACACAAGTGAAGACAAAGATTGCCAGCCGGATTTTTGATGTCACCGGCTACTTTCCACAAATCTGCATCGGAAGGATAAGATGAAATCTCTTTTTCAAGTACAGCCAAATCCCGATCGAGTAGTTTTTGAACAGTTTTTATAAGTAAGCTCATGATTGCAAAATGTCTTTTTCGATGTCTTTGATTTTCTGATCTAAACTGAGTGCAACACGGTCGTAGTCGGCAGCACTTGATAAGGTGGCGCTTACGCTGATATAGAACTTAATTTTAGGTTCGGTGCCGCTTGGGCGAACAGAAATTTTATTTCCCGATTCAGTATAGAACTGAAGAACATCCGAAGAAGGTTGATGAATTACTGTTTTTTCTCCTGTGAGTAAGTTGGTTTCTTCGCTCGTTTTATAATCGAGTTTGCGAACCACTTTTTCACCGGCAATTATTTTTGGTGGAGACTCGCGGAAGGTTTTCATCATCTCTTTGATTTGTTGTTCACCTTCAGCGCCTTTTCGCACGAGGTTGATCAATCCTTCTTTATAAAAACCAAACTCCACATACATTTGCAACAACCATTGATAGAGCGTTTGCCCCTCGTCTTTTGCGGCAGCGGCCATAGCGGCAAAGAATGCGCATGCAGAGACAGCATCTTTATCGCGCACGAAATCGCCAACCATATAGCCATAACTTTCTTCACCGGCTGCAATGAATTCTTTCTTGCCTTCCCAGGTTCGCATCAACTCAGCAATGTATTTGAAACCGGTGAGCGTATTGTAACATTCGATACCCAATTTCTTGGCCATCGTATCGACTAACTCAGTTGTAACAATGGTTTTGGCAATGTATCCAGAAGTATCTTTTCTGTTTTTTAGAATGAACCACATCATCAGACTGAATGCCTGGTTGCCGTTCAATAGAAAGAACTCGCCAGAAGAATTTTTAATTCCAATGCCCACACGATCGGTATCCGGATCAGTGGCCATCACCAACTCGGCTTGAATAGCTTTTGCTTTTTGGAGCGCCATCTCCATGGCAGATTTTTCTTCCGGGTTAGGGGATTGCACCGTGGGGAAGTTTCCATCTGGAACGCGTTGTTCTTCTACCACCTGCACATTTGCAAAACCCAAAAGCTTGAGGCATTCGGGCACCATGGTAATGCCGGCACCGTGAATGCTGGAGTACACCAGTGGAATGTCTTTTTGCCGTTGGATACTTTCTTGCTTGGGAATCAGCTTTAGAACCTGCGCGTAATATGCATTCTCTACTTCATGGCTGATGGCAATGATCTTAGATGGATTCGCATTGAATTTGATTTGCGCGTAGTCAGTGATGGCGTTTACTTCTTTAATCACATTTTTATCGTGAGGCGGAACGAGTTGCGCGCCATCGGTCCAATAGGCTTTGTAGCCATTATACTCGCGTGGGTTGTGACTTGCCGTTATAACCACACCCGAATGACATTTCAAATAACGAATGGCGAATGACAGGAGCGGAGTTGGGCGCAATTCCGGAAAAAGGTAGACGGTAATATTGTTGGCAGAGAAAACATTCGCAACAGTTTGCGCCAGTTGCTTGCTATTGTTCCGGCTGTCGTAAGCGATAGCGACTTTCACTTCGGTGGAAGGAAAAGATTGATTGAGATAGTTGGCAAGCCCTTGCGTAGCGGCTCCGATTGTATATTGATTGATGCAATTGGCACCAACGCCCATAATGCCGCGCAAACCGCCTGTGCCAAACTCTAACTCCTTATAAAAACTGTCGATGAGGTTTTTGGGGTTGCTATCGGCCAATAACTTTTTAACTTCTTCTTTAGTGGCGGAATCAATAGTGCTGCTCTGCAGCCACTTTTCTGCTTTACTTTTCGAAAGGCTTAGTAAGTCCATGGGTCTATTTATAATCTTCTCTTACAGGATAGAATACATCCAGTATTTTACAATCGGTGATGGCGCGGCCGGAGTGTTTGGCGTGTGATGGAATTGGCAATATGTTTCCGGATTTGAGATGATTGGGGGTACCTTCTAATGTAATCTCGAATTCGCCTTCCAGCATATTCACCACTTGTTCATGCATGTGCGAGTGTTCCGGCAAATTGCTTCCCTTTTTGATTTCCCAATACGCGAATGTCATATTATCGGTGTGGACAAACTTGCCTGAGAAGCCCGGAAATAATTCGCGAGCAGGGATGTTGGTAAGATCGTGCTTCATTTAGTAGTTAATAATTTAGAATATGCCTGCTGCGCAAGGCTATAAATTTCCGCGTAACTCCTGCTCGCGCTCAATCGATTCAAATAAGGCTTTGAAGTTTCCTTTGCCAAATGATTTGGCACCATTGCGCTCAATGATTTCGAAGAAAAGCGTTGGACGGTCTTGTAGTGGCTTGGAAAATATTTGTAGCAAGTAGCCTTCCTCATCGCGGTCGATGAGGATATTCAGTTTTTTCAATTCTTTGTAATCTTCGTTGATGGCGCCTACACGTGTTACCACTTCATCGTAATATACATCCGGAACTCGAAGAAACTCCACACCACGTTTGCGCAATTCGCCTACCGTATGGATGATATCATCAGTCGCGATGGCAATATGTTGCACACCGGCTCCTCGATAGAAATCAAGGTATTCTTCGATTTGTGATTTTTTCTTTCCGGAGGCGGGCTCGTTGATAGGAAACTTGATGTACCCATTTCCATTCGAAACCACTTTGGACATGAGCGCGCTGTATTCGGTTGAGATGTCTTTGTCATCGAATGTGATGAGAAGCTTAAAACCCATCACATCTTCATAGAATTTCACCCACTTGTTCATTTGACCCAATTCCACATTGCCTACGCAATGATCTACATGCAGTAGGCCAATCGGTGTCGTTTGGAAAGTGCTTTTCATGGGAATAAAGCCCGGAAGAAAAGCGCCTTTGTAGTTCTTTCGTTCCACGAACGTATGAATGGTATCGCCATAGGTTTTAATCGAAGCAAGCACAACTTCGCCATGCGCATCCTGATAGCGCTTGGGTTCGCTGTGAATTTCAGCTCCGCGCAAAACGGTTTCCTGAAAAGATCGTGTGGCATCATCGACCCACAGTGCCAACACTTTTACTCCATCTCCATGCTTTTGCACATGATGGGTAATCTCAGACTCGGGAAGGAGTGAGGTAGTTAGGACAAAACGGATTTTGTTTTGTTGTAAAACATACGAAGCGCGGTCGCGCACACCTGTTTCCGGACCTGCGTAAGCTACTAGCTCAAAACCGAAGCAATGTTGATAGTAAAGAGATGCTTGTTTGGCATTGCCCACATAGAACTCGATGTGGTCGGTGCCATTGATGGGAAGAAAATCGTCCGTCATAGCCGTGTGGATTTAAAGCAAATTTAGTCATTCTGCTTGTTTTTATTTCGACTTTGACCAATCTTGGCAAAAATTTGAACCATGGATTTAAAAGAGTTGGACAAAGCGATTCAGGATATTGCCAAAAGACGCAACGAATTAAAGAAACTCGATTATAATAACCCCAAATACGATGATTTGGAGGAGGACTCCATGATTTGGAAGATGCATTGCAAGTAACTTATGGAGATTATCTGGAAGAAGTGCTGCAAGAAGTGCACGACAAGTATTGCCCTGATACCGATATCCTTTTCCCGATTGCTTATTTGGCTAAGACCTATACCGTACAAGGAACCGACTATTCAGTTGCCGCTTCGGAAGGGGTGTATGTTGAAGTAGACTCACTTCCCGGCAAAGAAACCAAGTTGGTGATTGTACCGAGCCCGCTGCGCATTGTGCTGAATGTTGGGAAAGAGAAGCAGCAAGTGGTTTGGACTGCTAAGTAGTAAAAGCTTGAAGTCGTCTGGCACGTTTGACGTGTCATGACGACTACACTGATTAAAATCCCAACTTCACCCGAACTCGGTTGAGTACTTCTCTAGCAATGAGAGTTGCCTTAGCTTCGCTATGTTGTAATTTCTTTTCGAGCTCCGGCAAGTTGCTCATGTAGAAATTAAACGCTTCGCGCTCGGTGGCATATTTGGCAATAATCAACTCAAACAACTCTTGCTTAGCGTGGCCGTAGCCGAAATTTCCGGCAAGGTATTTTTGTCGCAGGGCTTCGGTTTGCTCGGCTGTGGCTACCAATTTATAAATGGCAAACACGTTGTCTTTGTCGGGGTTTTTTGGCGCCTCCATGGGCGTGCTGTCGGTAACGATGGACATGATCTGCTTGCGCAGTTCCTTATCGGGAAGGAAAATGTCGATGGTGTTGCCGTAGGACTTGCTCATCTTCTGCCCGTCTGTCCCGGGAATCGTCATTACGTTTTCTTCAATCTTCGCTTCGGGTAGTACAAAGGTCTCACCATACTGGTTATTGAATGTGGCAGCAATATCACGAGCCATTTCCAAGTGTTGCTTTTGGTCTTTGCCCACCGGGACTTGATTGGCATCGTACAAAATAATATCGGCTGTCATCAGCACAGGGTAGGTAAAGAGCCCAGCATTGACATCAGCAAGCTTATCGGATTTGTCTTTGAATGAATGGGCGTTGGCCAACATCGGGAAAGGAGTGAAGCAACTGAGGTACCATGCCAACTCGCATACTTCTGGTATGCGGCTTTGGCGGTAGAGCAAATTCTTTTCGATATCGAAACCAAAAGCCAACCAAGCGGCTGCAACGGCATTTACATTTTGGGTGCGCGTGGCCGAATCCTTAATGGTCGTGAGCGAGTGCAAGTCGGCAATAAAAAAGAACGACT
>JBGAUU010000145.1:0-8168 GCA_044228465.1 Cyclobacteriaceae bacterium
GGTCTGGGTTTTGTGAAAAAAGTGGCAATGAAAGAATCATCGCACATAGAATAAACAAATATTTCATACGGGTAGATTTATTAGTATTCGAAAAATAGGCAATTGAAAGCATACTTCCATTGGAAATTACATGAATGCCGATCGTGCCATTGTTAATTTCTTTCTAAAATTTTTGGAAACCATCCTACCTGAAATCTCACCGCCTACCATTTCGCCATTGTTTAGCTGGTTTTGTTTGATGTAATTCGTCTGATTAAATCCAATTTCTTATGAAGTGCTTGCTATGTTTCCTTATTTCCCTCTTTGCGGTAGCAGCCATGGCTCAATCGCCAACCCTCGTGCGCTATCCTGCTATAAGCCCGAATGGCTCATTATTGAGTTTCTCTTTTCAGGGTGACATCTGGACGGTTCCTACCACAGGCGGCAAAGCTACTCGCCTTACCGTACACGATGCTTACGAAAGCACACCTATCTTCAGTCCGGATGGAAAAAGCATTGCCTTCACGGGATCTCGCTACGGCAACAATGATATTTTTGCGATGCCTGCAGAAGGTGGTACGCCCAAGCGATTAACTTATCATTCCAATGGTGATCAGATTTCCAGCTGGAGCAATAACAACCAAATCTTCTTCTCCACGTCACGCGAGTTTCAACAAATTGAACGGCCGTTGGAAATTTATTCTATTTCTGCAGAGGGTGGCACAGAAGTGCGCGCAATGGATGCTGTGGGCTTTGACCCTGCTCCATCTCCTGATGGCCGCTTTATTGCCTTTACACGTGGCGATCTCAATCCGATCTTTCGTGAAGATTACCGTGGTCCTTCTAATCGGGATATTTGGTTGTTCGATATAAAAAATAAAACGTACACACGCATTACCACTTTCGATGCCAATGATATTTTGCCACGCTGGGGGAATAATCAAACACTCTACTTTCTTTCTACACAAGGCGGTCGTAACAATCTCTACAGAATAAAAATAAGCGAGGCTGGCAAACCAAATGGGGCTGCCGAACAATTAACTGACTTCAACGATCACTCGATTCGATACTTTTCAATTTCGGCAGATGGAAAAACAATCGTCTTCGAACGCGAAAAAAATATTTACACTTTCAACACCGAAAACAAATCCACACAGAAGGTAAACATTCAAATTGGTGCCGATGTACGCTTCGATCCGGTCGTGAACAAAACGGTTTCGGCAGATGCGAATGAATATGCAGTATCCCCCAACGGAAAATTGATGGCTCTTGGCATTCGTGGAGAAGTGTATGTGAAAGAAATCAACAAAGAAAAAAATTCCACTACCAATCTTTCCAATCATGCTTACCGCGATATGAACTTTGATTGGCTCGGTGATTCTGTGGTAGTTTTTACATCGGATCGTGAAGATGGAAACTTTGACTTATACTTAGCGAAGTCAGGAGATAAACAATCCATCGTAAAATCATTAAAACAGCGTGTGACACGACTCACACAAACTCCTGAAGATAAATCGGGGATTTCTATTTCAAATGATGGAAAGAAAATCGCCTATGTCCGGGGACGTGGCACGCTCGTGGTTAGCGATATTACTTCAGATGGAAAACTGAGCAACGAAAAAATACTACTCACCGGTTGGGCAGTACCTTCCTAGTAAGCCTGTAAATGTGAGTATGCATCCGCGCTTTGATGGCGAACCGGTGTGGAGTGCCGATGGATCAAAGCTTGGATTTATCTCCGCACGCAACAATCAATCCAACGATGTGTGGTTTGTGTGGTTGAAGAAAGAAGATTTTGAAAAATCACAGAAGGATTGGGAAGATGTCAGTGCAGAAGAAAAGCCGGAAAAGAAAGACGACAAAGAGAAAAAAGAAGAGAAGAGCAAGCCGGTGAAAATTGACTTCGATCGAATTCACGAACGCGTAGTGCAAGTCACCAGTTTTCCCGGTGACGAAGCAAACCCTATCATTTCAAAAGATGGCGAAACATTTTTCTACACAGGAACAACCAGTACCGCCAAAGGTCGCGATCTCTATTCCATCAAATGGAATGGAAAAGATTTGAAAGAGCTCACCAAAGGTGCCTCGAATCCTTCTCGAGTGTCGATGGATCGCGAAGGGAAATTTTTGTACTTCCTCAAATCCGGTGGAGCAGTCAATCGCATCGACATTAAAGGCGAAAAAACGGAAGCTCTTCCTTATTCAGCAAAACAACGCATTGATTTTACAGCCGAGCGTACACAAGTTTTTGAAGAAGCGTGGCGTACCATTCGCGATGGATTTTACGATCCACAGTTTCATGGCAAAAATTGGAATGCGCTTCACGACAAGTACAAAGAGCTGTGTGTAATCGCCAGCACCAATGAAGACTTCCGCGATATGTTCAACTACTTGTTGGGCGAATTGAACTCCAGCCATATGGCACTCACTACTCCCGCGCAAGCGGAAACGCAACGAGATGCTACTGGAATGTTGGGTGTGGAATTAGTGCCGCTGAAAGATGGCATGAAGGTAGCGCGTGTAATTCCAAACTCTCCAGCCGATAAAGCAACGAGCAAACTGTCAGTTAGCGATGTCATCACTTCCGTGAACAATCAACCCTACAATGAGAAAGAAAATTTTTATGATTTGTTGAACACGAAAGTAGATGAACGTGTATTGTTGACCGTGCGCAATGCCGAAGGAAAAGTACGTGAAGTGGTAATTCGTCCTACCGGTTCAGTGCGTCAATTATTGTATGAAGAGTGGGTGGAAAATAGGAAGAAGCTGGTTGATCAATTTTCGAATGGACGCATTGGCTACATCCACATTCAGGCGATGAGCTTGCCGAGCTTTGAAGTATTTGAGCGCGAACTTCAAGCTGCAGGCTATGGAAAAGAAGGCTTGGTGGTAGACGTTCGATACAATGGCGGAGGTTCTACTACAGATTATTTGATGACGGTGCTTAATTACAAGCAACATGCTTATACGATTCCACGCGGTGCCAGCGATAATTTAGAGCGCGACAAACTGAAATTCCGCGAGTACTATCCTACGGGTGAGCGGTTGGTTTTTGCCGCGTGGATGAAACCATCCATTGCTTTGTGTAATGAAGGCAGCTACAGCAATGCAGAAATTTTCTCGCATGCTTACAAAACGCTGGGCATTGGAAAGTTGGTAGGTGTGCCAACGAACGGATCGGTGATTTCTACCGGTGGTCGCCCGTTGATGGATGGTTCGTTTGTTCGCTTGCCCTTCCGCGGTTGGTTCACGAAAGCTACCGACAAAAATCAAGAACTCGGTCCGGCCGTTCCGGACATTACAGTTTACAATTCACCCGATTGGATCGCAAAAGGTACCGATGATCAACTGAAGGCAGCCGTAGAAGAAATCTTAAAACAAATCGGCACTAAAAATTAATTGTAAAAAAAAAAGAAAAGCCAGCGATACACAACTTAATTTGTAAAGCATCGCTGGCTTTTTTATTGAAACATAAATTAAGGTCACTAATCTCAGACCAATTTTTCCAACACAACAAATTCCAGCGACTGTTTCGGAATGCCCCAGCGTATATCGGGAACGATAAATGGCTTGCGCTCACCCGTCAGTTGGTAGCCATGCCGAACATACCAATCAATTAGTTCTTGTCGCACGGAAATGACCGTCATATAAATTTTTGAACAATTCTGAGCTCGCGCATGCACTTCGGCTTCCGCCAAAAGCTTTTTCCCGATTCCTTTTCCCTGCGTATCCGGCTTTACTGAAAGCATACCCAGATAAATTTTATCGCCATCTTTTCGCAGCTCCACGCATCCCAAAAGTTGTTGCTCTTCTTTACACAACAAAACCGTGGTATCTGTTTTTTGAATCAGATCGCGGAGTGCTTCTTCGTCAATGCGCGTACCATCGAGCAAATCGGCTTCAGTAGTCCAGCCTTTTTTAGAACTTTCTCCGCGATAAGCAGAGTTTACCAATTGATTCAGTGCGGCTGCATCGGCCACAGTTGCAGTAGATATTTGCAATGACATAGATTCAAATATATTAATTTGCATGCTCTCTCAAATATATGGCCTACAAAATTGACCTGTTCAGCATCTTCATCTTCTTAGGAATTGTGCAGGCAGCATTTTTATGTTTGTTCTTTTTCTCACCCAAAAGCCGAAACTTCAATACCAATTTTTTTCAGGGGGTGATGATTTTCAGCATGGCTGCCTGCAGTTTTGAAATTTTGCTCTGCTACACAGGTATCATTATAAATATGCTTTGGCTGGTTGATTTTTCAGAGTCACTGTCATTTGTCATTGGGCCCGCTTTTTACTTGATGACGTTCCATTTGATCCGCGGCCAACTACCAAAGCGGTGGTATCTGCATTGGGTACCCGCTTTCATTTGGCTGATTCTACAAATTCCTTTTCTGATGCAGGGAGATGATGTGAAGTTCAATGCATGGATTGGCTCCTATCATCCACCTGGGCTATCGTTCGTTCAAGAAACACCGGATTTTTTCAATCCGCCTTATCATTCGCAGGTCATTCTGGCACATCTCACCATTTATTTGGTGATGGGGCTATTGTTGGCCGTACAGGCATTTAAACAAAAACAACAATCGTTTTTCAGTACCAATGTAGTCGCTTTGCAAAAAGTGCGCTCGGCCATGTTGCAAGTGGGCATTGTGGTCTTACTGATTTTCACCGTCAAAATTTTCAATCGCGATGATATGGGCGACCACTTGTTTGCCGCTTATACTACGATCCCGATTTATCTGATCAGCTTTCAGGTGATACGGCAATCCGGATTTTTTAAACAAACACAAATCATTGAAACAACTAAATACAAAAGTTCTTCCCTCTCTGCCGAAGATCAAGAACTCATCTTAGATAAATTGAAAACACTGATGAGCGAAAAGAAATTATACCTGCAGCCTAATTTTACGTTGCCCGATTTAGCTGACCAACTAAACCTATCAGTACATCAGTTATCACAGGCGATTAATGATGGGCTCGGTAAAAGCTTTTTCGAAATGTTGGCAGAATATCGGATTGAAGAAGCCAAAATTCTACTGGTAACAAAAGCCAACATCAAAGTAGAAGAAATTGCCGAAGAGATAGGCTACAATTCAAAATCATCTTTCAACACTGCCTTCAAAAAAATAACGGGCATGACACCCAGCGAGTGGCGCGCAACGGCTGAAAAACAAAAGAGGGGCTAATGCCCCCCTACCCTTCACTCCTACATCTATTTTTTTATTGCTCTGTTTCGTTGGCGATGGTATATTCTAAAGTCGGTCCATCGCAAGCTCCCCAAGTGCCTTGCAAAAGAGTTTCCGAAACTTTTAGCAATTGTTCCTTCGGAAAACAGGTCGCGCTCAAGTTGTCGCCACCGGTATAGGTTAACTCGATAAATTGTTGTTCGGATTGCGTAACAATAGCATAGGTACCAGTTGCTGACTTAGTCACATTATCTTGTTGCCGATACTTTGTAAACGTGCCATTCGAATTAAAAATAAAATACTCCTGCCATTGCATCGCTGGTCCCATGGTCGATCCTAATCCCCATGCGCTTGTCATTTTTATCAGCACCCACTTTTGCGAAGCTGTTTGTTCTTTCAAAAGCGGTTCTTTCGAGCAACTCGCCAACCCTGCCATTAGCACCGCTAGTATGATAAAGTTTCTCATAAAGTTATTTTTTGTTTCCATGCCTAAGACACACGGCCTTGCCGAAAGGTTGGAAAACGGCCACAAACCGCGTTCGACTTTATAAAATCGGCCTTCCCGTCTATAAAAACAGCCTTACCCGGCACATTCGCTCCCGTTACTTTGCCTAAAATTTTAAACAAATGATCGCCACAGAAACCACTTCCCTTTCCGTACGCAGACACGACCTCGATTGGTTGCGTGTAATCGCTATTATCATTCTCTTATTCTTTCACACCGGCATGTGGTTCAATCACTGGGGTTGGCATGTCAAAAACAACGAGCTCACCACCACCTTCCAATATTGGATGATCTGGTCGCACAACTTTCGCATGCAACTACTCCTTTTCATTTCAGGAGCGGGCACCTTCATCGCCCTTGGCTCGCGAACATCCAGTCAGTTTCGCAAAGACCGATACTTGCGCCTGCTCGTGCCGCTCATCTTTGGTATGTTAGTCATCGTACCTCCTCAAATCTATTATGAGCGTATCAGCCAATTCGCCAACTACTGGGATTTTTATAAAACCGTGTTTCAATTCAAACCCTATCCCGAAGGCGGTAGTTTAAGCTGGCATCACCTCTGGTTTATTCTTTACCTGCTCGTATACTCACTGCTTGCATTGCCATTCTTAAAATACTTGCGATCACCAAATTCAGAAAGTTTCCGGCTAAAGTGCAACAAGGTGCTCTCATCGCCAGCCGCTATGTTGTTCATCCCATCCTTTTTAATACTGATCAGTCAAATTATTTTGCGCCCCTACTTCCCTGAAGAAACACACGACCTCCTGAAAGACTGGGCGTACTTCGTTTACTACTTTTCATTTTTTCTCATGGGCAGCATCTGCTACTCGATACCTGCATTGTGGCAAGCCATCGGCAACAACCGCAAGCATTTCTTTGTCGCGTTGATCTTCTCACTCATTCCATTCTATGCTTGCTATTTTCATTTCCGCGAGCTGATTTCATTGCCCGCACACATCGATACCATCGAAACTATTTTTGATGTCAGCGCCATTTTTGTTAGTTGGTTCACCGTCATCACCATCATCGGTTTCGGCCAACATTATCTTAACAAACCAAGTCGCTGGTTGGCGCCCATCAACGAAGGTCTCTATCCATTTTATATTTTACATCAGTCCGTCATTATTGCTATTGGTTATTATGTGTGTCAGTGGAACTGGAGCATTTCCGCCAAATATTGGATGATCTGTTTTCTCACCGCTGCGAGTTGCACCGCGTTTTACATTTGGATCATCCGCCCGTTTAATGTGATGCGCTTTTTGTTTGGTTTAAAAACAAAGAAATAGAATTAAAGCTTGGGGGCATTGGCTGTCGGCA
Source organism: Cyclobacteriaceae bacterium (assembly GCA_044228465.1). Classification (GTDB taxonomy): domain Bacteria; phylum Bacteroidota; class Bacteroidia; order Cytophagales; family Cyclobacteriaceae; genus ELB16-189. The sequence goes on from JBGAUU010000145.1 coordinate 6,990, forward strand.
GTCGCCAACCCATCACACAGGCCACTTCGGGCTCCAATGCATGCCTCCATCCCTTGCCCTCGCCAGCACGTAGCTTATCAATAATCATTTCACTCATCACGTTCACGCTTGTCCTATCCCAAAAAATAAGTAGCTTCCATTTTCATTAAACCTATGAAGCTCTTTCTTCTTGCAATCGCGGCATTGGTCTTCATGCAATGCACTCATCACCGCTGCCGATGGCGACACCATTCATCTACCCGAGGGCCACTTCATGTTTACCAAAAGCATTACACTCGATGGTAAAAAGAACATCCTTATCAAAGGCAAAGGTTTAGGCAAAACAATTCTTAGCTGGAAAAACCAAACCGAAGGAGCGGAAGGCTTGCACATCAGCAACGGACAAAACATTGTACTCGAAGATTTCTCCATCGAAGATGCCAAAGGTGATAATCTAAAAGTAAACGACACACACGGAATCACTTTTCGCAGAATTCGCTCCGCCTGGGCCGAAGGTCCTAAAACAGAAAATGGTGCCTACGCACTCTACCCGGTTTTGTGTACACGCGTGCTCATCGAAGAATGTATCGCCATGGGCTCTTCCGATGCCGGCATTTATGTAGGCCAATCCGATTCAGTCATCATCCGCAACAACAAAGCCTACTGGAATGTAGCGGGCATTGAAGCAGAAAATTCCAAGTGGGTAGAAATCTACGGCAACGAAGCCTACGAAAACACTGGCGGCCTGCTCATCTTCGATCTACCCGGACTCACGCGCTATGGCCACACTGCCAAAGCATACAAAAACAACATCCACGACAACAATCACGAAAACTTTGCACAAAAAGGAAATGTGGTGGCCAGCATTCCACCCGGCACCGGTGTGATGATTCTCGCTACTCACAATGTAGATTTTTATGACAACACTATCACCGACAACCGCACGGTAGGCGTGGGCATCGTGAGCTACGAAATGGTTGCCGCCCTCAACGAAGGCGAACAACAACAAGAAGGCGCTATTGGTGGAGTGCAGTCTGTCAACAACCGCTTCCGCGAAGATTCTCTCTACAATCCGTTTCCGTATCAAATCAACATTCACCACAACCAATTTGAAAACAGCCATTGGTTTCCCACCATGCAAAGTGACATCGGCAAACTCTTGCTCACTAAATCATTCTTCGACACGCCTGATGTAGTATA
>JBGAUU010000018.1:0-50473 GCA_044228465.1 Cyclobacteriaceae bacterium
TTGTAACTGTAATTAAGAAGCGAAGCAGATACTTGAGCACCTTTCAACAAGCGATCGCTAAATTGAGAGCGGCCGGATGGATCTAATTCATACTCTGAAAGCATCTGCAAGAGCGCATAAGTTTCCGGTCTTTCCGGATTGCGTGCGAAGGCAGTTTCTAAAAATGATTGTGCTTCTCCAGTAAGTCCTTTGTTCCAACCTTTTACCACAAGTAATTCAAATGAATCGGGTACGGCCTTTTCCATTTGGCGAATAATTTCAGTGAGTTTTTGTGGAGGCTCTTGCGCAAATACAGAAGCCGTGTAATAATTAAGCCAAGCCGATGCGTTGCTAGAAGATGATGTGGTTTCCATTTTCCAGGCTTTTGCCTGATCGGCATACCACGCAATTGTTTTTATCTCCAAAGTTTTTGGAAGGATTCGTTCGGCAGGTGTGCTCAAGCCTAGAAGGGGAAGAGCCACGAGTAAAATAAGTAATTGTTTCATAGTGAGTTTTATCCGGTGTAACATGTTCATTCGATTGTTATTTGCTTGCTCGCGAGCCAAGGTCAAATAAAGCAATTCGTAGCGCAGTACACCTGAACTAAGGAAACGTTCAATTATTTTAAAAAAAGTATTGAAGAGTCACTCTTACTTTTTACCGATCAGTTTTTTCACATATTCCAACTGCCGGTCGTAGTTGTTAATTAAATCCGAAGGTTCAACCGCCACGATGTGATCGGGTATAGTGCCGCGTCCTATTTGGAATTGGCCCCGCGTTGCATTCGAATAATACACCAGTGGACTGCCAATTTGAATTTTTGAATGGGGGAGTTCTACATGAATGAAACTAGCTCCATTACCTCCTTCGTAGGCACCACCGCATTCCATTCCTATCAGTGTGCCTACCTGATACGCTTTGCACGCAGCTAAAAATTCTGCTGTCGTTGAAAATGAACGTTCATTTTGTAAGATGTAAACAGTGCCTCTAAATCGATTCGGCTTTGGTTTTTGTGGTTGCAAGTCGGGGGAGAATTCTTTTCGCAAAGAATAAGTACCATCAGGTTCTTTCTTTAACTCGGTTTTCAGGTTTTTTTTATCCTCCATGGAAAGATCAGAAAATGCCAGAAATTCAGAAGTATCCATTAGCGCATGCATCTTTCTGTAATATTGCACAGCTGTGTCTTGTTTCATTAGATAGGTGAATAATTCAATGCCTTGACTGTCCCACCCGCCCGGATTGCTTCGAACATCAATGATGAGATTCGTACACTTTTTAGATTCTATTTTTTTTAGGACATCGTCCATGAATTTTCTCATCCCCTGCTTCGCTTTTTCACCGGTAGTCATTCCCTTTCCACCAAAGCCATCGAATCGGAGAAGAGCGGTAGCCGGAACATCAGCAGGAAAGGACAATCGCCACGGATTTTTGTGGCGTTGGTTGTATAGTTGATTCGCTTTTTGATTGATTTTATTTTTCGAGTAAGCTCTTTCAGTAACTCCATATTTCTGAGCCGGCACCGTGGCGCGATAGAGATTTCCATTCAAGTCTTTAAACTCAACATCAAACTGATCGGGGTGTTCGATCAAAGTGTAGTAAAACAAACAAAATGATCCTCCTTGCAAGGCCGTGTTCTTGGATGGCTCAATGTATCCATCCGACCAATAATGTTTTTTGATCGTCTGCATTATGTTGTCAGAAGAGCGACCATTGATTTGCACTAACTGATACCCCAATGTAATCTGCGAATCGGTGCTGCCATTAAAAATAACATACAGTTTGTTTTCAATTGGAAATAGAAAGAAGGGAAATGTGCGAATGTTTCCGATGTAGCGATTGAAATCAGTATTCGGTAATGCGTTGGTGTGCGCACAACGAACATTCGCGATGACAAATAGAATACTTTCGTAAAACGCATAGAATGGCAATGGCTTGTTAAGTAATTGATACACGCTATCCAGCTTTGCCTGCATTTTTTCTTTGGGCGTGTAGCGATAAAGCCCCGGATGTGTTTCTGTGAGAATTCTTCGCAGATAATTAAAATCTTTCTGCATCTGCTCAGGCGAAAGTATTTTCGTTGCGAGCGTATCCGGTTGTGCGAGGCCGATTAATGGAAAAAGTAAAATAATCAGAAAAAGAATGCGAGGCTGCTTCATGGCTTTTTTGAAGTAAAGAAACGCTACTGAGGCTTCCTTTTCTTCTCAAATCTAGATTTGAGCGTTGATTTAGCTGTTTTTTTGTTGCCGCGTAATAAATTCGGTAGGCGATAAGCCCGTAATTTGTTTGAATGTACGCTGAAAGGTTGCCTGCGAGTTAAATCCACATTCAAAGGCAATACCTGTGATAGTGAGATGCGATTGTGATTCCAGTAATCGCTTTTTTACTTCTTCTACCCGATATTGGTTAACGAATTCATTAAAACTCTTTCCCGCATGCTGATTTAATACAGCTGAAATTGTTTTCTGTGGAATGTTCGTGGCCTTCACCACATCGTTCAGCGTTAATTCCGGGTTTAGGAACATTCGATCATGATGCACAACTTTTTCTAATGTTGTCAGCGTTTTTTGGATCGTTTCAACATCTATATTTTTTGCAGTGACTGAAGGCCTCGCTTTCAAATAACCATTGAATCCTAGCCAATACACCATCACCGTCAACGGAATGTAAACCGGATACCATCCTACCCAATCGAGCAAATCATCCGACAAGGATGGGATGAGGTAAGGGATTAAATGGAGCAACCAAATGCTTTGAAAAATAGCAAAGCTGATCAAAAATTGGTTGGGCCATAAAATCGCCTCGGGTTGACGGTTGGAAATCCATTTTCTCCAGGCCAGAGTGGTATATATAGTAACCGACAACCATCGGGGGAAATCGGCATAGACATTATACTGATAAATGAAATTGCCCCAAACTTTAAATTCATCATTCGTAATGATTTGTAGAATAGCACCTAAGACAAAAATCAATCCAATGAAACTGGGAAAGATGTCAATAATAGTTGCATAAAAATGTACCCGATGCGAGCGATTGAGTTTGAATCCGGGCACGTAAAGAGATTCAGTATAAAAATAAACCATCGGTCCGATCGGCATGACGATAACCAGCGGGATTATCAGCGAGATGATGGTCCAGATGTTAGACCCATTTAATATGTTTTGATTAAGCAAGTAGAGATTCAAACAAGCGAGCGAGATTAGAAAAAGGATTACAGCCAGCAATTTATTGGCATACAACTTTTCTTTTTTCAGATAAAGCAATAAGCTAATAATGAAGCCCTGAATGGCTCCCAGCAAAATAAGACTATCTAAAAAATTTCTAAGTTGCATTTAAATATGATACACCCAGTCTTTGTATTGGCCATCGGTAGAATTAAAATCCGTTCGCTTTTGAAAATGCCAATCCAAAACCTCAATGGAGATAATTCGATCGAGTTGAAGATTGCGATAGCCTTCTTTGCCTCCGGCTTTCGTAAATCCACCTGTTTGCCAGCAGACCAACACAATTTGATTTCGGGAAGTAGTGCACACGCCATACGGGCAAACAAGTCGAGGTAATGGTTCGCCATCCAGCGAAATGCGACACCCTTTTTTGTTTTCGGATGCTTCCCATAGTTGCTGTGTAATTTCTTCGAGCGACATACTATTTTGTATTCACGATTTCATGACTAAACCAAGTCAGGTAGTGTTCTACCTGCGAAACAAGATAGTAGGGAAGATTGAGGAGATGAAATGAATTCGTGCATGCAATATTTAGACGTAAGCATCCCAAAGTAAGGGTAATTTCGGTCGTTTCAGACACAGAGTAAGGGTAAAATTTGTCAAAAAACGACACAAAGTAAGGGTAATTTAGCAGCAATTCATCCCAAAGTATGGGTAGTTAAACCCCTACAGGCACCATGCTACCCTCCATCCTAGTTGAATCAGAGAATATCTTTGCATCGAATCTTCCAAGGTCTTTTTTCGAAAGCAGAAAGACCTTGGAGGATTGGTTGTTAAAAGTAATTTATTCGCCTACCGATGACTGAATTTTTACCGCCACCATCGCGGGCCAAAGTTTACCGGTGATTAGCAACAGTTTACTTTTCTTTTCGTACGCAATGCCATTCAAAACATCGGCATTGGGATTGAGTGGAAATACTTCTTCGGCCAGCTTCGTCATGTCCATGCGGCCAACTACTTTTCCACTTGCCAAATCGATTTTTAAAATGAAATTGGTTTGCCATTGATTGGCATACAGAAAGCCGTCAATAAATTCCAACTCGTTAAGACGCTCGGCTGGCTTGTCACCATCGGTTACGGTTATCGAAGAAACTTCTAGTAAGGTTAAGGTATCGAGAACATGAATTTTGTTTGTCCCATCACTCACTAGTAAATTTTTTCCGTTGTGGGTGATGCCCCAACCTTCATGCGAATAACTGAAGTCTTTTACTTTTTCGAAAGTGCGGAGGTCATACACAAAGCCTTGTTTGTTTTGCCAGGTAAGCTGATATACTTTGTTGTTAAGGATAGTAATCCCTTCCCCAAAAAACTCTTTCGACAATTGCACTTTTTTGTCTTGCTCTCCGGATGCAATGTCTACTTCGGCAATCCATGAAGTACCGTACTGCCCTGTGCCTTCAAATAATTTTCCCTGCTCCACCACCAAACCTTGCGTAAACGCATCTTTATCATGCGGAAAAACTTTGACGATGTTGTAGCCAATCAAATCGGAAGGAGCTTCCTTTTTTTTCGATTGGCAACTCAGTAGAAGTCCAACTGCACACAAGGCAATCAAATACTTTTGCATAAAAGTTTACTTTACGATTACAGCTTTATCCGCTTTCTTTACTAGATGTCCGAATGAAGTCAACTCCAATCCTTTGCTTTTGGAAAATGATTCAAACTCTTGTTGATGAGTTGCATCCACGCATACCAGAAGACCACCGCTGGTTTGCGGGTCGGCCAAAATCATTCTTTGTGTATCGGTTAGAGCACTGATTTTATTTCCGTAGCTATCCCAATTGCGCTGTGTGCCACCCGGTGTTGATTTTTGTTGAAGATAGTCATGAAGGAAATCGAATTTTGGTACACGATCAAATTCAATTTCAGCAGAGAGATTACTTCCTTCGCACACTTCCGTGAGATGGCCCAATAATCCGAAACCGGTAACGTCCGTCATCGCACTTACATAATTCAGTTTGCCGAAATCAGCTCCTACTTTATTCAATGTCAACATCGTGTCTACCGCTTTTTTTAAATGTGCTTCCTGAACGATTCCTTTTTTCTGTGCGGTAGTAGTGATGCCAATGCCGATGGGTTTTGTTAAATAAAGCAATGACCCTTCGCGTGCGGTGTCGTTTCGTTTTAAGTTTTCTCTTTTCAATTTGCCGCTCACGGCTAATCCAAACACCGGCTCCGGGCAATCGATACTATGTCCACCGGCAAGTGGAATGCCCGCTTCGGCACATACTTTTCTACTTCCTTCCAAAACTTGTTTGGCTACCTCCGGTGCAATTTTGTTGATCGGCCAGCCTAAGATCGCAATAGCCATAAACGGCTCGCCACCCATGGCATACACATCACTAATCGCATTCACAGAAGCAATCGCGCCAAATGTAAACGCATCATCTACAATCGGCATAAAAAAATCGGTGGTGCTAACAATGCACGTGCCATCACCCAGATTATACACGGCTGCATCATCTTTCGATTCGTTGCCCACCAGCAAATTGGGATAGCTGGCTTTTGGTAAATCAGAATGCAACATACTGTCCAAAACAGCAGGCGAAATTTTACAACCACAACCGGCACCGTGAGAATATTGAGTGAGTTTAATATCTGTCATTTTTTAATTTGAATTACATCACAATTGTTTTTCTGTTTCGCTTCGAAGCATCTCTGCATAACTAGATGAGTCAGTTCCATTCCAAGGGAGTGCAAATTTTACACGTTCTTTTTTATTCGCAATACTTCCCAGATAATACTTGTCGTAATAGGTCAGTAAAATATCAATGGTAGTGGCCATGTCGCCTTCCAACCATTTTTCTTTTGCTGCTTTGTAATGCTGGCCGCCCAATCGTTTTACAATTTTATCCATCGCAGCTAAAAATTCCATTTTATCCGCAGGGCCGTATTCGTTGACTAGGCGCTGAATGCGAATTTCTTTGGGTACATCCATTTGCACTAAGGGGCTCGCTTTCATGATTGCCCAAAAATCAGGGGGCAGAAAAACTTTACCGATGGTGATGGATTCATCTTCGATCCAAATTCGTTTCGAAAGATCTAATTGAAAGAGTTTTTCAAAGAGATCATTGTGAAATTGTTCGGTAGTGGGCTGTGGAGGTTGCATTAAACTACCGAAAGCAGAGCCCTTGTGATTGGCTAATGCTTCGAGATCTAAAATTTGTTCACCTTGTTTTCCCAATTCGCGAAGCACTTCGCTTTTTCCGCTTCCGGTGCATCCGCCAATGAGCGTCAGTTGTAAGGGCTTCTTGAAATAATCAGCTGCAAATTGTCGATAAGCTTTGTAGCCGCCCTTCAGTGCCTGCGACTTCACTTTTGCCATTCCTATGAACTGACAGAAATTATTCGAGCGCATGCCACCGCGCCAGCAGTGCACTAACACTTCTTGTCCGGCTGCTATTTTTTCCGCCTGCTGTACGATCTCCTTCAAGCGAGGCCCCACTAATCGGAAGCCTTCATAAATCGCTTCCTGCGGGCCTTTGCGTTTGTAGGTGGTTCCGACAATCGTGCGTTCTTCGTTATTAAGTATTGGAAGATTGATCGCACCTGCAATATGACCTTGAGCATATTCGCCTTCCGATCGCACATCGAGTACGGGAACTGAGTTACGTAATCTGAAAAAATCTTCGAGCGACAAAGGCATCTGTCAAAGATCGGAAAATTCAATGACTAGCCTTTGCGCACTTCAATAAAATTTGAGACCTGTTTGACTGTTTAGTCACCAAAATTGACTGATAAGATTGAAGAGATACCTATTCGGAATCCGTAATCTTGATAGGTTCCGTTGGAGAACGCTACTGCACCTTCCAAGCGGAAAATACGAAGAATGCCATCCAGCCCGTAGCCCACTTCCGTGAAGTTCTTCGATGAAGGTGTGCTCAGGTAATTGACAAAGAAATTTTCCTGCACGCCCATTAAACGAATCATCGGGATGCGGGTGATCAAAAATTTACGGAAGTGATAATGAGCACTCACTGAAACAAATTGGTCACGCGTGCTGTAGAGATAGTAATCCATTAATCGGAAACTTCCCACCGGATCGGTAGTGATGATGGGCGTTTTGTTTCCTAAAAAATGCTTGTAGTCCATGAAGTAGAGCTTGTCAGCATTCAAGAATTTTCCCGCTTTCAGATTGACATCAAATGTGCCGCGAATGCCAAACTTAATTTGCTGACGAATGCCTGCCTCTATCAAATCGTAATTCACATCACTTCCAAAAACGCCATTAAAACCTTTCTTATAGTTGAAGCTCAATACCGGAGATGAATTTTGAATGCGGAATTTGTTTCCGTTGCGGATGCGGTACTTCTGCCACGGACGAGCTTCTATTCCTACTGCTCCGGTAAAGGCTGTATTGTCTTCAAAGCCTGTATTGAAAGTTTCTACATTCACCGGTGCGTTGGGGCGATAGCTTTCTTTATTATCGGAGAAGAATGTATAATCCGAGCGATTATCTAATTCATGTCTTCTCGAAAGTGCCCAAGAAGAAGTAATCGTAAATTTATCATCAATGCGATTGCGATATTTCAGATCGATGAAATCTTGTTCATATAATTTCATCCAGTTGTCGCCACTGAAAAGTGAGGTAAGCGTGTTGACAAAAGAGTGAATGGGCTCATCGCTATTAAATTGCTCCACATAGCGACCGCCTTCTAATGTGATGCGTTGATTTTGGTTGCGATACTCTACCCGCAGTTTGCCAGTGAGCAATTGACGAGAGAAAGCATAACGCGCAATCGGACTGATTTCGAGGCGCGAAGTGCGTGCCTTTTTGGTTGAATCGGTTTTGTCTTTAATCACCCAACGCTTGTAGAAACTGGTGCGATAAATCAGATTGAAACCTTCTACCGTGTTGAATCCACCATACGGAAAATGGATACGGAAGTCCGTGGTTTTGTTGATGCGATAACTGTTGCCAACCAACAAATCAGTGGGTCTAAATCCTTTTTTTCCTTTACGAGATTTGAGCGTGTCACCTTCCTCGCGTTGACGCTCTACAGTAGAAATACTGTCGTTGATCTGGTAGCCGCGCTCTTCCTGTTTCGAAAGTGCAACCGGACGAATCTCAGTCCAGAAGGTAGAGTCTTTTTTATACGCGGCTGAGTCTACAGTAAAAGTGCTTTCTGAAAGTACTTCAGGTTCTTTAGTTTCTTTTTGTTCCTGCTTTTCGTATTCGCGCACCATCTGGCGCAACTCTTTGTTGGTTACTTCTTTCCCAGAGGCGAGCCGCTCCTGAATTTGTTGATCTTTCTTGCTGAATTTCTTTTCAATTTTCTTCGCTTCCTCTTTTTCGATCTTCTCATCAATGACTTTCATCTCAGCTACTACCAAATCTGGGTTAAGAGTGATTTTGTAATCTTTTAAAGTCGCGAGGTATTCGGCTGTGAACTCAAACCCAAAAACTTTTCCGTCCACGAAGAACTGTTGTGAAATGGGTAGCCATGCTTTGTCTTCGATGGGATTGTAAATTTGTTTTACTTTAAAGTTGATTCCTAATTTTACGGTGCGTAGATCTAGGCTGTGAATGCTCCACCAATCTTCAACAATAAAAATCATCCCCTCAAAGACATTATCTCCTTTTGAACGCGGAGTTACTTTTATTTTACTGATCTCGTAGGTGTTGTCTTTGAATGAGCCCAGGTATTCAAATTTATAATACGAAAATGCTTTTGGCGAAAGAGGCGATACCACTTCCGCAATCTCTGATTCGTAGAAACTTCCAAATACAAATTGATTGGGTGAAGTGTTACGATCTTTCCCTTTGGTGTAAACGGCAATTACTTTTTCTTCAAATTTATTGGGCCGGGTGTATTTGATTTCGCTTACTGACTCAGAGATGAATATGCGATCTTTGGTAATCCCTTCTTTTTCTACAGCCTTCTTGGCGAACCACGGATAGTCTTTCAATTGGCCTTTTCCTTTGATGTAAACTTTTGCCGTGTACTTATCCAGTTGTTGGGTGTGGTACTTTGCTTTGCCAATGGCTTTGCGCATGATGGTATAGGCGGGGTCTTCTTTGCCTGCTTTGATGATTACGTTTTGTAAGACGACCACTTGCGTTTTCAACACGATGTTGATTTCAACAAAATCTGAACCTACTTCAATTTTGCGTTGGGTGGTTTCGTAGCCGAGGTATTGAAACAGCACATCATATTGACCGGGAGGCAACGATAACTCGAATCGACCTTCCATATCAGTTGCGGCACCGGCCGAAGTTTGTTTAACAAATACGCTGGCAAAGGCTAGGATGGCTCCATCATCACCTTTGATGGTTCCTCTAATTCCTCCCGCGAAAGCGGAAGAAGAAACAAGCAGGCTAAACGCAAACAGTGGGGTAAATAATTTTTTCATCATTGCCATAGACGCAAGTAAGCAAGTTTAGGTTGTCTAAGGATGCTCCGTTAACGGTAAAAGTTTTTGAGTCGAATTAAATTTTCTACTGGCTCGGGTACAAGGTATCGAATGGACTTGTTGGCTTTGATACATTGACGAATGTAAGTAGCCGAAATATCCAGCAGAGGGGCTTCTATCATTTTGACATGCGGATGACGAATCAGTTCTGTATTTGTTACATCCGGCCGAGGATAAACATATAATTCGTATTGTTCGAGTATCTGTTCATAGTTCTTCCACTTTTTAAAGCCTTCAAGATTATCCTGGCCCATAATAATTTTAAATGCCTTGCCGGGATGTTTCTCAGAAAGGTAGGCCAGCGTGTGAATAGTAAAACTTGGTTTGGGTAAGTGAAATTCTACATCTGACACTTCGATTTTGTAATGATCGGCCACGGCTGCTTTGGCCATGTCGTAGCGATCGAACTCATGCAATAAACCTTTGCTAGGTTTCAGTGGATTTTGAGGTGATACCACCAACCACACTTTATCTAGATCCGTATTTTCTGCCATCACATTGGCAATGATCAGATGCCCGATGTGAATGGGGTTGAATGAACCAAAAAAAAGACCAATTTTTTGCATTGGTTGCCTATCAAGCTATTTCTTTTTGAAATGATCGTATAATTTCTGCGCTTCCGCCACCGACTGGGTCAAGTCCTCATTGAGCAACACTACATCAAATTTATCTTGAAATGACATTTCAAATTTTGCTTTGAAGAGTCTTCGAGAAAGGCTCTCTTCCGTTTCGGTGCCACGCGAGTTGAGGCGCTGTGCCAGGATTTCAATGGATGGTACTTTCACAAAAATAGCAAGCGCTTTGTCGCCAAAATATTTCTTTAGGTTAATACCACCTTTCACGTCTACATCAAAAATCACATTCTTGCCTTCGGCCCAAATGCGCTCAATCTCTGATTTTAAGGTGCCGTAAAAATTACCGGCATACACTTCTTCCCATTCAATAAATTCGTTGGCGTCAATTTTCTCTTTAAATTCTTCCGGAGTTAAGAAGTGATAATCTTTTCCATCTACTTCCGTCCGTCCTCGTCTGTCGCGCGTAGAGGCCGAAATGGAAAAACCTAAGTCAGGATTATTTTCTAGTAAGTATTTTACGATAGTAGTTTTGCCAGAACCGGATGGTGCAGAGAAGATGAGTGCTTTACCGGCCATTCGTTATGAAGCTTTTTGTTCGATTTGCTGTTTTATTTTTTCGACCAGATCGCTCGGGGCGGCACCACCGCAGCATTTGGATTGAACGAGTTGCTTGAGCGACATATCTAGATCATACGATTTGTAGCACGGCATGCAATGATCCATGTGCATTTTAAAATAGTGCTTTTGCTCTTCGGTGGCTTGGCCATCCAAAATAGTTTGCAGCATTTCCATGCAGGTAGGTTTCTGCTGATCAGGCTTTGCAAAAGGATTGGTCGTATTGTTCATAGCTAAGCTTTATTATAACCCATTGACTTGGCGTATTCGCTCAATTTTTCTTTCAGTAAATTTCTGGCCCGATGCAGGCGACTGCGCACAGTTCCGATAGGGATATCCAAAATTTTGGCCATCTCCTCGTACTTGAATCCTTCCAGGTCGCACAGTATAATCACCGTTTTAAAATCTACATCCAATGAGTTCAAGGCGTTCGAAATTTCATCTCCGATCATGTCTTTAAGCGACTCCACGCGCAAGTCGGGGGTGATTTGTCGGTCTACCTCTTCTGAATTATAATAAGTTTCTACCTCCTGATAGTCAACTTTAGCCGGTTCTTTGCTTTTCTTCCGGTAATCGTTGATAAAACTGTTTTTCAAGATGCGGAACAGCCATGCCTTCGCATTAGTTCCTTTTTGGAATGATTCTATAAAGCGATAAGCCTTGAGATAGGTGTCTTGCACTAAATCTTTCGCATCATCGCGATCAAGCGTAAGGCGATAACCGAAGTTATACATCGAGTGGATATGAGGCAGAAACTCCTGATTGAAGATCTCGCCTTTTTCTTTTTCCGAATAGCTTTGCTTGGGTACTTCTTCTTCCAATTCCATGAGCCGGTAAAAGTAGTAAAGAAACCCGATTCTGAAATACGAAGACTAACGTGCAATACGCTCTTTCATTACCTCTGGGTGTGTATCAGTAAACAAGTCCAGCGAATCGATGTTGCTGTAATCAAATTCGCTGGCTTTGGCTAGATTCTCTTCTAGCCACTGGTCATCATGATAATAGCTTGTAAAGGCGCGCTGCTTGCGCACCATCGCGCGTGGATCGCGCACCCAGCCGTAGTGATAGATGAATGCATCGATCAGTTTTACGCGCAATTTTTCATTGGGCTTCTTGCGAAAACCCTGCGCATCGCGGTAGGAAAATATATTCTTGTCGTTTCTCACTACGCGAATTTCTCTTCTATACCAATTCCATGATTCGCCCACGTAATCATACGAACCATAAAAATGCTTGTAATGAAAAAGAAGCCCGTCTACCGAAAAATCATCTTTGTATTTAACCATGGCTTGCCGCACGGCATCATGGTATTTTTCGTGAATGACCTCATCGGCTTGAATATAAAATGCCCAATCAGCATCAGCGGCTACCGCCTGAAACGCCTTGTCTGTTTCTAAGGCAAAAGTGCGGCCGCCTTCGCGAAGCGTGTCATCCCAAATCGTATGAATAATTTTTATTTTAGGCGAACCAATGCCTTCAATCAAGGCGAGGGTTTCGTCTTCGCAATTGCCAACGGCTACAATAAACTCATCGCAAAGCGGAAGCACCGAAGTAATCGCTTCCACAACGGGATAATCGTACTTGACCGCGTTGCGCACTATCGTAAAACCGGCTACTTTCATTTTCATCGATTATAGTTCTTGAACAGGATTAATTATCGAATAGCCCTTCTCGGCCCACACTGTTTTATTGTCGATTGCTGCTTGCAGCATTTTCATATTTCGATCATCGCGATCGCGCGAGAAGATGGTATGGTGCAAGTGAAAACACACAGCTTGAAACTTGAGATGTTGTTTGTAAACCCGATTGTTGATTAATCGAATAGCCAATTCACTGTCTTCTCTTCCCCATCCAACAATTTCGGTATTAAAGCCATTCACACCCACGAAATCTTTTTTCCAAAAAGAAAAATTGCAGCCCTTCACACCTTCAATAGAGTGTGGGTTATTGAAGAGCATGAAGATTTTAGAAATAGTACTATTGTGAATTGAATTGAACCGATTTTTAATCCCTTTGCTCAGCCAGTTGATGTGATGATTTTTGGAACTGATTAACTCTTTTGTGGTTGGCTCATCAATCAAGGTACGGCTACCACGCAGGTAAAATCCTTCTTTGGCATTTGCCAAGTGCTCTTCTATAAACTGGCGATGCAAAAGAATGTCACCATCGGTCTGTATAATATAATCAAACTGACTGTGGCGCACAGCTTCATTGAGAATGATGGTTTTGCGAAAGCCGTCATCGGGGTGCCAAAAGTGTCGGATGGGCACAGATGTTTTTTTTCTGATTTCTTGAATGAGCGTCTTTGTTTCTTCAGTCGAGCCATCATCGGCAATAAGAATTTCGCCCGGCAAAACGGTTTGATCGAGCGCACTGTGAAGACATAATTCTAATGCCTGCGGCCAATTGTATGTGGAGATTAGCAAAGAAGCGGTGCTTGGCATTCAATAGTTTTTAGATTGTTTTTTTAAGTTATCTTCACCCTTTATTGTTTTACCCGTTCCCCAATTTTGATGAAAATCACCTTCGCAAAGTTATTTAAAAAACTACCTTTTTTAACAGCCCTACGGTTTAGTTTGCTTATTCTGATAAAGAAAATGATGGCGAATGAGGCAAATTTTTATTTTTCGCAAACCGGAGAAGATACGGTGTTGAAGTTTTTGCTGCGCGACCGCAAGGATGGCGTTTATGTTGATATTGGTTGCAATACACCGATCTATTTTTCGAATACATTTTTCTTGTACTTATCCGGGTGGAATGGCATTTGCGTTGATGCCAATGAGGTTCTTTGTAAACAGTTTAGAAAGGCGCGCCCATTTGATACAGTAGTTCACGCGGCAGTTTCGGATGTTGAGAAGGAAGTTACGTTTCATATTTCAGATAAAGTGCCCGCTGTATCAACGATTGATCAACATCAACTGGAAGAATGGAAAAAACATTGGGAGTTCAATCGGGAAGTGAAGATGGTAACGCAGCGAGTCGAAACCATCCTCGACAAGTACCTGCCAAAAGGAACAGCGATTGATTTATTAAGTATTGATGTTGAAGGCCACGACTTGAATGCTTTAATGTCGGTGAATTTGAATAAATACCGACCTCGATTTATCGTTATCGAAATCCACGAATTTAATCTGTCAAAAAATAGTGATGATCCAATTGTGAAGTATTTGAAGGATCATGATTATAAGCTTGAGAGTTTCTCTACAATCAACGGCTATTTCCGAGATAGCCGGATTTAATTTCCAAGCAGATACGCTGCCAGTTTTTTTGTTGTAAGATATTGCCGAGTGTAGTTCAGCAACTCGCTTACATATTTTCCATGATCGAAGTTGATTCCTTTTTCATAGATCGCATTGGTTTCCAAAAGCAAATCTTTTGGTAATTGACTCATAGTGTGACGAGGGCAATCTTTTAAATCAATAAAGTAAGGAATGCAGCCATTCAACAAAATTTCATAATGCCGCAGACAATCCCAGCCCGCCTTCTTCCGCGTGATACCAAAAATCGATTGCTGATAATCCTGATAATAATCTTCTACACGATCAAAAATGTAGGTGCTCAATTCTCCGGGCACGATGTGCGCCACTCGTTTTGTTTTGACTGGCACACTTTCAACGATCAATGATTCAGGGATACAAAANAAAGCCGTCATCGGGGTGCCAAAAGTGTCGGATGGGCACAGATGTTTTTTTTCTGATTTCTTGAATGAGCGTCTTTGTTTCTTCAGTCGAGCCATCATCGGCAATAAGAATTTCGCCCGGCAAAACGGTTTGATCGAGCGCGCTATGCAGACATAATTCAAGCGCTTGCGGCCAATTGTACGTGGAGATTAATAATGAAGCGGTGGTTGGCATTAGATAGTTATTAAAGCTAAATCTGTTTGAGTATGACTTATTCATACAAAGTTATTTAAAAAACCGCCTTTTAGTGCCCTCAAAAATTTGGTTTCACTATCCCAATCGGTTTTTGGATTCGAAATTAAATAATTGTTAAAATTTCTTAGTCCAGTTTAGCCGGACTGTTAGCCTCGATATTTGCCTCATAACTTAAAATATCAAATTATGACAAAAGCAAAAAATGTGCTGAATTTGTTGGTTTTAGCAATGGTCTTGGTATCATGTGGTGAAAAGTCAACTGTTGAAAAACATGGGGTTAAATTATCGGAAGAATTCGTTAAGCTTCCGGAGCCGTCAAATCAGATACCTTCAGGAAGGCTTGGAGTTGGAAGATTTTACAACGTCAGCAATCAATGGACGCCTGGAGCATGGATGAGACAAGGTGACTTTAACGGTGATGGGAAGCAAGATATTATTGCACTAAATAATTATAATACTGAGGCATATGTGAAACTATCTCAGGGAGAAGAGCAAACAACTTATATAAGTGAGACATGGTTTACTGATGGCGTTTATGGTGGATCTCCATGGACTTTTACAGGAGACTTCAATGGTGACGGCTATACGGACATTGCATCAGCTATTGGTGGCTCTGTTTATATGAAGATTAATAACAAAAATGGCGGATTCAACTTTGCGGTTTGGAACGTTTCGAATCAATGGGGTGGTGATGGATATAATATTGTAGGTGATTTTAATGGCGATGGAAAGGATGACCTTGCAGGTTTTGTAGGAACAACTGCGTACATGAAGATTTCTACTGGTCAAGCTTTTCAAAGCTTGATTTGGTACACAGATGGATTCTTTGGTGGTCAAGGATTTACCTATGGTATTGACTATGATGGCGATGGAAAAGACGATGCTGTATCTGCATCAGGCAGCAATATTTACGTTAAGAAATCAAATGGTAATGGCTTCAGTAATTTTACACATTCCACAAGCAATACGTGGGGATCCGTATTTTACACATGGGGCGGAGATACAAATAATAACGGTAAGGGTGAGATAATTACTGCGATTGGAGGGACTATAATTGTAAGAGAATGGATTGGAACCAATACTTGGGGATTGGTGAGTAACTCAACACAAAACTTATGGGGTGGACCTGGTTACAATTGGGCTATGAACCAAAATGGCAATGTTGGTGATGGTGATGAGATTGTTTCTGCAATTGGTAGTCAGATCTTTGTGCATTAATTATTCAAATCAAGACTGATTGATAATCCCTAGTGTGGTAACGCACTGGGGATTTTTATTTGTTAGGAATGAGATAGGTCACCATTTTTTTGGTAGTAAGATATTGCCGAGTGTAGTTCAGCAACTCGCTTACATATTTTCCATGATCGAAGTCGCTTCCTTTTTCATAGATCGCATTGGTTTCCAAAAGCAAATCTTTTGGTAATTGACTCATGGTGTGACGAGGGCAATCTTTTAAATCAATAAAGTAAGGAATGCAGCCATTCAACAAAATTTCATAATGCCGCAGACAATCCCAACCCGCCTTCTTCCGCGTGATACCAAAAATCGATTGCTGATAATCCTGATAATAATCTTCTACACGATCAAAAATGTAGGTGCTCAATTCTCCGGGAACAATGTGCGCCACTCGTTTTGTTTTGACTGGCGCACTTTCAACGATCAATGATTCAGGGATACAAAAATTGATGGGCTTCACCAGATTGGTTTCAATGCTCAATTCTCGCTTATAATATGTGCTGTTGCTGGTAAAGCGAAGCTCTAATCGATCTTCATCTTCGCCATCTACTGTTATTATTCGATCTTTTGAATAATGAGTAGTAATCAGATCAAAATATTTTTCAAACCGATGAACGGAACCATAAATCACAAAATCATAATATTTTTTCTCCACCCTTCTTTTCATTTCCGGCACGGGAATGCAGGTTGGATAGCTTTTGAGATGACAATACATCGTAAAGCCCTTGCCATATAATGCCGACTGCGCCATGTAATAACTATACATGTAATGTGGCGTGTTCACTTCTTCCACCAATATGCCTTCAGTAGTTTTGAGCCCGTGATAAATCATATCACAGAGGTAATCGGGGCGATCGGCTTTTGCTAAGAATAAAACCTTCAACATAAGTTACGCTTTCTGATGCGCATTGATCACATGCGATTTCGCACTCAGTCGGTAATAGGTTGTAGTAAATCCATGCGATTGCAAAAAGGAGTTCATGTATTTCGTGTTGTTTTTGTCATCATCCAAATCATGCACTTCCAAAATCATGTGTCTGATTTTTTTCAGAAGAGATGAGTCGGTGTGGTATAAAATATCAAACTCACTTCCTTCGCAATCCATCTTGACAAAATCTACCTGATCGAGATTGTTTTGTTGAAAGATTTGCGTCAGCGAAATACTGGGAACCACTAACTTTTGTGCATGTGTGGATTCGAAGCCTGAGAAGACAGAGGCATTTTCGGTTAACTCTTTTTCACTGTCTAAAAACAAAGTAAGGTCACCCATCGGTTGGCCAGTGACGGCCTTTTCTTGCAGCACTAATTTTTCTTGCAGCACTTTATTTTCTGCGATGGTTTTTTTAAGTGTTTGAATGTTAACCGGAATAGGTTCAAAGGCGATAATCTTCTTGATGTTTTTTTTGGATAAGAGTAGCACACTGAAAAAGCCCACGTTGGCACCGATATCCAGCACCACAGAATTTTCATTCAATCCTTTAGCCAGTTCATGAATGCTGTATACATCCGACATGAAAATTTCTTTGAAAATGAGCATCAGCCTCCGCGGAACTCGCACTTTAATAGCAATTGGTTTAGTGATAAAAACCAACTCTGATTGTTTTTTGATTTTATCTAAGAAATAAATGCGGGTGTTACTAACATTCTCAAATAGCTTAAGATAGCGTTGATTGCCGTAGACTGCCATGAAGGATCGGTTTTGGTGCCGTAAATGTACTAAAATATCAGGCTGAAAATGGCCACAGTCTACTGAATCGTGAAGAACATTTTCACACAAAAGAGCCACTTGCGAAAGGGTGATCGGTTTTTAGTAGCCAGCAATTGCTGCTGATGTTTAAAGAAAAGATTCATTCGCAAAAAATTGTTTGACAAGCTAAAGCTGGAATAACTGCTTGCCAACAGACTCAATAATTTTTTGGCAGAATGATTCTCTGGACACGATTGAGCAAACAACTTCATCCGCTCGCGAATGCGCTGTTGCAACTCGGATTTATCTTTTTTCTTTTTCTGCCCTTTCACTTTGATAGCGCCAATCACATTGCCTGCGTGTTGACGGTATAAAATCAAAGGCATATCAACATATTGAACAGGTCCTTGCGTGGCTGCGATAAATGCCATCCACCAATCATGAATCACAATAGAAGGAAAAGGCAAAATACTTTTGATTAATTCTTTGCGAAAAATAGCGGCATGTCCTGCCACCGTATTACCAATGATAAATGGAACCGGTGACAAATAGGTTTGCAAATTCTTAATACTCGATATTTTTCGATTCAGGCTTTTCCCAGCGGCATCAATAAATTCAGAATCGCAGTGGATCAATAAACTGTCTGACCTCCACTGAGCCATGAGTGACGAAATTTTTTCCGGCAGCCAAATGTCGTCTTGATCGCACATCGCAATACACTCTCCTTTGGCTAATCGAATGCCGCGCTCGAAAGTACGATTATGCTTGAGGTTGACTTCGTTTTGATGGATCTGAAGAATTGGGTGTACTGCTGCGTACTCTTTTAAAATGGAAACGGTAGAATCAGATGAGCAATCATCTACTGCAATGACTTCTAGTATTGGATACGTCTGCGCAAAAAGACTGTCTAATTGTTCGCGCAAATATTTTTCGCCATTGTAAGTGGCGAGCACGATCGAAACACTTGGTCTGGCTGACGAATTCATTTATTCCGGCAAATTAGCCTCAATTCATTCAAAAAAAAACCCGACTATTTGGCTAGACGGGTTTTTTAGTTTGATTTTTTTGGTTAGCGCATGGCTACAGCCGGAGTTGATTTCATCAGGTTGATAAACTCAATCCGATAGCCTTCTACATCTTTGCCTTTGGCGCTTTGCGCTAATTTGATAGCCTCGGCAGCAGAATAATTTTTCACGTATTCGGATTCGCGTAAGATCATTCCAAAACCTGCTACCGCAGCCGACCATCTGAAATTGTCAGATGTTTTATCGAGTGCTACATGCTGGTCTACCAATGGATGAACAATTAGTTTGCTTACATCGCCATCGGGTTTTTTATAGCGGAACTTTACAGTAAGAATCTCATTGCTTAAATCAGATTTCGCTACTTGAACAGGCTCTTGATTTTTTGCAGGCTGATATTTTAGCGCGTCAACTAAATCAAAACTACTTTCTACGCCTACAGGAATTACTTCGTACAAGGCAGTCACAGAGTGACCGGAGCCTAACTCACCCGCATCTTTTTTATCGTTATTGAAATCTTCGCTTTTCAGCATTCTGTTTTCGTAGCCAATCAGCCGATACGACTTTACTTTGGCCGGATTAAACTCGATTTGGAGTTTCACGTCTTTGGCAATGGTAAACAAGGTTCCGCCAAATTCATTGACAAGCGCTTTTTGGGCTTCTAGAATCGAATCGATATACATGTAGTTGCCATTTCCTTTATCGGCCAGCACTTCCATTTTAGAATCTTTGTAGTTGCCCATGCCGAAGCCGAGCGTGGTTAAGAAAATGCCATCGTTTCTCTTGGATTCAATTAATTTCTCCATGGCTTCGTTGCTCGATTCGCCTACGTTAAAGTCGCCATCCGTAGCTAAGATTACCCGGTTGTTTCCGCCCTTTTTAAAATTCTCTTTGGCAATTTCATAGGCCAAACGGATACCCTCACCTCCGGCAGTTGATCCGCCTGCTTGTAGATTCTCTAAAGCTTCGATGATTTTCTTTTTGTCGCTGCCCGAAGTGCTGGGCAACACCAAACCAGCGGCACCGGCATACACTACGATCGCCACGCGGTCTTGCTCGCGCAATTGTTCCACCAATAATTTAAATGAAGCTTTCAACAAAGGCAACTTGTTTTCGTCACTCATAGATCCCGATACATCGATCAGAAAAACCAGGTTGGAAGGAGGCAGATTGTCTTTGGCGATATTTTTTCCTTGCAATCCGATGTGAACCAATTTGTGCTTCGGGTTCCATGGAGAGCTGGAAATTTCGGTGGTGATGGAGAATGGATCTTCGCCTTTGGGTTGAGGATAGTCATAATCGAAATAGTTGATCATCTCTTCTACGCGCACAGCATCTTTGGGCGGGCGTTGGCCTAAGTGAATGAACCTGCGAATGTTGCTGTAAGAAGCCGCATCGACATCAATTGAAAAAGTAGAGAGCGGGTCTTTCAACGGATCGTGAAAACCATTTTCGCTGATGCCTGCGTATTCTTCTGTGTTGGCAGGTTGGAATTCATTTTCAATCATGTCGTAAGATTTATATTCAGCAACTGCATTGCCATTAAACCTTTTCATTTTATTCCCCCTAGATTGAATTGCAACTCCAGCAACTCTCCCTTGCAAAGTTGGGCTAGAATCAGCGAGATTTTTTAAATCGAGATTTGTGACTTCCAATTGTAGGGTAACATCAATTCTGTTTTGATTCCCGATAGGAACCTCTTTAGTTTTCATAGCAACCAGTGAATAGATAAGGGTTCCTCCTGATGAAGGCACTTTAATAATGTATGATCCTTGGGAATCAGTGGATGTTTTAATTGAGTTGCCTTTTAGTTTTACCAATACTCCCGCCAATGGTTTGCCATCGGATTCAGAAGTCACTGTTCCGCTGATGGTTCTTGTTTCAGGGGCAATGAACCCCAACGAAGTAATCAGCAAAACAGCCAGAATGATTACGTGTTTTTTCATACAGTTTTAGTTTTAATTTTTCAATGAGATGCAGGCGGAAGATGAATTCCACAACTAGTGGTAAAATATTTTATATTGAGGCGTGCAAAACCAGACCCCATCCGATGCTGAGTTGCTGCGGCTCTATAAAGAGTCGGGCGATGTAGCACATGCGGGTCAATTGTATGCACGCTATACTTCCATGGTGTATGGGGTGTGCCTCAAATACCTGAAAGACCGCGATGAAGCCAAGGATGGGGTGATGCAACTATTTGAGAAATTGGTGACTACACTCCGAACACACGAAGTGGAAAATTTTAAAAGTTGGCTGTATGTTACCGCCCGAAATCAGTGTTTAATGCAGCTTCGTGCAAGAAAAGGTCGATTTACAGAAGAAATATCTCCTCAGCTTATGGAAAACCAGTTCCTGCTGCATCTGGAGGAGGAGCCCGAAATGGAGGGAAATCTTAGTAAATTGGAAAAGTGTATCGAAGGCTTAATTGCGGAACAGCAACAATGTGTGCGGCACTTCTTTTTGGAGGAGAAGTGTTACAAAGAAGTGGCCGAGTTGACAGGCTTTGATATGAATCAGGTGAAAAGCTATATCCAAAACGGAAAGCGGAATTTAAAAAATTGCATGGAGCAAAATGGCTGATTGGCAAAACGATCTGGAACGCTACCGAATGGGCAAAATGACCCCGACAGAAATGCATGCTTTTGAAAAGCGTGCGTTGCAGGATCCCTTTTTGGCCGATGCGTTGGAAGGTGCGGAGCAAGTTGCACCGGAGGATTTTGCACAGGATCTTCAAGAGTTGACTGCGAAACTGACATCGAAAGAAAAAGTGGGGATTCCAGCTTCGCAAGTTTCTCCGGCTGACGTTCAGTCAACTAAGCCTTGGGTTTGGCCTCTTCGTATTGCCGCGTCTGTGTTGTTGTTAGTAGGGATGTTTTGGATCGGCAATCAATTGATTCCGGAAGATTCAAATCAACTTGTTTTAAATAATGAATCGGTACCTAGTGTAAAGGAAGAACCATCCCTGCCAAAAAAGGCGAATCAGGATTCAGCAGAAATCGAGCAAACTCAACAACCAGCGTCTCCATTGAAGCAAACAGTGAGTGGATTAGCTATTGAGAATGACAATAATAACACACGCTCCAAAGAGAAAGCAGCCAACGAAACCATGGCAAGTTCCCGGCCATCTTCCGGTGAGGTAGAATCAGCACCAGTCCCAGAAGCAAAACCAACAGCCGATCAGAATTTTGCTTATAAACTAGAAGACAAAACTCTGGCTCAGTCTGAGCAAAGGGCAGATGCTGAAAAGCTTAGTCTTTTGAAGCGATCAATAGAATTAGCTAGCCCATCTTCGAATGCTGTGCGAACAGATTCAATGGCTAGCAAATTCATCAGAGGTCTAGTAACTTCATTGGAAGATGGAACCCCGCTTCCGGGAGTGAACGTGGTGGTGAAAGGAACTCAAGTGGGCACGGTGACCAACATGGATGGATTTTTTCAACTGCCGAATGTATCACCTAATCAAAAATTGGTTTTCTCATTCATTGGTTTACAATCCAAAGAGATAGAGGTTAAACAACCGCAACTAAATGTGACATTGGCTCCGGATGTTTCGCAACTGAGCGAGGTAGTTGTGACCGGGGTTCGAACCGATGATTCGGATCATGCGCCCATCACCAAGCTGGCAATGCCCGAAGGTGGCCTAAAAGCATACGATGCATACCTCGATAACAATTTACAGTATCCTAAAGAAGCATTGGCCAAGCGTGTAAAGGGTAAGGTGGCAATTCGCTTTACAGTACGTGTCGATGGCACTCTCGATGAATTTGAAGTAGTGAAAAGTTTGGGTAGTGGATGCGATGAAGAGGTAATTCGTCTTGTGAAAGAAGGCCCTGAATGGACAGCAACTACGGAAGATGACGTGCCTGTAGAAAGCGAAGTACTCGTAAAAGTCAAGTTCGATCCCGCCAAGGCAAAAAAGTAAAAGTCAGCGTTTTGCAATCCTTACCATCCTCAAGCCACTGACCAAAAAGTATCCGTTGAAAATTCATTATTATTTATACTTTTAGGGATTGTATTAACCTAATCTTACCTTTTCATGAGTTTATTTATAAAGAAACCCCTTGAGCAGTTGATGTCACAGGCGGGAGAATCGACAACAGGGCTGAAGCGTACCCTTGGACCTTGGAATCTTATTGCCTTGGGCATTGGTGCCATTATAGGTGCGGGCTTATTTGTTCGCACGGCAAGTGCCGCTGGCGATGCGGCTGGACCTGCTGTCGTAATTTCATATATCGTAGCCGGCATTGGTTGTGCTTTTGCCGGATTGTGTTATGCCGAGTTTGCTTCCATGATTCCAATTTCAGGCAGCGCCTATGCGTACGCTTATGTGACGATGGGCGAGTTTATGGCTTGGATTATTGGATGGGCTTTAATTCTTGAATATGCATTGGCTGGTGCCACTGTAAGTATAGCCTGGAGTCAATATCTGAATAGTTTGTTTGGAGGAGCGATTCCTTATGAATGGTGCCACGGCCCTCTGGAAACTTCACTGGACGGAGTGCGGGGCATTATCAACTTACCTGCCATTTTTATTTTGATCGTAGTGACCGCGATTCTTATCAAGGGAATGCAAGAGTCTGCTTTTATAAATGCTATTATCGTTTTTGTAAAAGTTTCAATAGTGCTGATTTTCATTGCGCTGGGCTGGCAATTTATCAATGATGCAAACTATACGCCATTTACAATTCCTGAAACAATGCCCGGACATGAAGGATGGAATCGCCATGGCTGGGGTGGAATTTTAGGTGGAGCCGGAATTGTTTTCTTTGCCTTTATCGGTTTTGATGCCGTATCAACCGCAGCACAAGAAGCAAAGAATCCAAAGCGCGATATGCCTATTGGCATTTTGGGATCGTTGTTAATCTGTACAATTCTGTTTGTGTTGTTTTCTCACGTGCTTACAGGTATTGCCAACTGGGAAGAGTTTAAAACGGCCGGTAAAGAAGCATCCGTAGTTTATGCCATCAATAAATATATGCTTGGTTATGAATGGCTTGGAACATTGATCACAGTTGCTATTCTTGCCGGATTTACCTCTGTTATTCTGGTCATGTTAATGGGACAATCAAGGGTGTTCTTCTCTATGTCGAAAGATGGATTAGTGCCTCGGGTATTCTCTGACTTGCATAGCAAATTCAGAACGCCTTATAAATCGAATTTGATTTTGTTGGCCTGCGTCATTCCGTTTGCTGCTTTCTTGCCGGAGAATTTAGTGGGGAACCTAACCAGCTTTGGAACCTTGTTTGCTTTTGTACTGGTGTGTATTGGTATTTGGGTAATGCGAGTTAAAAATCCTAATGCTGTGCGACCATTTAAAACGCCATTGGTTCCTATTGTACCAATTTTAGGAGCCGGAATATGCTTTGCACTAATCGTTGGGCTTGATTATAAAACTCAATTGATGGCCGCTGGATGGCTTGTTTTAGGATTGGTTGTTTACTTCACCTATAGCAAGAAGAACAGTGTTCTAAGAAAAGGATAATCATAAAGAACAGATAAGCGAATGCGCCTTGTTTCTGAAAAGGAACAAGGCGTTTTTATTTGGGTCGGTCGAAAAGTATGACTGCTTTGCTTTAAAATATGGATACAATGCGGGCAGAGTTGCTTAGTAATTGGCAGAAATAGAATGATGATCCTGCGATTAGAAAATATACCGAAGACCTACGCCACCTTGGAAGCGTTGATAACCGGGATCAGCCAAGGCATCGGTAAACATTTCTACTTCAATAAAAGCAGAAACAGGAAGTGTGAAGTACGAATATTCAAATCCAACAAGGGCAACCAGGCCATACGTAAATCGATTTTGATGAAAGCGGCCAAATCGGCTTTCGGTGCGATCAATGTCGCGGATGTAATCATACTGAATCGAAACATTTCTCCATTGCATACCCAAGCCGGCATAAAGCTGCAACCCTTTTGATATTTTTTCAGCATCCCACTGATACAGAAATTTTGATTCTAAAAACCAATCTGAATTAATGAGATGCGTGAGGTATTTCACACCTTGATCTTTGTTGTGTAGCGTATCGGGAAGGTAGCTATCAAAAACACCTTTATAATAAGTATTATATAAGCCGCTGGCAGCCGTGCCTGCATCTATTGCAAATGCCCAATGCTTACTTGGATAAAACTTGTAGGTAAACGCAAAAGGGTCACCCAACTTAAAACCAACCCCCTGATATGGATATTTACTTTCTTCAAAAATCGGGCACATAATCATGGCCTTACCCCGCGATACCTTTGGCATGCCATAGCCAGCGCTGCGTACACTTTTCTTGACTTGTGAAAAAGCGGGAGAAACGGCCAAAAAGAGCCAAAAAAGGACAATGGGGATGTACTTGAATCGGGGCATTCAAGCAAATATAACTTTTTTAAGACTATCAATCTGAAATTATCGATCAACGGTCAAACAACCTCTTTATACTGCATTTGATGGAGTTGAGCATAGTAGCCGCCTTTTTGCAGCAATTCCTCGTGGTTGCCCGATTCTTTGATTTCACCTTTGTCCAGCACGATGATGGTGTTCGCTTTTTGAATGGTCGATAAGCGGTGTGCAATCACTATGGAAGTGCGATTGATCATCATCTTAGAGATGGCGTTTTGAATCATCTCTTCTGTTTCGGTATCGATCGAAGAGGTTGCCTCATCCAACACTAAAATTTTTGGATCATACACCATGGCACGGATAAAAGAGAGCAATTGTCGCTGGCCAACAGATAGCGTTGCACCGCGCTCCATCACATTATAATCTAGTCCTCCCGGAAGGCGATCAATAAATTTACGCGCACCCACCAAATCGGCAGCATGCAAAATCATTTCATCTGTTACGTCTTTGTTGCCCAGCGTGATGTTGTTGCGAATGGTATCGCTGAACAAAAATACATCTTGCAACACCACGCCAATGTTTTTGCGAAGTGACCTCAAATCGAAGTTGCGAATGTTTACGCCATCTACTTCAATGTTTCCTCGATTGATTTCATAGAATCGATTGAGTAAGTTGATAATGGATGACTTGCCTGCTCCGGTGGCGCCTACCAGCGCAATGGTTTCGCCTTCTTTGATTTGCAGCGATACATTTTTCAACACGAAATTTTCTTCGTTATACGCAAACCACACCTGATCAAATTTAACGGCTCCTTTTACCACAGCTGGCATATAAGAACCGTTTTCTACCACATGCTCTTTATCATCTAATAAATTGATGATACGCGATGAGCCCACAATTCCCATTTGCAAGGTATTGTATCGATCGGCAATCATTCGAATGGGGCGGAAGAAAAGTTGAATGTACATGATGAATGACACCAGTTTGCCAAGGGTGATCTGAGAAACCTCTTGATTGATAACTCCCTTAGCTCCATACCACACGAGTAGCCCTGTGCCCATCGCAGCAATAATTTCGGCTACGGGAAAATAAACCGAGTAATAAAGTACCGAACGCAAGTGTGCGGCTTTGTGCTCGGCATTAATTTCTTTAAACTTTTCAAATTCCTTTTTCTCGCTTCCAAAAATCTGAACGATCGTCATGCCGGTGATGTGTTCCTGCACAAAGGCATTCAAATTAGAAACGGCATTGCGCACGTCATTAAAAGCAATTTTTATTTTCTCTTTGAAAATATAGGTGGCCAGCAACATCAAGGGAATGGTGGATAAACTCACCAAGGTTAATCGCCAGTCTGTAATAAACATGAACACTAAAATGAAAATGATCTGTAGCAGATCGCTTGCCATAGCTGCCAACCCTTCGCTAAATACATCGGCCAGTGTTTCTACATCAGAGATCGTGCGCGTCACCAATCGGCCAATCGGTGTTTTATCAAAAAACTTGAGGCGAAGATTGATCAGATGGGTGTAAAGTTTAATCCGTATATCACGAATCACAAACTGAGCAATTCGTCCGCTAACATACGTGTGCACATATTGCACCACTGCTTGCACCAAAAGTAGAGCTAAAACAATCATCATGACGTTCACCATGCCCCAATAGTTGCCGTATTGCACATCCTGATCGAGTGTGTATTGGATTAAGAATGGCCGGATGGGAGTGAGGATACCCAAGAGCAAGGTGAGAACAATCACTAAATAAAACCTGCCCTTATAGGGGCGCACAAAGTCGATGACCCGTTTTAGAACTTTAAAGTCGATGATATTTCCGCTGCTAACTTTTTCTTTCTCCATGTTGGTTGTCGAAGCCTTCTATCCGCGAAAGCGACTTTAAGGCTTTTTTAAAATATTTTTTGGGTACACTACCCTCGATAAATACAATCCTTCCGGGGGCACATTCATGCCTGCCTTTTTGCGGTCTTTGCCTGCCAAAATTTTTTCAAACTCGGCAACGGAAATTTTTTCAGTGCCAACATTCAGCAGTGTGCCTACAATAGCTCGCACCATCCCTCGTAAAAATCGATTCGCGGTGATGTTGAAAACCAATAAATCGCCTGAATGGTGCCAGTTTGCTTTTTTAATGTCGCAAATAAAGTGATTTACATCTGTCTTTACTTTACTGAAGCACTCAAAATCTTTTTCCCCCAACAGTAACGCGGCAGCCTTGTTCATAGTTGCCACGTTCACCTGTTTAAAAAAATAGTATGCTTGCCCGATGAGCAATGGATTTTTTACAGGCGTGATTTTGTATTCATACGATCGCTCGATGGCATCGTAGCGTGCGTGCGCCTGATCAGATACGTGATGAATAGATCGGATGGCAATGTCTTGCGGAAGAATGGAGTTGAGTTTGATTAACCAACTTCGCTCGTCCAATTCCTGATCAATATCCACATGAAAATATTGTTGTGCGCAATGCACACCGGCATCGGTTCGGCCGCTGCCCACAATTTCTAAATGAGTGCGAAATACTTTGGAAAGACAACCTTCTACTACTTCCTGAACGCCCACTGCATTTTTTTGATTCTGCCAGCCGTGGTAGTTTTTTCCGTTGTATGAAATTTCGAAGAAGTAGCGCATTTAGTACAGTGCTATAATTAAAGTGCAAGTTTACCAACTTAATGGGAAGTTTTGTAATTTTATTAAGCCTTCAATCTTCAAAGTGAACAATGCGAGTGATTGTATTTTTTTTAATTTCCATAATAATAATCTTATTGTCTTTTAAATTTAGACTGGTTCGGGAAGCAGTTTCAATTTCGATTGTTACCATATTATTAACCTTTGCGGCTTACCTTATATCAGAAACCTCTCTTTTTAAAGTCTATGTCTATCCAGAGTCGTTTGCTCTGAAAGAATTTGAGGCACTAGACTACGCTTTCGT
Source organism: Cyclobacteriaceae bacterium (assembly GCA_044228465.1). Taxonomy (GTDB): domain Bacteria; phylum Bacteroidota; class Bacteroidia; order Cytophagales; family Cyclobacteriaceae; genus ELB16-189. The sequence continues at coordinate 27,890 of JBGAUU010000018.1, forward strand.
TCATTTGCGACCGGATCCTTTAGTAGATGAAAGAATAGTACTGGTAAACATTGGCACATATTCCAGAAGCAAGATTGCCCAACAACTCCAAATTATAAGTGCGTTCAAGCCTCGAGTAATAGGCATTGATGCACTTTTTAATTGCGAAGGGGGCGCACGAGACTCTGTTAATTGTCCACAGCTCCTAGATACCCTCGGCAACTTAATGCTTAAAAGTGCTATTCAGGAAGCACGCAATGTAGTTTTGGGTACTAAGTTAATGCAAACAGATTCTCTGAGTCAGTTAGATTCAGAAGAGCCAGATTCTGTTGAAATTTCTGATCCTATATTCAGTGACTATGCACAGGAAGGATTTGTCACAATTCCTACCGAAGCAGCCTTCCAAGAAGATTTAAAAACGAGCAGAACTATTTATCCAAGTAGAGTAGTAAAAGGCAAAAGAGAATTAGCTTTTTCGGTGCGCGTAGTAATGATATACGACTCGATGAAAGCAATTAAATTTTTGGCGAGGAATAGAAAGGAGGAACTCATTAATTTTAGGGGAAATATTTCGATCCACGAATGGCACTTCAACAGCCAGAAGAATGATGCTTCAACTACAAATTTTGATACGCGGTATTTTGTAATCGATGCGGAAGATGTTTTAACTAAGAATTTTTCAGGTGAATTATTCAAAGATAAAATTGTTGTGATGGGTTATCTGGGCGATTACTTAGGTGATAATGATAATGCGTTGCAGAAAAAATTCTTCACCCCCTTGAATAAAAAGATAAGCGGGCGCGCTAGCCCAGATATGTTTGGTTCTGTAATTCATGCCAATGTAATATCGATGATCTTAGATGAAGATTATCTAGATGAATTTTCGAATGCTGAAGAACTTGCAGTTGCATTTCTTTGTTGCTTCATCCATTTGTTAATTTTGCTATTAGTTTTTGTGAAGTTTCCAATCTGGTATGATTTGATCGCTGTTAGCTTGGTGATCGTACAACTTGGCGCTTATTCCTGGGTAAGGCTTTATTTGTTTGTTGAGTTTAACCTGAAGTTAAGCTTGGTAGCCACGATCACCTCTTTGGCCATTGCAAGCATCGCGGTAGTTCTATACAAGGAACTTTTACCTTTTTTGATTTCTAAGTTTCGTAGCAGGGAAGAGAATATTACTGTAGATTAAACCCAATCCATGCTATAATGTTGATCAAAAAACTATTTAATAAGACTACACTTTTTTTCTAACAACGTTTTCATCGCCAGTACTTCGGCTTCCATTAATTTGAAAACTGCCTTTTTGCGAGCATTGGAGTTGAGATGAAGGATGGCTTCGTTCAGAAGTTCTTTTCGTATCGATTCGGGCATAGCAGATGTTGGCGACAATTTTGAAATGTCTACTAGCGAAGTATCCAACTCTGCTTTTACAAAATCAATTTGCGGAAATCCCGACTCCAAAAAGTCTTTGGAAGGATGTAAGTAGCTTTCTAAACTGGCATCGGCTACAATGTCTTGAATATCGCCATAACCGGAAATCACGGCATAGTAATTCAATAATTTTTTCTTCACTTCAGGGTCTTTCAAAATTCCAAGCTTGCCACTGGATTTTAAATCATCAAAAGCGGATAGGCTGGGTTTGAAGTTAAACCGAATCAGGTTGATGGATTTCCGCATGGCATTGACCAATGCCTCGCGGTCAACTGTTTTTTGTTGAAGCAAATGAATGCTTTGATTGACCCAAAGGATCCGCTCCTGATCATCAGCCATCAACTTTTTTAGCAACACTTGGTCTTGTGAGATGTCCTCCAGCAATTTGCAGTAATACAATTGTTCCAGTTGCCGATCTTTATTAGCCTCATTCCAGTTGTTAATTTGCAAGGCAATGAGAATGCCAAATACCACCAAAACGATTTCGCCAATAGCATAAAGCAAGTAGTTTTTTATTTTACCCGAATCAACGAGCTTCTGCCTGACTTTCCGTAAGAGTTTGATCATTGACTAAAGCGATTCGTAAATAATAGCGGCTCCTTGTCCCACGCCAATACACATAGTTGCAATACCATAGCGTACTTTTCTTTTTTGCATTTCGTGAATGAGTGTGGCACTGATACGCACACCGCTGCAACCCAGTGGGTGACCAATGGCAATGGCTCCTCCGTTCACATTTACGATGGTAGGATCCACTTCGAGATCGCGCATGCAGGCGAGTGATTGTGACGCGAAGGCTTCGTTTAGTTCAACCAAGCCGATGTCGTTCATTCGAAGTCCTGCTCGTTGCAAAGCCTTTTTAACAGCCGGCACCGGACCTACACCCATAAAGGCAGGATCGACTCCGGCTATGGCAACCGATACTACACGAGCAAGGGGTTTCAGATTGAGTTGTTTTGTTTTTGCTTCGCTCATGAGCAGGGCGGCAGCAGCACCATCATTAATCCCTGAAGAATTGCCCGCTGTGACCGAGCCACCTTCTTTAAATGCAGGCTTTAGCTGCGCCAGTTTTTCCAACGAAGTTTCACGAGGATATTCGTCTTTAGTGAATTCTACTTTGTCTTTGCCTTTTGTAATCGAGATGGAGATAAGTTCTTCTTTGAATCGTCCACTCGCATGAGCAATAACATATTTTGTTTGCGAGGCCAAGGCAAAAACATCTTGCTGCTCGCGACTGATATTCCATTTGTCGGCTACATTCTCTGCTGTTTCGCCCATCGAGTAAGGATGATATAATTTTGATAGGCGTGAATTCACAAATCGCCAGCCAATGGTGGTATCAAAAATTTCTGCTTTGCGCGAAAAACCTTCTTCGGCCTTACTCATCACAAACGGAGCACGGCTCATACTTTCTACCCCTCCTGCAATATAAACATCGCCATCACCATGATGAATCGCGCGACTCGCATCCATAATCGCTTGCAAACCGGAAGCACATAACCTGTTTACCGTTACACCTCCGGTAGAAGTGGGTAAGCCGGCTAACAAAAGAGCCATGCGAGCTACATTGCGATTGTCTTCACCCGCCTGATTGGCAGCGCCAAATACAACATCTTCAATCGATGCAGCTTCCACTTGTGGATTTCGCGCCATCAATTGACGAATTGTTTCTGCCGCTAAATCATCCGGCCGCACCGAGGCTAATGTTCCGGCATATTTGCCAATCGGTGTGCGTAAGATGTCAATAATGTAGGTGGAATTCATTTTAAATTAATTGTAAGAGATTACGAGGTGGCTGTGCATTCATCGCTTGTGCCCTACAGCCATTTTACTACTTTTGCTGCAAGTTAAATGAACCGATAGTATGTGGCAAAGAATTCAGACAGTGTTTCTGGCAATGGTAGTTATCTGCATGGCAGTGGCCTTATTTTTGCCAATTGGCATTTTTACCGATTCGGCAGGTAATTCGCATCAATTGTATCCTATCCATTACACAGTCGTTTCAAATGGCGTGCGTACCAGCACCTACCTTCCTTATGCTATTACTTCCGTGTTGATGGTAGCGGTTGCAACGCTGGCCGTTATCAGCATTACAAAATTTGAAAATCGTATTACGCAGATCAAGATCGGCACTTTAAATTCGTTGTTACTGGCCGGTGTAATGATTTCAGTAGTGGTTTTTCTGAATCCGTTGGCTCGCACTTATCCGGGTGGTAAAAATGGATTAGTGTTATACATCGCATTTGCCGCGGTGGCATTCAACTGGCTATCGCTACGGTTTATTCGCAGAGACGAAAAACTAGTCCGCGATTCAGATCGTCTCCGATAAATTAAAATCATAAGTCCAAAATCAAAATTATTTTATGGCTCAAACCAAATTAGGTCCTAATCCGGCTACTACGATTGGCGAACTTCCCGCTGTTCAATCTTCTGCACCTGACTTTGTTCTTACGGCTAACGACATGAAAGATGTGTCGTTGAAAGACTTTGCAGGCAAAAATGTAGTGCTCAATATTTTTCCAAGTGTAGACACCGGTGTGTGCGCCACTTCGGTGCGCGAGTTTAACAAACGCGTAGCAGAAATGGATAACACTGTTGTGCTTTGCATTGCTAAAGATTTGCCGTTTGCCATGAAACGTTTCTGTGGAGCGGAAGGAATCGACAGAGCAATTACACTTTCTGATTTTCGCAGTCGCGGATTTGGAAAAGCATATGGTATAGAATTGACTGACTCTGCATTTGCCGGATTATTTGCCCGTGCCGTGGTGGTATTAGACCCAGCAGGCAAAGTGAAACACACCGAGTTGGTTCCACAAATTGGCGAAGAGCCCAATTATGAAGCTGCTCTAAAGGCGATCTAATCGCGATCAAACACATAATTTGAAATTATAATAACCCTTTCATCACAGAAAGGGTTTTTTGTTGCAGGGAATTCGGTATTTTGGATATTAAACCCATCTAAATGAAATCCTTCTTCAGCTCCCTGTTCTTTGTTTTGTCTATCACTGCTTTTTCACAGACATCGAAAATCGTTTATCTCACAGCCGATCGTGTGTTTGATGGCATGGATATGCACGAGGGCTGGGCTGTCATAGTGGATGGAGATAAAATCGTGGCAGTTGGTCCTCAGGAAAAAATAAAGATTCCTGCCGGAGCTACAAAAATAAATTACCCCGGCTCTACACTGATGCCGGGCCTCATCGAAGGACATTCGCATTTACTCCTCTATCCCTACAACATTACCGATTGGGATACACAAGTGTTAAAAGAAACCGATGCGTATCGAACCGCACGCGCTACCGTTCATGCAAAAAATACATTGATGGCCGGGTTTACTACTGCTCGTGATTTGGGTACGGAAGGTGCAGGCTATTCGGATGTGGCTTTGAAACGCGCGATCAACGAAGGAATCATTCCCGGGCCTAGATTGATGGTTGCCGGACGTGCTATTGTTTCTACAGGATCTTACGGACCGAAAGGATACGATCACGATCAGGAGATTATGCTTGGAGCTGAGCCTGCCGATGGCAATGACTTAGTACGCGTAGTGCGTGACCAGATTGGAAAAGTAGCTGACTTTATAAAAATTTATGCCGACTATCGTTGGGGTTTGCAAGGCGAAGATCAGCCATCCTTTACACTCGATGAATTGAAACTGATCAACGAAGTAACACGCAGCAGCGGACGTGTAATGGTTTGTCATGCAAAATCAAAAGAGGCTATTCGCAGGGCCGTGATGGCCGGAGCAGAAACGATCGAGCACGGAGATTTTATTGATGTGGAAATTGGTAAGCTGATGAAGGAGCACAATGTGACCTACATTCCTACCATTGCAGCTGTGGATATGATTTCACAATACCGTGGTTGGAAAAAAGGTGTGACGGCAGAACCTGCCAACGTGACCAACAAAAAGAAAAGTTTTAAGGAAGCCATTGCCAGCGGTGTCGCCATTGGCATGGGAGGTGACGTGGGTGTTTTTCCGCATGGAGAAAATGCGTTGGAGATGGAACTGATGGTAGAATATGGCATGCAACCATTGATGGTGTTACGCGCAGCCACCAGTGTCAACGCCAAAGCATTTCATTTGGAGAATCAGGTGGGAAGTTTAAAGGAAGGATTGAAAGCAGATATCTTGATTGTTCAAGGAGATCCGTCCAAAGTTATTTCTGATGTGAGGAAGGTAAAATTTGTAATGAAAGATGGTGTGATTTATAGAAGTGAGAAATAAGTAAATCGAATCGACTCTTGTTAACCGGTAACGATTCCAGCACCATAAAGTGCTTATTTGAATTTGTATTCCATTGAATATTACTATCCGAATTTGTAACTAGTACCACCAACCTTCAACTATGGACAGAAAGCAAGCATTAAAAACAATGGCCGCCAGCGCAGCAGCCACTTTTACACTCCCTCAAATTGCCAATTCGATGATGGCTTTGTCGGATGAAGTGAGCGGAAAAATTAATCACTCGGTTTGCCAATGGTGCTACAATGACATTCCACTCGAGCAACTGTGTGAAGCAGCTAAGGGCATGGGCATTAAATCCATAGATCTGTTGAACTCAAGTCAGTGGGCGACTGCCGCGAAATATGGATTGACTTGTGCGATGGCTTACGCTAATGATTGGGGCTTGCAGCGAGGTTTCAATAATCCTGCTTTTCACGAGCAATTGTTGAAAGACTATACGGCTAACATTCCCAAAGCGGCCGATGCCGGATTGAAGAATGTGATTTGCTTCAGCGGAAATGCCAATGGTTTGTCATCTGAACAAGGCTTAGAGAATTGTGCCAAAGGACTGGAGCCGGTGATGAAGGTCGCTGAGAAATACAACATGCTCGTGTCAATGGAGTTGCTCAACAGCAAAGTAGACCATAAAGATTATCAGTGCGACTACACTTCGTGGGGAGTTAGACTTTGTGAAAAGCTTGGCTCACCAAACTTCAAGTTGCTCTACGATATTTATCACATGCAAATCATGGAAGGTGATGTAATCGCTACCATCCGAAAAAACATCCAATACATTTCCCACTTCCATACAGGTGGAGTGCCCGGTCGCCATGAGATTGACGAAAGCCAGGAGTTGTATTATCCGGCCATCATGAAGGCCATTGTGGAAACTGGTTTTAAAGGATATGTGGCGCAAGAGTTTATCCCTGCACATAAGGATAAATTGAATTCCTTGAGGAACGCGATCAAAATTTGTAACGTTTAAATCAAGAAAGCAATTGATCAATATGCAGAAAATGGAAAGAATGGGGTCGTTATCATAACTTTTAAGGCATTTGATAAACTACCCCATTCTTTGAAAGATCAGTTCAATAGTAAGGGAAAATAAAATTTCCAGAGTTATAACCGGGCGAGTTTTACACGCGCATCATCGGCTCGCAGGTCCACTTGCGCTTTGCCATTAGGTAATTCAAAGCGCGTACGACTTTCGGATTTATCTTGTAACACAAATCCATTTTCGGCAGTGATGCGAGAGTCATCGTGGCGCACATCAAACGTCCCGCCTCCGGATCGTACTGTAAACGAAATCAAACCGTCTTGTGCATCGATGGAGTATTTGCCATTATCGGCAAGCGTGGTTTCAATAATAAAATCTCCATCATCCACATCTGCTACCACATTAGTAAAGTTGGCATTTCGGATCTCGATGTCTGAATCATCGCCATCAATCTCCAGATTACCACGTCCCTGATCCATCCGAATGTCGCCATCATCTAAGCGAAAGCGAAAATCATTTCCTTTGCAGCTAAACAAATGCACATCGGCATCGTCTAAACTGACATCAATTTTTCCGTTAATTGATGTGAGCGTGTAGTCGCCATCATCGCCATTCACATCTAAGCTAATGCCATCGGGCACTTCGATGACAATGGTATATTTAACATGATAATAACCAATCATACCCACGCTGCCTTGCGAGCGCTCTTTAATATCGAGATTGCCATTGATTTCCTGAATGTCTACCGTAAACTCTCTGTCACCGAAAATAAACCCTTTGGATTCAACAATCCGATCGATTTTAACATGAGCCGTACTGCGGGAAGAACCTTTAATGGTCACTTTTGCATCTGAGCAATGTAAGCGCAATTGTCCGGTGCTGTTGATCTTATACTCTTTTTCTAAATGAAATTCGCCATCTTCTTTTTGCGATTGAGCAAATGAGGAGAATGCGAATAAAGAGGCGAAGCTCGAGTCGCCATCTTTCATTTGGGCGGGTGCTGTAAAATAAAAACCTACTAACAGGAGGAGTAAACTTGGTTTCATATGCGTCTGTTTTGTGGGTTAGACGCCAATCCAAATCAAAAGGTTGCTTGGGATTTTAGAGCTTACCGATCAACGACACATATAACTGTGTCAGTTTCGCTTCTGCTTTGCCAGCCGTTTCAATAATCTCAGAAATTACAGCGGGTTTTAGATTATCCGGATCACAATCGTCCGTTAAGACCGAAATCGCACAGCAAGGTAAACCCATGTGATTGGCAACCAACACTTCGGGCACGGTGCTCATCCCTACTGCATCGGCTCCAATTCGATGTAAGAATCGATATTCGGCACGGGTCTCCAGATTCGGTCCCATCACAGCTACATACACGCCTTGATTTAATTTTATTTTTTTCTCTTTCGCGATTTTGAGCAAAAGTTTATTAATTCTTTTAGAATAAGGTTCGCTCATATCCGGGAAGCGTGGCCCCAGCACTTCAAAGTTTTCGCCACGCAAAGGGTTATCGGGCTGCAGATTGATATGATCATCAATCAACATCAATTGACCTTTTTTCCATTTCAGATTCATGTTGCCGGCTGCGTTGGAAATCAACAAACTTTTGATGCCGAGCATTTTCATGACACGCACAGGCAGCGTAATCTTTTGCATGCTATAGCCTTCGTAATAGTGAAAGCGACCTTGCATTGCCAGTACTTTCTTTCCTTTGATTTCCCCGTAAATCAATTTGCCTTTGTGGAACTCAACCGTAGAAACCGGAAAATGCGGAATGGAGTTGTAGTTAATTTCTATCGGGTTCTTAATTTCTTTCACAAATAAGTTGCCCAGACCGGTTCCCAGGATTACTCCAATTTCAGGATGATCTACACCATGTTTTTTGAGATACTCAGTGGCTTCGTTGATTTCTTTTAGCATAAATTAATTTGAAAATGAGACAATTTGAAGATTTGAAAAGTAGGTGATTTGAAGATTTGAAAACGTGGTAATTTGAAAATCAAGTTAGTTATAAAAATCTTTCCGATCGGTTTTGGCTAACTCGATAAAGAACTCGCTGACTTTTTGCGTGGTTGCTTCAAAAAAACGTTTGCCTTTTTCCGTGGAAGCTTTGCTGGGATCGCCTACACCTGTGTCTTTCGTTACGCTCGTCCATCTGCGCTCAGCCCACGCCCAGCCTTCTTGCATAGCTTTAAACGTAAATCGTTTGGCTTTGCCATCTCCAGCTTCGGATAACGGTAACAGCCATTCTGGACGAAGGTGCATCATCACGCTCGTTTCCATTTCACCGGCATGGTCGTCTTTGTTTTCAAAAAATTGTTTTTGATCTGCTGCGTTGAACCACGTGCACGCACACAGAAACATATCCGGAAATTTCAAACCCAACTCACGAATCGCATTGTTGAAATGGTTCGCACCGTGACTATTGAAAACAACGAGCTTATGAATCCCTTGACGATTGAGTGTATCGACCACATCGTGTAAAACGGCCAGTTGCGTGCTCGGGTTCATGTTGATGTCTAGTGTTACATCAAACTGCCCGGTGTTGACACCAAACGGAATGCAAGGCAATACAATTACTTTCGCACCTTTTTCCCACGCCAGTCGTGCCGCTTCGGCAGCTACTTCTTCTGCTTCAATGATGTCGGTGCCGTAAGGAAGGTGATAGTTATGTGCTTCTGTAGCACCCCAAGGTAATACAGCCACATCAAACTTGGTTTGCTGAATGGCTTTCCAATTGGTTTCTTTTAAAATGTAAGGGCGCATGATTTGTTGAGATAAATTGTCACAGCTAACAAATCTAAAATCTTAAATGGACAATCTAAAATTTTAAACCGTAGCTCCCTGACAACTGCTGCCCGCACCGGCTGTACACGCAAAGCAATGTTGACTGATCACTACCTCACGATTTTGTAATGAAGCCAATGAGAAATCACGGATATGTTGCCCTGCTTTCTTTTCTACTTTTAATCCCAGCATTTGATTGAAGTCGCAATCATACATATTGCCTTGCCAATCGATGGAAATGGTGTTTTTGCACATCACTCCTGCAACAGCAGCAGGGTTGAATGCATTCACCAATTTTTCCATGTAACCTTCATAGTTGCCTGACTCAATCAGAAAATCTAAAAACCGACTGATTGGAATATTGGTGATGGTGAAGAGTTGATTGAAATCAATGTTGAAATGATTCTTTAACTCTTTTTTAAAATCGCGCTCCAGCGCTTTTTGATCGCCCGGAAGAAAAGCACCTGTTGGGTTATAGACCAAGTCTAGAATTAACCCGCTTGCTTCTTTTCCATAGCCAACTGCATTGAGCATTTGCAATCCTTTAATCGAATCGGTGAATACACCTTCGCCACGTTGGCGATCGGTTTTGTCGGCATTGTAAAATGGTAATGAGGAACAAACACGCACACCGTGTTGTTTGAAAAACTCCGGCAGGTCGTTAAATTTTGGATTAGCCGAAAAGATGGTGAGGTTAGAACGCACAATAATTTCCTTCACGCCACGATTGTTTGCTTCCGATACCAGCCAGCGAAAATCAGGATTCATTTCCGGTGCACCACCGGTGATGTCCAGCGTTTTGATTTTGGCGTGCTCCATTACATCTAGGCATTGCTGCATGGTTTCACGCGTCATTATCTCTTTACGATCGGGCCCCGCATCGACATGGCAATGTTTGCAAACCTGATTGCACATGTAGCCGATGTTGATTTGAAAAATTTCAATTGCTCCGGAACGCAATGGAAATTGCCCGGACTGTTCCAGCTTGTGCTGAAAGGTGGATAATTTATTTTCTTTAAAAATGCCATTGCTTAGCCACTCTACTTGTCGCTCTTGTTGCGCTAGTTGATGTTGCCTTGCGTGGAGGGATTTGATCATAGAAACGGGATACTTAAAACTGGATGTTGAGAGGAGTACCCGCTACATAGAAATTTTTTTTGCCTTATTCATCATCATCACACCATGCACCAAAGTGGCGCCACTGCGAATCGCTGCAGCCACGTGTACCGCTTCCATCATGCCTTTTTCGGTAGCACCTTTCTCGAGTGAATCTTGTGTATACGCATCAATGCAATAGGGGCATTGAATGGTGTGCGCTACGGCCAGCGCGATCAATGATTTTTCTCGGGCTGTTAAATCGCCTTCTTTAAAAACATCGCCATAGTACGAGAAAAATTTATCGGCCAGGTTTTTCTCCCACTCGCCAATGTTGCCAAATTTTTTAAGGTCTTCCGGATTATAATAGATGCTTTCCATGTTGGTTGGTTAAGTACAATAAAAACAAAGGTACGATTTGGATGTTCAGCAAAGTATCCTCTGCACGACAAACAGACGATAGAAAAAGTTCAACGTGTTACGTTCATTGCGTGAATTAGCTCCTTCATCATCTTATAGCCCACCATGGCCGTCATATTTTGATGATCACGAATGGGATTGTATTCAACTATATCAGCACCTACCACAGGCACTTTGATTTTATGAATGATGTGAATCAACTCGCGCACGGACAAGCCACCCGGTTCGTGATGCGATACGCCCGGAGCAAAAGCCGGATCGAGCACATCCAAATCCAATGAAATATAGAGTGGACCTTTCAAGTGGTTTATAAAATCCAGATTGAAATCTTTCATCTCGATGACCTTCACCTGAAAACGTTTGGCTTGCTCGCGTTGGTGGTTGGTCAGCGTGCGAATGCCTACTTGCGTGAGCGATTGCACTTTTCCTTTTTCTAAGAGCCGCGCAAATGGCGAGGCGTGTGAATACGGATTATTCTCAAAGTTATCATACAGATCAGTGTGTGCGTCTAAATGAAGCACATTCAAATTTGGATAGTGCTCGGAGTATGCATCGATAATCGGATACGACACAGAGTGATCGCCTCCCAGCGATATTACTTTATGATGTGAAGCTAATTCCTGAGCAACGGCATTTTTAATGACACTAAATGCTTTGGCAGGATCAGCACTCTCAAATTTCAAATCGCCCAAGTCCTGATGACTGAGTCCAACTTTGATTTCGCTGCCCAATTCCGAAAATGCATTGGCTGATCCTTCGGTATCCATTAAGCGGATTCGTGCAGGGGCTAGTGCCGCTCCTCTTAGAAAAGAAGAGTTCGCATCGAATGGAATGCCGAGTACGCTGATCATTAGAAGTTGGGAGAGAGTAGATATTTGGTGTAGAAGTCGTCAATGGCTTTTACAGCTTCTTCAGGAGTATCTACTAAACTAAATAGATCCAAGTCCTCTTTGCTGATCATTTTTTCGGTGACCAACACTTTTTTGATCCAATCGATCATACCGGCCCAGAATTTTTTACCAACGAGTACGATGGGAAAGCGCCCGATCTTTTTTGTTTGAATGAGTGTAAGTGCTTCGCTCAACTCGTCAATGGTGCCGAAGCCACCGGGCATTACAATAAAACCTTGCGAATATTTTACAAAAATCACTTTGCGAACAAAGAAGTAATCAAAGGTGATCAACTTATCCGGGTCGATGTAGATATTTCCTTTTTGCTCGTGAGGCAAATAGATGTTGAGGCCAACGGATTTTCCTCCGGCTTTGTGTGCACCTTTATTTCCGGCTTCCATAATGCCGGGCCCACCACCGGTTATTACACCGTAGCCCTGATGAACCAATTGTTCAGCAATGTTTTCGGCAATCTTATAATAGGGATTGTTGGGTTTGACACGTGCCGATCCGAATATGGTAACGCAGGGTCCGATCTTCGCCATCTTTTCAAAACCTTCCACAAACTCGCTCATCACTTTAAAGATCACCCACGAGTCGGAACTCTTGATCTCTGCCCAATCTTTATCTTTAAATGCTTTGCGAATGCGATGCTCTTCTTCCAGTGGCAACGTGCTCACTTCTTTCACTTTTTTTCCATTTTTCTGTTTTGCACACATAGTCCAAATTATTAATTGCCGGACAAGTTAGAAAAAAATAGAACAATGCATACAAAGCAGTGGTGACTCATGATGCCACACCTTCCTTAGAAGCAGAGAAAGCTGTTCAATTATTTTTCCCAAGCAGATCAGTCACTGCTTTTTCCAGATTGGTGAAGGCGTAAGTAAAACCACTTCGCTCTACTTTTGCATTCGATACTTTGCTTCCGGTGAGAACGAGGGAAGCCATTTCTCCCAGAATAATTTTTAAAACGAACGATGGTACCGCAGGCAACCACAACGGGCGATGCAAAACCTTGGCGATTACTTTCGTCAATTCGGCATTGGTGGCCCAGGTTTTTCCCACACCATTGTAGGCACCTTGCCACTGTGTATCTTCAATGGCTTTGGCAAACAGGGCGCACAAATCATCAATGTGAATCCAACTCATGCATTGCTTGCCACTACCGAGCGGAGAACCCACACCCCATTGAACCGGCTTGGCCATTTCTGCCAGAGCTCCACCTTTTTCACTCAACACAATGCCGATGCGAATTTTCACCAGCCGTATGCCGAGTGTGGTCATTTGATCCGCTTCGGCTTCCCATTGCTTAGTTACATCTGCCAGATAATCTTTTCCCGCGTTACTTTCTTCCGTAAAGACCGCTTCTGTTTCCTCAAAACCGTAATAGCCGATGGCAGAAGCTGAGATGAAATTCTTTACCTGATGGGTTGTTTGTTTTAGTGTATTAAAAAGAAGTCGCGTGGAGTAGGTGCGACTTTCCAGAATTTCCTTTTTGCGTGCCTCATTCCAGCGCTTCTCGGCAATGCCGGCACCGGCCAGATGCACGATTGTGTCTACACCTTCCAATGCTTGGGTATCGATCTCTTGCTTTTCCACATTCCAAACGAATGAAGGAATGTTACCCGACTTTTTGCTTCGACCCAACTGCACTACTTCATAGCCTTTTTGAAGGAGTAATTGCGAAAGTTGAGTGCCCACCAAACCGCTGGCACCCGTGATTAAAATTTTGTGGCGCATTATTTGTAGTTTTGACGCTGATAAAAGCAAAGTGTTGACAAAATAACATAACCGATATGATTAAGTTTAGAGTTGCTGTTTTTTTTCTTTTGGTAGGATTGGGTGTGCAAGCGCAAAGCGTGACGGTGAAGAATCAAAAACAACGCCTGAAGGGCGAAAACGTAGATGGATTTGCAGTGGATTTGGAAGGTAAAAAATCAGATGTGAGTGCTTCATTAACACGCTATTTGAAAGAAGTAGGTAAAATCAAGTTTTTGTCTTCAGACCCATTAGTGATTACTGATCCGGTTTTCAATGGAAATGTATACGCCAAAAAATCGATCTATGCTTTTATCACGGAAAGCGGAAATGTTGTTTCTGCGTGGCTGGGCATTAAACCAAGTGAATGGGACAGCAAGGATGTGGAGATGATCAACAAACAATTGGAGCGGATGGCAAAAGAATTTGGTGTACGTTTCAACCGGGAAAAAGCACAAGGTCAGATTGACGAAACTCAACAGGCGCTGGATGCAGTTGATAAACAATCCATTCGCTTCATTAATCAGGGAAAAGACCTGACCAACAAATTGGCCAACAACGAACTGCAACGGATTAAATTAGAGAAAGAACTAGAAGCAAATAAGCTAGAGAACGCAGCTCTGAAAATTAAAATCGAGAACAATAAAAAAGCACAAGATTCTATTGCGAATGCGGCTGTGCAAATTAAGAAGGTGAAAGAAACGCAATTGGAGAAGTTGAGGAAGATTAATTAGGAAATCCCTATTTGTGAAATTGTCCGATGGACTGATTCAATTGCGATACCAACGCAGGCTGAGCGAATTGAATTTCTGCTTCAAGTGCAAAGTGATCTGAAAGATCAGCATGCTGGCGATGCCAGTTTTCTCGGATTACTTTGATTTGACGAGACGAGCCGGCCAAAAGATTTTCTGAATCGCGAATCAAAATATAATCAATCAAATCTTTTTCTTGCCCAGCTTCTACATGCAAATCGTTTTGCTGGCGATCATACGTGTATTTCCATTCGCCAGATAGTTCGCCATCGGTAGCGCGCAGCGTTTGCAGCATGAAATTGTACTCTTCCTCTTTTTTGCGATTGATGTTAAAGTCGCCACACAAAATTTGGGGCACACCATCTTTCTGCATCGGCTTCAATAGTCTATTGTAGAACTCCACACATTGACTTTGGCGAATCCATGGTTGTCCGGAGTTTTGTAAATGTGTGCCTGCCACTTGTACCAAAGTTTGATTGATCATCACTTCCGCAATAAGGCCACCTTTCCGTGAAAACGCATCAATGCCTGAGCGATTTTTAAATATGATAGACTGCGAGGCTACGATGGGATGCTTACTGAAAATCCAAATGCCGCTGTTCGTTTTGTAAGAAATGAGTTGTTGGTTGGCCGGACCGGTTTGGTAAGGAAACGCATCTTTCAATTGCTGATAGATTTTTTTGCGAGCCCTGCGATGGAAAGCTTCCTGAAAGACGATTACATCGTAGTCACTTTCTTTGAGAATTTTGCCGATGGCGGCTGCTCGCTCTACTTTCCCACCTTTCTTTACCATACCCGGTAGCATGTAAATATTCCAGGAGAGAATTTTGATTTTGGCTGGAGGTGAAGAAGTCTGCGATTGACAAAAGCCAACCTTGAAAGAAATGAAACTGATAAGTAGGATCAGTTGAAACTTCATGTTGCAGTACAAAGGTCGGTGTGCACTGTTACTTGAACGTGAAGGGAGCGTTATGATTGATTAAAGCTTCAGTTTGTTGCCTTCAATCCAACAATTCCGATGAGGATCAATCCAAGAAAGAGTAATTCAATCATTCGGAGTGGTTGTTTTTCGATAGTCATCTCGACCAGTTTAACACCTGCTAGTGTTAATGCCATCCAAATGGCAAACGCAGTAGAAGCAGGAATGTGCTTCATGGCAAGCGAAAAAAAATAGATGTTGCCCAGGCCGAACAGAATGTATCCAATCAGCGGAAGCAGAAGCTCACTAGCAGCCAGCGGTTGATCAATAACAAGTTGAAAGGAAATTTTCTTTAATTCAGCAAAGCTTAATTTTTTTAAGCTGAATATCCAACCTACTTCTAAAAATGCAGCAATAATCAGATACAACCACTGCATTAGGCTACACTTTCGTTTTTAGAATTTCTTTTTTCTGATGGCGTAGACAAGCCACCGAACCATTTCATGATCGTAAAACGGAAATCAAGGTATTGGCGCCAACCCTTGTTCTTTTTCAACTCATCTTCATCAAATCGTTTGATAGAAAACGCATGTTGTAAAAAATAATCTTTGGGGTACTTGTAAGGAAGTCCGAATACGTTTGGTTTTGTATTGGGAAGATATGCTGTTCCAAATAGCCAATCCCAAAACGCAAACTTGGTAGCATAATTGGCGAAATAGGTTTCTACCGTTTCAGCATGATGCCACTGGTGCATTTCAGGGCCGTTGATAAAATATTGCCACTTGCCTGAACGGACATTGATATTCGAATGAATGTACATGCCCCACACTGCATCGATGCATGCTTTGATCGGAACGACCATTGGATCGGCACCCAGCAAAATGATCGGAGCGAATTCAATAGTTTGATTGATGATGATTTCAACAACATGAGACCGCGAGCCTGCAATCCAATCTACTTCCTTGACGGAATGATGTGCTTCATGCGTTCGCCATAGAATTTTTGAATTGTGCTGCCACCGATGAAACCAATAGATGTAGAAGTCGTGCGTGATTAGAAAAAACAAAGCTTGTCCTGCGACAGGCCAATGTGAGATCAGTTTCAATGGGGATAGCGAGAACCGCTGATCGATTGGTAGAATGATATAATCGAAGATGAGAATCTTCAAAAAGAAACTTTGAATCAACGTATACCAAACCAAGTCTACCCAAAATCCTTCACGGAAAAAGGGCAGACCTTTGGTGTAGGGATATTTCCGCTCCAGCCAGATGATGGTAGCTGCCGAGGAAATTAAAATCAAAAATGTAATGGTCTCTACTTTCATTTTTTACCACTGAGACACAAAGGCACTAAGAGAAAATTCCTTGGCACCAATGTGGTAACCCCTCTAAGCTGTTACGGTTTGATTAATAACTCTTCTCAAACGCTTCATCGGTTCGAGTTCGCTTTCATACACGCGCTTTACGCCATCGCCTAAACTTTTCTCGATGTCGCGGATATCACGAACGAGCTTCACAATACCTTGCGGCTCTACCGAAGCAGCGTGATCGGATCCCCACATGGCGCGGTCGAGTGTAACATGACGCTCCACGAAAGTGGCACCCAATGAAACCGCTGCCAGTGTAGGAGCGAGACCGGTTTCGTGACCGGAGTAACCGATGGGCAAATCAAATTTGTTGATGAGTGTACGGATCATGTTTAAATTCAATTGAGCAGGATCACAAGGATATGCTGAAGTTGAGTGCGCGACCATCACATTGCGCGTTCCGGTTAAGTCGATGGCATCTTCAATTTCCATTTCGGTAGACATGCCGGTTGATAACATGAGCGGACGACCCGTGGTCAATACTTTTTTAATCAAATCGAAGTCGGTTAAGCTTGCAGAGGCTAGCTTGTACATGACTGGATTGAATTGCTCTAGAAAATCTACCGAAGGTTCATCCCACGCGGAAGCAAACCAATCAATTTTCTTTTGTGCGCAATACAAATCAATTTCTTCGAACTCCGCTTTTCCAAATTCAGTTTTGCGTTTGTAATCAATGTAGCTCATCGTGCCCCAAGGAGTTTGACGCGGTTTGTCCCATTGATCTTTGGGAACACACAATTCAGGCGTTCTTTTTTGAAACTTCACCGCATCGCATCCGGCAATGCTAGCCCAATCAATCAACTTTTTGGCAATGTCAACAGAGCCATTGTGATTGATACCAATTTCTGCAATGATATAGACAGGATGACCTGCGCCTATCTTTCTTCCGTTACTCAACGCGACATGATTCATAATCGTAAAATTTTTAGTTTAGATTTATTTTGCTGTTAATAATTAGTTCGGCAAACTCGCGGAAAGCACCGTGTCCGCCATTAGTAGTGCAAACGTAATGGGCAACGCGCCTGGCAAAGCTCATCGCATCAGCCGGACAAGCGCACAATCCAACTTGCTTCATAATTTCCTCATCATTGATATCATCTCCGATGTAAGCAATTTCTTCTTTTGAAATTTGGATGCGTTCCATGATTTCCTGTAGACGTAGCGCCTTATCTTGCACGCCCATGTGCAATTCTTTTATTTTTAATTTTTCGGCACGTTTAAACACAGGAAGCGAATCTTCGCGGGTGATGATACCCGTTTCGATGGAAGCAATTTTGCGCAAGCGTTCTACGCCCATGCCATCGCGAAACGAAAATCGTTTTAACTCTTCGCCATTGCCGGAGTAGTACACGCCATTATCGGTGAGTACGCCATCCACATCAGTTATCATCAACTTGATTTTATTCGCTCTTCTTTTAATTTCGTCAATCGACATTTTGTTGTATTTAATCTCTAATCTCAATTCTCACATCTGTCCACTACCAGATTTGCACCCGTCATATAACGAGAAGCATCACTCGCTAAGAATATAATCGCACCTTGGTAATCGGAGCGGTCAGCCATTCGTCCCAACGGTGTGCGCTCGCTATAATTTTTAATAAAGAAATGATCTTGTCCATTTTCTACACCACCCGGTGAAAGAGCGTTTACCCGCACGCCTTTGTTCCCCCAGTAAGAAGCAAGAAATTTGGTAAAGCCCAACACAGCACCTTTCGTACTTGGGTAAGCTGCGGATTTATAAAAAGTTTGTTCGCCTGCTTCGTTGCGATATAGCTTTTGATCAGGAGCCGTGATGGCGTAAGTAGAAGCAATGTTGATGATGCTGCCACTTCCTGCTTCGGCCATGACCGTTCCAAAAATCTGACTGCATAGAAAAACTCCGGTTACATTCACATCAAGCGATCGCTGCCAAAGATGAAGTGGATAATTTTCAAATTGTGATTGCTCGAGTGCAGCAATGGGATTTTCAAACATGTCGTTGATGGCGGCATTATTCACCAGCACATCAATTCGACCATATTTTTTGATGACTTCCTCTTTTGCTAAACGAATCGAAGCTTCGTTGGTAACATCAAGGCTGATGCCGAGATGATTGTTGCCAAGTGACTTTGCAAACTCACCGGCCAGCTTTCCATCCACATCGGCAACTACCACATGCGCACCAGCTTCCGCTAATGCCTCGCAATGTTTTTTGCCAAGCAGTCCACACGCACCTGTTACGATAGCGACTTTATCCTTTAATGAGAACAGTTCCATTATTTTACCTGAAGTTCTTTTTCACTAAATGCTTTTTGAACATTTCCCACTTTGCGGAAGACGGCCTCCACCGGCTTGCCAAGAAGCATCGATTCGATATTTCCTTTTTGAAGGGCTTCTGCAAGTAACGACAACACCTCTTCATACGCTTTGAGTGTTTGGTTCAAATCATCTTCCGAATGTGTGAAACAAACATTGTGGAAGCCACCCCACAAAATTCCCCGCTTAATCATTTCTTGTTGTACGAATGATTTCAGAATCAATGGATCTCCGGCAGATGTATTAAACGTAATAATCGTTCGGCAATCAAATCCCTGACAAGTAGTGAATGCACTCAGATTATTTTTTTTAGCAATCTGATTATAGCCGTCCTTTAATACTTTTCCTTTCGCAGCTAAGGCAGCAGCTACATTTTTTTCTTTCATCTCTTGAATGGTTGCAATGGCCGCAGCGAGCGAAAGCGCTTCACCACCAAAAGTAGAGTAGAAGAAAACATCCTTTTCGAATAACTGCATGATGTCTTTTTTGCCGGTGAGCAATGCGATGGGCATGCCATTCGCAAATGCTTTTGAATAAACAGCCAGATCTGGTGTGATGCCAAAATATTCTTGTGCGCCACCAAGAGCTACGCGGAATCCCGTCCACATCTCATCAAAAATTAACAACGTGCCATTTGCCCTGCAAAGCGCTTGCACTTGTTCCAGGAAATTTTCTTTTGGATGTTCGAAGATAAATGGCTCCAGAATCACGCACGCCACATCATCTGTTAATTGCGCACGAAGTGATTCAATGTTGTTGTAATCGAAAGTAGCGGTTAATGCTTTGATATCCTCCGGAATTCCTTCTGCCCGACTCGTAGTACCGATGTACCAGTCATGCCAACCATGATAACCACAGCACAATACTTTTTTTCTTCCCGTGTAAGCACGTGAAACACGAACAGCCGCGCTGCAAACTTCAGCTCCTGTTTTTGCAATGCGCACACCTTCTGCATTCGGAATGATTTGATGAATCAATTCACTCAACTCTACTTCCAATGGATGCATCATTGAAAACGTAATGCCGCTCTTCAATTGAGTTTTGATGGCTTCGTCAACTCGATCGTAAGCATAGCCTAATGAAACAGGCCCGACCGCCATGGTGTAGTCGATGTATTCATTTCCGTCCACATCCCACACATGGCCATTTTTACCTCTCGCTACGTATTTCGGTGCCACGCCATTCACATATTGTGATGGACCTTTGGCCATCGTTTGTGTAACCGGAAACATGACTTGTTGCGCACGCTTGTACCATGCGTTGCTGATGTTGATATCTGGATATTGATGGTTGATCATAATTGAATTTTTGTTGCCGTTGATTCTAAAATTCCTAGGGCACGTGCAGCGATTTTTTCCGGTGTGAAACCTTCGTATTCCAATACTTCTGAAAGTCTGGCCGGACGGAACCATTGTTCGTTGAGTGAAAGTGGTTGAACGTTGGCAGTCAACTGATTTTTTAACAGCACTTCAGCTACGATAGAATATAAACCTCCGGTAGTGAAATGATCTTCTACCACCACTACCAATTCACTTAGTTTAGCTACACGAATGATTACTTCTTCGTCAACCGGTTTCAAGCTCCGCATGTTCACGAGTCCTACTGAAAGACCTTGTGCCTCTAAAGCTTGTCTGGCTTGTAACACATTGTTGAATAACATGCCGTACGTGAGGAATGTAATCGTGGATCCTTCTGCAATCACTTCGGCTTTGCCAATTCGAAAATTTTTCTCGTGTGCTATCAGAGGCTTGATGAGATTGGCTCTTGTGTAAGCAGGAGATGATGAATCCCAAATTTCAGGTAACATTAAGATCATATCTTCTTCATCGGCCGGAGCGAAGACTTGCATGCCGGGAATTCCCCGCATAATCGATACATCTTCAATGGCTTGATGTGTGGGTCCGTTTCCATCAGAAAGAAATCCTGGAATGAAACCAGTGAGTTTTACCGGAAGGTGCGCGATACCCACATCAGTGCGAATAAATTCATATGCACGCATGGTGAGGAATGCTGCCAACGCATGAACCACAGGCACTCGACCACGTAGAGCTAATCCGGCCGCCATGCCGATCATCGTCTGTTCGGTAATACCTGTATCGATGAAGCGATCCGCCAATGCAGGATTTTTAGGAATGTTGCGAATGAGCGCACGGTTTTCGGCCGTCATGATGATGTAGCGCTCATCGGCTAATGCTATTTCAGAAATCAGTTCTTCGTAATTCATTATCGTACTACTAATGTTTCAGAATTTAATTCTGCCAATTTGTTTTCGTTTAATTCATGCAGCAATGCGTTTACTTCTTCATGCGTAAAATTGCAGAACCAGCGATCAGCTCTTTTTTCAATGCTCGGCAAACCTTTACCACGAATAGTGTGAGCGATGATGACCGTAGGTTTGCTATTGTTTGCGATGGAAGTGAACGTGTTGTGCATCGCAATAAAATCATGACCATCCACATCGATCGCAATCCATCCAAAAGCTTCAAATTTTTTATGAATGGGATCGAGCGGAATCAATTCTTCGGTAGCCACGTTAGCCTGAAAATAATTTCGGTCTACAATCCAAATCAGATTATCTAATTCGTAAGCAGCAGCTACAAGCGCGCTTTCCCAAACGGAGCCTTCGTTTAGTTCGCCATCTCCGGTAATCACTACGATTTTATTCATTTGCTTTTTGATTCGGCAATCCATTGCCACACCCATTGCTACAGCCGGTAAGTGACCGAGTGAGCCGGAATGAAATTCAACTCCGGGAATGTGTGTGTTCGGATGCCAGTAGATATGATCATTCGCTTGCAGATGATTCGCTAACCGCGATGGCTCGATGAATCTGAGCTCAGCAAACAAACTGTAGAGCGCAGGTACATCATGCCCTTTGGACAAAAAAAGATAATCGCGATTTGGATCGGTGAAGTTAGATGGGTTGACATTTAAATAATGTGAATAGAGATAGACCAGCAAATCGGCACACGATAGTGATGCTCCGGTAAAGCAACCACCATCGGTAGACATCCGTACGATATTTTCGCGAACAGCGAGTGCAAGTTTTTGCAGATCAGTTATTTGTTCTTCTGTCATGGTGCTTCTTCAATTAGTTTTGTTTGATTCTTTCCGACTGTTTTCAATTCGTCTAAGTGATGTCGGTACCAATTCACACCCGCCCATTTTTGGTTGATGGATTGTATTTCCGGTTTTGCTTCCAGCAATTCTAAAATGTCGGAAAGAGAAAATACATTTTTAACAGGATACAATTGGTTGTAAATCGCTTCAATGAATTGGTAATCTTCCGGATAATCAATTGTCCATCGATGACTCATGGAGTAGTCGAGTCCACTTTCCCATTTTACATTTCCGATTCGAAAGAGATTTTGATTCTCCCAGATGAAAGGAGTGGTGTGCTCCAGTTCCAATTTAGCAGTAGCCGATTCCCAAGCTTTTTCCAGCGCCTTTATCGACATGATTTCTACATCGTTCCCATCCGGATAGCTAGCGGGATGCAAATTGCTGACGTAATCAAATTCATGTTGATGTTCGATATAATATCCGATGACTTTATCAATAACAACCGGATCGATCAAAGGGCAATCCGAAGGAATTTTTACAACGGCATCGGCTTTGTATAGATGTGCCACCTGATAATGTCGATCGAGCAGATCATACTTGCTTCCTC
>JBGAUU010000019.1:0-50571 GCA_044228465.1 Cyclobacteriaceae bacterium
GTTTTGGCGCCATGCTTTTCGTAGAATGCTTCCGTCTGTTCAATATATTCTCGCTTGAAGAATAAAATTCGTTCTTTACTTTTGATAAACGATCCCGCAAAGCGTCCTACAAAATAATTGACATTATCACCTAACAGTGCAGCTGCAATGAGCAGCGGAATTAACACGGCAATATTCAGAGCGGAATTGGGTAATGCGGATAAAGCACCGGCAGCAAATAGCAATGAATCTCCCGGAAGAAAGGGCATTACAATCAAGCCCGTTTCGGTAAACACGATCAGAAAAAGAATCACATACGTAAGCGTGCCGTATTCGTTTACGAGTGAAATTAAATGCTGATCGAGATGAAGAATAAAATCTATTAAAAATTCCATTCGTTCTTAGTCTGCTTCAAAAGCAGGTGTCGAGTTGTCTTTTTTTCTTTCTAATCCCAGAAAATGTAAAAACGTATCTCCGCGTAACCCCAATCGAATTGTTTCGAGCGGAATTACTTCGTTCGGTGCGATG
This sequence comes from Cyclobacteriaceae bacterium, assembly GCA_044228465.1. Lineage (GTDB taxonomy): Bacteria > Bacteroidota > Bacteroidia > Cytophagales > Cyclobacteriaceae > ELB16-189. Next base: position 508 of record JBGAUU010000019.1, read on the forward strand.
TTGCCTAAATTCACATTGGCACCGAGTAGTTTGATGAACCAAACTTGCTGCGCTTTTTGAGGCGCTTCCCAAATAATTTTTTCAAACGGAATTTTGGTGAGAATTTCTTGCACCAATCCCGAACGCACTTCGCCACTAGAGCGGAACAAACCTACGTTTCCGCCTTCGCGCGCTTCGCCAATTACTTTCCAGGCACCGGCATCCAATTCTTTTTGCATCAAATCAATCCATTGATAAGGTGGAATGATCTTGTCGGCATCTTTTGAGCCAACTTCAGAAAGAACAGTTACTTGCTGCGAAAGCTTCGAAATGTAATCTAATTTTTTGTCGTGATCTAAATCGATCGAGCCGTCAGAGACTTCGGCAAATGACATGTTAAATTTGTCCAGCACTTTGCGGTAGTCATCAAACTGATCGCGAATGATAAAAGCCTCGAAGAGAGTACCACCAAAGTAGCAAGGCACTCCGGCATCTTTATACACCTTCAATTTCTCTTTTAAGTGGGGCGTTACAAAAGAGGTGGCCCAACCTAACTTAACAATGTCCACATGGTCGGAGGCAATGCTCATAAAGTCTTCGGCTTCGCGTACGCTTAAACCTTTGTCCATTGCCATGGTAAAACCCATTTGCCTGGGCTTCTGTGTGCGCTCAGGTAAATTTTTAAGATTGTAATTCATCAGGAATTTTCGTTTCTAAACTGATCTATGATTTTATAGAGGGCTTTTTGTGTTTCTAGTTTCGGGAAAAAGTCAAACAAAATTTTGTGCCCTTCAAAGTCCAAAATTAATGCATTTTCCAAATATGTAAAGGCTTCTTTAAACTGTCCGGCTTCGATCAGGTAAACCACCATTCTGTAGAGAAAATCAGGATCTTTGGGCGAATCGGCCATTCCTTGTGACAATACGTCAACTGCTTTCATCGGTTCACCTTGTTCGTAGTAGATAAATGACCAGTCAAGCCACACATCTTTATCATCTGGTGCCAGATTGGCTGCTTCCTCGTAAGCACTCATGCTGGAAATAATATTTCCGATTTTAAATTCCGCATGAGCGGCCGCTTTCCAATATTCAGGATTGAGATGATTGATCTTAATCGCCTTATTGAAAAAGTGTAAAGCCTGATACCATTTTTCTTGCTTTTGCAAACAACTTCCTGCGCCATACCACGCTTCATCGTAAAGCGTATCAAGCTTAGAAGATTTTTGAAAGTACTTTAATCCCAATTCATACTGCTCCATGTTTTCATAGGCAGCGCCAATGCAACAATAGACTTCCGGACTCGGCCCTTCAATTTCAATCGTTTTGTTAAATGACTCCAAGGCCTCCTGATAGCGTTCTAAATTCATCAGCGAATTGCCCATATTGAAATGCGCGGAAGCGAAATTTTCATCGATCGCCAATGCATAGCCATAGGCATCGATTGCTTCATCGTATTTTTCTAATTTATTGCAAACAATACCGAGGTTATACCACGCAGCTGATGAGTAAGGATCTTCGTCAATAAATTTTTTGTAGTAAGCTAAGCTATTTTCCAGTTGCCCCACTACATCTAAACAAAACGCGAGTTCATAAAGAGAACCTTCGTGATTAATATTTTCTTCGATCGATTTTTTATAAGCCTCTATTGCTTTGTCATAATTCTCCATGCTTTGGTAAGCAAGACCAATGTTGTAGTAGATGTCGTCTTTTTCATCATTGGCAAAACTCAAAATCTCATCATAGAGTGTGATGGCTTCTTCATATTTAGCTTGAAGCGAAAGAATAGAGCCAATGGACAAGTAAATCTCTATATCCATCGGATGAAGATTGCGCGCTTTTTCTAAAAGATCGAGTGCTTCTTCGTATTGTTCTAAGTTAGACAGTACTTGTGCTTTGATCGAAATCAATCCCGTGCTGAAAGGATACTGCTCCATGGCGTGATTAACAGCTGTGAGTGCTTTTTTAAACTTCAGCTTCTCCATGTAATGATCAATGATCACCTCGTAGGCATCAATGTCAAAAAAACCGAGTGAATTGGCCCGAAGATTTTCTTCATAGCGTTTGATCAACTCCTCCTCTTCCTCCCTCTTTCTGAATTCGTGGCTCATTGCATGAAAGGTTTTTCTAATGTAGAAAAAAAATGGCGTAGAAAAAACGAACGCCTCCTTTTTCGACAAAGTTCTGAGAATAAAAAATGCAGGGCAAGTTTGTGATTCTTATTTCTTTGTGCTATAAGTACGCAAGTAGTGTTCGCAGCACATTTGAAGGGTTTCTTCCAGTGGGTGATACTTCATTCCGCACAATTCAACCGACTTTTTATTGGAATAAACAAATTTTTCTCCAGCAGATTTTACGGATTCCCGTGTAATTAATGGTGTGCTACGGGTAATAAAACAGCGAATTTCCTCGAGCCGTGCAATCGTGTGTAATAAGGCATCGCTTATTTTGATAGATGGTGGTTGCTTGCCTAAATAGTGCGCGATTTTTGTAAATAATTGGTGATAGCTAATTGCTCCTGCGCTGGCAATGTAGCGTTCACCATCATGCAAGTTGGGTTGCTGGTGAATTTGGAATATGACTTGCGCTACATCGCGCACATCTACGTAATTCGCAAATCCGCCACTGTAAAATTTACGTTCGTGCCACACGTATTTAAAAATTTGTGCACTGCTTTGATCCCAATTCGTAGCCGCTAATATGAAAGATGGACACACGATGGTTGCAATCAATCCTTCCTCGATTCCACGATACACTTCTAGTTCAGCCAGATGTTTTGATTCACCATACGATGAGTTGAGTGGGCTTTCAACCCAAATGGAGGTTTCATCAACTTCCTGTATGGATTTTTGCCTGCCAAGGGCAGCTACCGAACTTACATGAATTAATCGTGCTTGTTTGGAGAGGCAAGCATGAACAACATTCGCAGTGCCTTCAACATTGGTTTTAAATAGCTGGTCGCGCTCGCTCGGATTAAATGATACATGTGCTGCCGCATGAACTACAGTAGCTCCTGTAGGAATTTGTTCAGCTAATGAATGAATGTCGAGCACATCACACTCAATCCATCGAATATTTGTTGCATTTCCTACGGTGGGAAGAATGCTGGAATGCCGATGAAAAGCAATCACTTCAAATCCTTCATTCGAAAATTTTTCGAGGATGGATCTTCCTAATAATCCGGTGGCGCCTGTTATTACTACCATCAGAGCGTGCGATTAAGAAGTGGCAATTCCAATGCTTTGCGATAGTACTTTTGTTTCATTGATTTACCGAATTCGGTTGCCTGAATCATCGTGTGACAATCACTTCCTAAAAAATCAATCCAACTTTTGTCAATGAGCTGTTGTGCCATTTTTTGAATTGGCTTCGAATAGAATGCGTTTAGCGAAATGGTGTTGAGTTGAAGTAATACGCCTCGGTTTTTTAAATCTTCTGCTTTGGATAAGGTCATATAGCCATATCGCTCAGGATGAGCAAGCACCAGTTGGTAGCCTTGTGTTGAAGCGTGAAAAATAAAATCTTTAAGAAAATAAGGTTCGCTCAAAAAATTAGTCTCGAAAAGCAAATACTTTTTACCAAAAGTAAGCAAGCGCTGTTTATCTAAAACTTGCTGATACAATTGTTCATCAAGATAGTATTCAGCAGCAGCTTCAATTTCAATATCAATTTTCTTTTCAGCCAAGAGAGCCTTCAACTCTTGTAACTTCCCCAGAATGATTTCGGGTGTGTTTCGGTACACATCGTTCATGATGTGTGGCGTGGTAATTAGTTTCGTAATACCACTTTTTTTTAACTCTAAAATAATAGCAAGCGCATCGTCCCAATCTTTGGCGCCATCATCAATTCCGGCTAGTAGATGCGAGTGAATATCGCAATGCAGTGTTGGGAGCGGTTCTGCTGAGTGCCTTTTAAAAATTGAAAACATGGCATTGCTTAAAAGAAGTTTAGCAAGCTGCGCCAACCTTTGGGAGCCGTTTTATCTTCGTAGTATCCATAGCCATACGCCTTGCTGCTTGAAACAAGTGCATTCAATACTACCGCCAAACCGGAAACCTTGTGAATGGTTTGAATGCGATTAATGTTATTTAAAAACTCGCGTTTCGAATAGTTGGCGCGCACAACATAAATCGATAGATCGGATTTACGCATGGCCATGATGCCGTCCGTTACCAATCCAACCGGAGGTGTGTCGATCACGATGTAATCAAACTCTTTTTTCAATTCATCTAATAGTTCAGTGAACTCTCCATTGAGCAACAACTCTGATGGATTTGGTGGGTGCGGACCGGATGGAAGAAAATAAAGATTCTCTAATTCAGTTTGCTGCACGCACTCTTGCCAAGTATTTTTCTTGATCAGAACCGTACTAATTCCTTTCGAATGATCGAATGTGGCAAAGTGACTGGCGCTTTTTTGCTTACGCATATCCAAATCCAACAAAATGGTTTTCTTTCTGGACATCGCAATCACACCACCCAGATTCGAAGCCAGAAATGATTTTCCCTCACCTGATATGGTGGAGGTAATCGTGATAATTTTTTTGGTACCTCCGGCAGTAAAGAAATCAAGATTGGTGCGCAAGGTCCGGATAGATTCACTCACCATTGATTTTGGATTGTGAAAGACCTGAAAATCGGAAGTCATGGATCGTTTATACGCAGGTATTACTCCAAGCAGAGGAACATTTGTATAGCGCTCTATTTCTCCGGTGTTAGTCACCTTGTTGTTGAGTAAATAAATAAATCCGATGAAGAAAAAATTTAGTGCAATGCCGGCTACAAAGCCAATGGCAAGCATCAGTGTTTTTTGTGGTGATATAGGATTATTAGGAATGGTTGCCGTTGAAAGTATTTTGAAATCGGGCGTGTTACCCGCTTGTGCAATTTCAAATTGCGCTTTTGATTGCATCATCAGTAAGTAAAACTCTTCATATAGCTTATAGAATCGCTGGTTTTTTGTAAACTCCGTATTCTTATCAGGCATCGAGATAAAATCTTTTTCGAGTTTGTTTTTTCGGGTATTTAGTTCTAAGGAAGTTTTTTGCCACTCTTTTTTCAATTGCCCCAGTTGTTCATAAACAAGATCTCGTGCAGAGGTATATTCTTTTTCTTTTTGACGGAAAGCAAATGTGTTTTCATTGTAAGCCAAACTCAATCGATCGCGATCTTGTTTTAGCTTTTGAAGGGTTTCGAGTTTTTGATTGATGTATTCGGGTAGAAAGTTTTTTTGTTGAACAGTGAGCTTCATCTTTTCACTTAAAAGCTCATCGGTAATTTCGTTGAGTAGCGAAAGCCGTTTGGTTAGTTCGAAGCGTTGTGAGTCTACTTTGTTAATTGCGAGAATGGTCTTCTTTAAATCTTCATTCAAATCGCTGCTTTTATTTTGGAGCGTGAAATTTTCAAAATAGTTTTCATAGTCCTGCATTCGCTTTTCTACTTGCAGCAGTTCGTTATTCAGCCAATTGATTTTCTGATGATTGGCTAAATTTTTCTGCTCATTGCTATAAAAAATATAAAGAGAATCAATGGTGTTAACGATGTCGTAGGCTTTCAATGGGTTGTGATCCTGAAATGCAATCCTTATCGTATTTGCATTAAAGCTAAGTGGGTCTACCTTGATATTTTTTGATAAATATTCGATTAAGCTAAGTTTGCTGTTAATGATAAACTCAAAATCGTTGGCTGCTAGATTATTTTGAAATGCGGTTTTGGTAATAATCAATTGATTACCATTGACGAAAATAGGTTTGCCAAATTGTCCATTGATAAACTCTTGGCTTCCATACATCCTGATTTTAAAATTGCCTGAATCGATAAAGTTGAATACGATCGGAATATTATAGATTTCCCCGTTTGTCAGTTGTGTTTCAACCTTAAATGGAGATCGCTTGTACATTTCGTCTTTCAGAACATTCCCAATACTGTAATAGCTTATTCCAAAATCTAACGAGTCTATTACACGACTCAAAAAAACTTTTGATTTGATTTGTTCGATTTCTCCGGAAACCACATTGATGTTGCGATCTTCCACAATGGTTTTTATACCAAGCTCCGTAGCATCTTGCTTAATGTCTAGTTTTAATTCGGAAGCAGATTCAAAGACATTTTTTGTCCAACGCGTTGCCAGATAAGCCACTACGTTGCATATCAAGAAGATAAGAATGATCCACCACTTTGCTTTCAAAGCCACTGCAATCAATTTATCGATATCGATACCCTCAAATGAGAGGGGAGGTTGTGCGGGATGTTTTTCGGGGGATGTCACAAACTTATTTTACACTTCTTATTACCACTACCAAAGTGGATAAACTAACAATCAAACTAATAACTGTGAAGTTGTCGCGTAGCGCTTCCGTAAATGGTCTGCGGATGGGCTCAACATAAACTACATCACCGGGCTCAATTAACATGTTTCCATCTTTGAAACCTTGTATCGTGCTGAAATCAATTTGATATACATGTTCACCGCGAACGAGTTTAATATTATTCGCTTTAGCCTCGTTGTTCAATCCTTTTGCTAATGCCAGCACTTCGATTAAAGTTACATTTTGATTGGTAAGCGGAATTACTTGACCACCTACTGCACCAAGTACGATTACACGCTTGTTAACAAAAGAAAGGCGCACAAAAGGATCGTTGAAAAATTTGGCATATTCTTTTTGAGCAATTTCCTCCGCCTGTCGGATGGTAAGGCCTTTAACCTGCAATTGCCCGATCATCGGAAATTTTACAAGCCCGTTCGATTCGACTAAATAATTAAATACCGTAGTGCTTTGGGCTGCAGGTGTTACGGTTTGGGTTAATTCTGGATTGGGGTCAACAATTCGCTCGCCTTTATTGGTAAACACATCCAATTGAAGCAAATCGTTAGGCTGTATTTGATAGTTTTTGTCGATCGAGGAAGCTTCGCGCTTAAAATCTTCCGGCTTCGTATCCTTAGATGAGCGAAACATGATGTTTTGCTTATACGAAGCACAGGAAATAAGAAAGCACGACCAAATGGTCAAAAGAAAGAAGTTCCTTACCATGCAGAGATATTAATTCTACTTCAAAGTAAAGACTTTCTTATGAGAGAAACTACAAACAAAGTCTTTATGCACTTACTTTCAACGAATCAAGTGCTTGCAAATATTTAGAGATCACAATTTTTTCATCGAATTCGCGCTCCATTTTTTGCCTTCCGTTTTTGCCAAGCATCCGGAGTGTGTTATCGTCAAAATTTGCCATTTCGTTCATTTTGTCGGCCAGATCATTGGCATCTTTCAGTTTGCACAAAAGCCCGTTGTGATTATGATCAACTACATGATGGCAACCCGGAACATCCGTAGTGATAATAGGCTTGGCCGAGCTGGCCGCTTCCAGCAACGTGCGTGGCGTACCTTCGCGATAAGAGGGCAAAACAATGCAATCGGCTTTAGAAATAAATTCACGCACATCTTTGGTGGTGCCCAGATATTCTACCGTTTTAGATTCTACCCATTGATTGATGGTAGCGATTGGAATGCCACGTTGGTGAGCGGGATCCTTCGCTCCAAGTATCTGAAAATGAGCATTTAAACCATTAGACTTTAACTTCTTAACCGCATCCACAAATTCCATCACCCCTTTGTCAGTGATAAGCCGCGATATTAAAAGAAACGTAAACGGCTTGTTGCGATTGAACTCAATGGCCTTAAATCGGTTTAAATCAATGCCCGAACCGGGAACAAGATCAGTTACATCCTCGCGAATCAGTTTGCGATCGATAAATAAGGTACGATCGTCTGGGTTTTGAAAGAAAACCTTTTTGGGAAAACGGAAGGCAAACCTATACATTTTGATGGCCACAGAAGAAACGAAATTCTCTTTGAGAAAGATGGTTCCAAGGCCACAGACATTGTTTACAGTTGGAATTCTCAAAACCGCAGCCGCCAATGTGCCATAAATGTTGGGCTTAATGGTGTAATGAAGCACCACATCTGGCTTAATTTTTTTGTAGATGAAAAAAAGCTCGAAAAAGAGTCCAAAGTCTTTCAGTGGATTAGCACCCCGACTATCCATTTTCACATCATGGTTGATGCAACCCTCGCGAGCCAGAACAGCCGAAAATTGATCGAATGGTGCTACCGTGTGAACTTCATGCCCCTCTGCCTGCAGGGCTTTGATGAGACTTAACCTAAAATTGTAGATGTTCCAGGCAGAATTTAAGACAATTGCTACTTTCATAAAGGCCAACTAGCCTCTTCCTTGACAGGGAAAAGGGTAAGGTTTAGGGTGTTTAGTTTCAGAACTTGCCAAAATCTCACGAAAAAGGAAAAATTCTGAATTGTAAATCTTACAAAAGTATAAAAAAGTAACCCTACTTAGCATGGGTATTTTAATAAAAGTAAGTTTGTGGCATGAAGGTAAATGGGTTGAAAAAAGCAATTCTGGTGGCGCTGGCCGATTCTAAGATTGACAATGATCAATTAACAGAGCATTTGGATGAGCTGGCATTTTTAGCAGAAACAGCCGGAATAACAACATGCAAACGATTTATACAGCGATTGCCACACCCCGATGTGCGCACTTTTGTTGGAAAAGGAAAGTTGGAGGAAATAAAAAACGATGCTTTTGCCAACCAAGTACATTGTGTGCTTTTCGATGATGATTTAAGCCCATCTCAGCTTAGAAATCTTGAAAAAGAATTGAATCCAGGCGATCGCGAACAAAAAATACGAGTCTACGACCGCAGTTTATTGATTTTAGACATTTTTTTGATGCGCGCGCAAACCGCCCAGGCACGCACGCAGGTAGAATTGGCAATGAATCAATATTTGTTGCCCCGGCTTACCCGCATGTGGACGCACTTGGAAAGGCAGCGGGGTGGAACCGGCTCGCGGGGTGGTGCCGGTGAAAAAGAAATTGAAACGGACCGAAGAATGATCAAAAATCAGATTTCGGTACTGAAAGAGGAGCTAAAAAAAATCGATAAGCAACGAATTACACAGCGTAAATCAAGAAATAACATCGTAAGAGTTTCTCTGGTTGGTTATACCAACGTGGGTAAGTCTACCATTATGAATCTATTGGCAAAGGCTGATGTAAAAGCTGAAAATAAATTATTTGCTACGGTGGATGCCACCGTGCGTAAAATGGTGATTGGCGACATTCCTTTTCTGTTATCCGATACGGTTGGATTCATTCGCAAACTGCCCCATCATTTAATAGAGTCATTTAAATCTACCTTGGATGAGGTGCGCGAGGCCGATTTACTCCTGCACGTGGCCGACATGGCGCATCCTTATCACGATAATCACATTCAGGTGGTAAAACAAACGCTGGCTGAGATTGGTGCCGGAAATATCACCACCGTTTTAGTACTGAATAAAATTGATTTGCTGAAGCAAGACGAACTCGATTTTGAAAGCATCAAAGGCCGCTATCGCGAATTGGGCTTTGATAAAGTGGTATTCATCTCGGCCATCTCAAAAGAGAATATTCAAACCTTTAAGCAGGTTATTTTCGATGCGGTGCGTAAAAAGCATCTACACATTTATCCTAATTACATCCAATCCGATTCCGCATCTTACTTAAATGTGGGGTAACCCTATTCTCCTATGGTGAAAATACTTTCATCAAAAGAAATTCATGAATTAGATCGACATACGATTGAAGAAGAAGGTATCCCTTCTGTTGATCTGATGGAGCGTGCGTGTAAGGCATTTACAGCTTGGTTCGCTGTTCGTTACCGACCCGGAAAAAGAATAGGAGTGGTGTGCGGCACAGGCAATAATGGTGGAGACGGGTTGGGCATTGCACGCTTGCTTTCCATAGAAGGGTACCAAGTGCAAGTCATGGTGGTGACGCAGGCCGGAAAACCCACTTCCGATTTCGAAATCAATCGTAACCGACTTCCTTCTCAAATTCCTTGTACAGATTGGAATGATTCATATTCCGAATCGTTGTTTTCAGGAGTAGATATAATAATAGACGCCCTGCTGGGTTCAGGGCTATCGCGACCACTGGAAGGAACTTTGGAACGCGTTGTTTCGATGATGAACGAAACGAGTGCGATTAAAATAGCAGTCGATATTCCGAGCGGGTTATTGATGGATCGCCCCAGCGAAGGTGTCATCTTTAAAGCGCACCGCACAGTTTCTTTTCAATTGCCCAAACTGGCTTTTTTTATGCCTTCCAATGCTCCTTATGTGGGTGAGTGGAGTTTAGTAGATATTGGCTTAAGTGCTACTTTTTTATCGAATCAATCCTGCCAACATTTTCTTGTTACTGAAAGCGATATATCGAAGCTCTTCATTCCGCGAAAGCGATTTTCACATAAAGGAAATTTTGGCCATGCGCTTTTAATTGCCGGATCTTCCGGAATGATGGGTGCTTGTGTTTTGTCATCTAAAGCGGCTCTTAGGGCAGGAGTAGGTTTGCTTACAGCCCACATTCCAAAATCAGAAAAGAACATTCTGCCGATAGCCGTGCCGGAAGCATTGACCGAATACGATGATAATGAAACCTGTTTTTCAGGAATTTCTTCACCAGAAAAATACTCGACAATTGGCATTGGCCCGGGGCTTGGCAAACAGAAGGAAACATTGCAGGGATTGACGCAACTTCTTGAAAGCTATCGCAAACCAATGGTGCTGGATGCGGATGCTTTAAATCTGCTAGCCGAAAACGCACATTTATTGCACTTGATCCCCACAGGAAGCATCCTTACCCCACATCCCAAGGAATTTGAACGATTGGCTGGCGCTTGGAAAGATGATTTCGAGCGGTTAGAAAAACTCAGAAAACTAAGCATTGACTTGAAATCTGTGATTATCCTGAAGGGTGCGTTTACGACCATTGCCACACCGGATGGAAAAATATTTTTTAATCCAACTGGAAATCCGGGAATGGCCACCGGTGGAAGTGGTGATGTGCTGACAGGGATTTTAACCGCTATGTTGTCGCAAGGCTACTCAAGTGTGGATGCATCGGTGATTTCTGTCTATCTCCACGGACTGGCCGGAGATTTAGCAGCACGAGAATTAGGAATGATTTCACTAATTGCCAGCGATATCATTAATTTTGTACCCAAAGCATTTTTGCAGATAAGAAAAGAATTTTGACAGCCTTTAAACTTTTGGCTTACAATTTGCATCTAATGCGTATAGAATCCGTAAGTAACTGATATGAACGTTTGGAAAACCTGTCTTATTGTTTGCAGCTTAGCTTTAAGTCAAATGACTTTTGCGCAAGGCCGTGAGGAGGTTTTTTCTACAATCGGAGATCCAGTTAAGTCAGTTCAGGTCTATCCTAATCCAGTCACCGAGTTTTTAACCATTACTTTCGAAGCACCCGTGGCACGAAAAGTGAAATTTACAGTTCACAACATCATCGGAAGTGAAATTGAAGTGGAAGCGGAGGTAATGGATGAATATGAAGTTAAAATCAAGGTAAAAGACCTCCACGAAGGTTATTACTTCTTATCCGTTCAAAACGGGGCCACTGCTCAAAAGAGCACGCACAAGTTCCTGAAAAGGTAGCCTTTCAATTGCTCTTCTTATTTACTTACTTTCTGACTTAAACGTCAGATTTGAATTCCGTATTAGCCATTGATATTGGTACCACCAGCACGAAAGGTTTGCTAATCACAAGCCAAGGTGTTGTTCTTGCCTCACATCAAGTAGTTTATCCCACTCATTATCCGCAACCTCATTTTGCTGAACAAAATCCGGAAGAGATTTTTGATGCGGTCGTTTCTGTCATTCACTCTATCGCGGCTCGTAATGATATAACAGCTATCTCTTTCAGTGCTGCGATGCATAGCATTATGGCGGTTAACGAGGAGGGAACACCGATAAGCTCATTGATTATTTGGGCAGATACCCGCAGCATTGTTCAAAGCCAAGAATTAGAGGATAAAGGGTTGCGACAAATTTTATATGAAGAAACAGGCACTCCTGTTCATCCTATGTCGCCTTTGTGTAAGCTGCTTTGGTGGAAAGAGCATCAACCGGAATTGCTGAAACGAGCACACAAATTTGTTTCGATTAAAGAGTTCGTCATTTTTCGCCTTACAGGCCAATTTTTAATTGATCATTCGATAGCGTCTGCAACAGGTATTTTCAATTTAAGTACTCTTGGTTGGTCTGTTACGGCACTTAATCAGCTTGGAATTCCGTCTAATAAATTTTCAGACCTGGTACCAACTGATTTTTCGGTTGAGCTGACTACTGAGCAATCGGCTTTTCTGGAATTAAAGAACTCGGTAAAATTGATCATCGGAGCGAGCGATGGATGTTGTGCTCAGTTAGGAAGCGGAGCGACAAAAGAAAACGACATTGCGATTACAGTGGGCACGAGTGGTGCAGTTCGCAAAATGAGCAAAACTCGTGTGATGGATCCGCAAGGACGCGTTTTCAACTACATCCTCGATCAGCATAATTTTGTATGTGGAGGAGCCACCAACAACGCGACCGCTGTCATCCATTGGTTTGCTAAACAGTTTTTACATAAGCCATCTACCACACTATCAGAGTTTATCGATCAGACAAAATTAATCCAAGCTGGCTCAGAGGGTTTGTTGTTTTTACCTTACGTTTTTGGTGAACGTGCCCCGGTCTATGACGCAGCTGCCAGTGGTGTTTTTTTGGGAGTGACTGTGCAGCACACGCTTTTGCATTTTCAAAAGGCGTTGGCGGAAGGAATTTGCTTCGCGCTGAAATCAATTTTGGAAACGATCCACGAATCTTCAAACCCTTGCCGATTGGTTATCAGCGGAGGCATCACGTATTCACCGGAGTGGCTGCAAATGTTAAGTGATGTTTTGGATAAAGAACTTCACGTGGCTACCGAAAATGATGCTTCGGCAGTAGGAGCTGCCATGATTGCATTTCGAGCGGAAGGAATAGAGTTTCAGCAAAGTCAGCAAACTACTTCACGACTGCTTCCGAATAGTGATCGGGCATTGATTTATGAGAAATCGTACACTGTTTATAAAACACTGTATGCATCTTTGAAAAGTACATTTCACGCACACCATCAATTGTTGAATTCATGCCGTTGATTATTGTTGGTTTTGGAATTTTGTTACTGCTGGCTTTGATCCTGCTGAAAGTAAAACCCTTGTATGCGTTGTTGATCGTATCAGCTGTAGTAGGGATTTCAGAGGGCCTTGGAGTGATGGCTACTCTACAATCCATAGGTTGGGGAATTTTCGATACACTCAAAAACATTGCGCTTGTTCTTTTTTTGGGTGCGATGTTTGGCAAGATGATCGAAACGAGCCGGGCCGCTACCACCATTACTACCACATTGATTCAATGGTTTGGAGAAAAAAATATTCACTGGGCCATCATGCTTACAGGATTGATTGTGGGCATTCCACTTTTTTACAATGCCGGTTTTGTTATTCTTATTCCATTGGTTTTTGCCACGGCTAGTGTAGCGCGCGTTCCATTGCTATGGGTGGGTATTCCTATGGCCGCATCACTTTCTGTTACACATGGGTTTCTTCCGCCACATCCCGGCCCCACAGCCATTTCAGGTATTTTTCATGCGGATATTGGTTTGACTTTATGGTATGGGCTTATCATTACTATACCTACGGTCATACTCGCGGGACCGTTGTTTGCCAACACGCTCCGCAAACTGTCTACTGCAATGCCACCTTCCACTGCGACTACAACTTCCGTAGACTTGCCCAAGCCATCCACTAGTTTTGTTATAGCGCTTTTTCCTGTTTTGCTGATGGCAGTTTCCACAGTCGTACAATCTCAGTTGAGCGAAGGTTTTATTAAAAAGCTATTTGTGTTTTTAGGATCACCATCTATTGCGTTGGGGATTTCGCTCCTACTGGCCATTTCTATTTTCGGAATCAAAAAGCAAAAGCAACCCAAAGAAATTTATCGTTTACTCTATTCTTCGGTGAAGGATATTTTTCTCATTGTATTGGTGATTGCAGCAGGAGGTGGCTTTAAGCAGGTTTTGGTAGATAGTGGTGTCGGGGCTTATATCAAGGATCTTTCAGAAGGTTTTCGATTTTCACCGTTGCTGCTGGCTTGGAGTGTAGCGGCTTTGTTGCGGATTTCGCTGGGATCTGCCACGGTAGCCGGCTTGACCGCTGCAGGCATTGTATTGCCTTTTGTTTCATCATCGCATCCGGAATTAATGGTGCTTGCGGTGGGTGCCGGAAGCCTTATGTTTTCACATGTCAATGACACGGGTTTCTGGATGTTTAAAGAATATTTTAATTTGTCGCTGAAACAGACCTTTTTGTCGTGGACGATGATGGAAACCATCGTGTCGATTTCGGGTCTTTTGGGAGTTTTAATCTTGGATACAATTATTTAATACCGGCATCATGCAAATTGGTTTGGTTGGTTTAGGAAAGATGGGCTACAATCTGGCGCTCAATTTCAAAAGCAAAGGTTTTGAGGTAGTCGCCTTTGATGTAAATAAGTCCGCTGCCGAACGAATTTCGAAACAAGGTATTACGACAGCTCCCGCATTGAGCGATATGGCGTTGGCTTTGAATGGAAGAAAAATCATTTGGCTGATGGTGCCGGCCGGCCATGTGGTGGATGTGGTGTTGAACAACCTTAAAAATTATTTGAATGCGGATGATATCATCATTGATGGCGGCAATTCGCACTTCAAAGATACAATCGCACGTGCGCGTGATTTGGAAAAAATAGGTGTGCACTTATTGGATTGTGGAACAAGCGGAGGTGTCAATGGCGCTTTGCATGGTGTATGTACGATGATTGGAGGTAAGCGTGAAATCTTTCAAGCGTGTGAATCGCTCTTCAAAGCTATTTCCGTACCTGAAGGTTATTTGTATTGTGGCAAAACCGGCAGTGGCCATTTTACCAAAATGATTCACAACGGAATTGAGTACGGTATGATGCAAGCAATTGCTGAGGGTTTTGATGTGTTGCATCGCTACGATAGTGAATTGGATGTAGCTGCGGTGGCAAAAGTTTGGAATCATGGATCGGTGGTGCGCAGTTGGTTGATGGAGTTGACGCAAACGGCTTTAGAGAAAGATAAAAATCTGGAATCGATTAAAGGAATTATGCACTCCTCCGGTGAAGGCAAATGGACCGTTGAGACGGCTCTTGAGATGGGTGTACCCACACCGGTGATCACGATGTCGCTTTTAATGCGTTATCGGTCGCAGACGGAAGATACGTTTGCCGGAAAAATTGTGGCATCCCTCCGCAATGAGTTTGGCGGACATGAAGTGGAGAAGAAGTAGAAGAAAGATTAGATCAATTTTTCCCGCCCGTCCATCATCGCCATCTGTAAAGAGGCCGGTTGTATTTTCACTTCATAGCTTTGAGCTGCAGCATGGGCTTCGCCATCAATGTGAAATGCCATTGGTTTTTGAAATTGCAGGCGCACGTGCTTGGCTTGCATAATATCTACCAATCGCGACTTGTGAAGCCCTCCCGTAAACATGCTGTAGCCAAAACCCAATGCCTGATGAATGGGAATCTTCCGAATAAAACTCACATCGATCAATTGATCGGTAACCGATGCTTGTGGAGCCACGCGCGCATTGTTACCAAACTGTGAGGAGTTAGCCAACGCAACGATAAATGACTCGCGATTTATTTTTTTGCCATCCAATTCCACTTCTATCGCAAACTCAGGAAAACTGAAGAATTCCTTCATCACCAGTTTTGAATAACCGATGAAGCCACGCTTGCCATCTTTGCCAAACAAACCGGCAATGTGTCCGTCAAAACCAACACCGGAAACATTTACGGAGAGCATCCCATTCACTAAAAAAGTATCCATGGCAATGGTGCGATTGGATTGAATCAGCGCCAACGATTTTTTGAAATCCATCGGAATGCCCAAATGCCGTGCTAGGCCATTGCCCGAACCTTTTGGCAATATGCCCATTACCGTAGAGGTGTGTACAAGTCCTTGCGCTACTTCATTCACCGTGCCATCGCCACCTACGGCAAAAACAACTTGAAATTGTTTTTCAGTCGATGCCTGACGAGCGAGCTCGGTAGCATGCCCGCGTGCCTGTGTAAATTCAATCGAACATTCGATTTTTGCCTGAGCGCAGGCATCAATAATGCGACCTTCCAAGGAAGAGCTGAATCCTCCGCCTGAAAACTTATTGATAATAAATAATACCTTCTTATTTTCGCTCATACAACGTTTCAAAGGTAGTGATTGCCACCGGACTGTTGAATGAAGCACTTAAAAAATTGACTCACGACCATGGAGGAATTCAAACCCCGGAAGATAAAATTTAAAGCGTGGGATAGCGAACATCGTTTGCTGATGCGCTTGAATAGTATTGATTGTAACAAGGGTGAGTTGGTGAAGAAGCATCATGTGCTCTTGCAATTCACCGGATTGCTAGACAAAGACGGAGAAGAAATTTACGACCAGGATATTTTGATGATTTCGCTGGACAAATACATTGTGTTTTGGAGCGAAACACATAGCGGGTGGCATTATTCTCCACTTAAAAACCGAAATACACATGCGCCTTTTTTGGCAAAAGGAGCTGCAAGTATGAAGCGATTCAGCAATTATTTTGAATTGAATGCGCCCACAGACGACAAGAAGTTTCGCTGATTATTTTTTTAGTTTGGATTGAATGTAGCTCACAGCCTCACCAATGGTTTGCATTTTCTCGGCATCATCATCCGGAATTTTGATGTCAAAGTTTTGCTCAAACTCCATGACTAACTCAGCGTAATCAAGCGAATCGATACCAAGGTCTTTTACGAAGCTGGCATCCGGAGTAATTTGAGAGTCGGGAACACCTAATTTCTCAATAAGAATAGAGGTGACTTTCTTTTCAACGTCTTGCATGGGTCTGATTTAGAAGGTTCAAAGCTAAAAAATCTTTTTGATTCTTGGTCTTTTTGGCTGTTTTGCTCAGAAAATCGTAAAGGCCAATCCTTCGAGGTATTTATAGTGGCCAAATCCTCCTAGGTCTTTTCTTTCGATAGTAAATAAGACCTAGGAGGATTTAGTCTATTCGCTAGGTCTTTTCTTTCTATCGTAAATAAGGCCTAGGAGGATTTAGTTACATTTAATAAGTACCAATCCTCTAGGTCATTTTTCTCGATCGTAATTAAGACCTAGGAGGATTAGTATATCAATTAAAATCGGAGTAAGAACTCAGTTCCTTCGCCCAATACCGATTTGACAGTGATGTTACCCTCATGCTGGCGCATAATCTGTTTGGACAAACTAAGCCCAATACCTGAGCCTGTTTTTTTAGTTGAAAAGAACGGGATAAATATTTTCTCCAGCGCCTCCGGTTCGATTCCGGTGCCATTGTCTTTTACCGAAATGATCACATTTCCTTTTTCGTTGACATAGCTGGCCAGTGAAATAGCTGGGTTCACCCGATCATCAAAAGCCTGAATAGCATTTTTGATCAGATTAATCAGTACTTGTTCAATCAAGGTTTTGTCTACATGCACGGTACTGTTGGCGGGCTCCACTGAAATCGAAATTGAAATATTTTTGTCTGCCAACTCTTTTTTGTGCAACATCGCTAATTCTTCCAGTAAGGGCTTCACTGCCACTTCCGAAAGTTTAGGTTTTGGAATATGCGTAAGACTTCGGAATTCTTTCACAAATTTGATCAGGCCTTCACTGCGTTTGCTGATGGTCTGAACAGAAAGATGCATGTCTTCGGCTTCATCTCTTTTCATGCTGAGTTCATTTGAACCCAGTTTTCTTCCTAGTTCCTCTTCCACTACACCTGCTAGTGAAGAAATTGGTGTTACTGAATTCATGATCTCATGTGTGAGTACGCGCACGAGGTTTTGCCAGGCTTCCATTTCTTTCTCTTCCAATTCGCTTTGAATGTTGCTCATTGAAATGAGTTTCACTTCTTCACCTCGTAAAGTGAGTTCGATGGCGTAAATGGAAAGCTGCACGGTTTCATCGCCATTCTTTACACGAATCAATTCACGGCCACCGGTTTTTAATTTTAAGAAAGCTTCCACCAATGCCTCGCTTACATCGCGCAAGTCGTCCAGCCGGTCGGCACGCTCAATGCGCATCAATCGCTTGGCGGCATTGTTGATAATTTGAATGGCACCATCGCGCTTGAAAGTGAGAATACCTATACCAACGTGCTGCACAATATTTTTAAAGAACTGATATTCGGAATCCTTTTCCCGCTTGTTTTGCCGTTGTTTGTTGAGTGCCTCATTCATGTCGCGCTGGAGCTGTTGCGCTGCCGGATCAGAACTTTGTGTTTTGAAGGAAGAGGATGCTTCATCGAAACGAATATCAGCCAAAGGAGAAGTTGAGGGTGAATTATGAGCATGCTCCGCAATCTTAATCAACTGCGATGCCTGAAAAGCAATGGCAGCGATTAATCCGATAGATAATACGATACTGGTATCTTTTCCGTCAAGTACAAACGCAAAAGCGATGCTGGTAAAAACCAAAATCGCGATGCGCGTAGTTAATGGCGAACGCCAGTTAAATTCCATATTTTTCCATCCTGCGGTAGAGCGAAGCACGAGTCAAGCCAAGTTCATCGGCTGCTTTTGAAATATTGCCATTGTGAAGTTGAATGGCTTTCATCACAGCTGACTTTTCCACTTCATCTAAATTGAGTGTGTCGCTGGCCATGGTATCGTTGCCTTTACGACTGAAAAGGAAATCACTTTCCTGCAGCGTAGGCGAGTCGGCCATAATTAATGCGCGCTCAATAGAATGTTGTAGCTCACGCACATTTCCCGGCCACGGGTATTTTTTTAATTTATTCATGGCCTCGGGTGAGATGGTGAGCACATCTTTACGGTATTTTTTCGAGTAATAGTTTAAGAAGTGATTGGCCAACATCGGGATGTCATCAATTCGCTCACCGAGAGGAGGGATGTTGATTTCTACGGTGTTGATCCGATACAGCAAGTCTTGTCTAAATCTACCTTCTTTCACCATTTGGTGTAAAGGCATGTTGGTAGCGCACACCAAACGAATATCTACTTCGATTGGTTGGTTAGAGCCTACTCGTGTAACCTGTCGCGACTGAAGAGCGCTGAGCAATTTACTTTGTAAGCTCATGCTCAGGTTCCCAATTTCATCGAGAAACAATGTTCCGCCATTCGCCAATTCAAATCTACCGGGGCGATCTTCACGCGCATCGGTAAAGGCGCCTTTTTTGTGACCGAATAATTCACTTTCAAAAAGCGTTTCTGTAACCGCACCCATATCCACAGCTACAAATGAATTGTCTTTGCGCAACGACTTTTGATGAATGGCGCGTGCTACTAATTCCTTTCCCGTTCCATTTTCACCTAAGATTAAAATATTTGCATCCGTCTTAGCTACTTTATCAATCAAAGAAAAAACTTCGTTGATAGCAGGGCTGTTGCCAATAATATCGCGGAAGGGCTGACTGATTTGCTCTTCGAGCATTTCTTTGGCCTTGCGTAACTTATCTACTTCGTTGTACGATTTTTTAAGTTTGATCGCAGTGGAGATTGTGGCAATCAGCTTTTCGTTTTGCCAAGGCTTTAAGACGAAATCGGTGGCACCTTCTTTCAAAGCACGCACAGCCATTTCCACATCGCCAAAAGCGGTAATCATAATTACAACAGCATCGGGCTCGCGTTCTTTGATCACTTTCAGCCACTCAAAGCCTTCTTTGCCGCTGGTAGTGTCTTTGCTGAAATTCATATCCAACAAAATCACATCATACGAATCGTTGTTGAGCAGAAAGGGAATCTTGTTCGGATTCTTTTCAATGATGACTTGGTGATTGGATTTTTTTAAAAGCATTTTGGCAGCGAGAAGAACGTCTTCATCGTCATCTACCATTAAAATTTTGCCGCCTTCGTTCACAAGAGGTTTGGGTTAAGTGACATACAACATGAAAAAATTGTGCCAATGCAGGAACTGTCCGAAAATGCAGTTTATACACTTTCTTTTGTTCTTGAACGTACAAAGATGTTCAAAAATGAACAGATTAGATAATCTCTTTAGGTAGTTTGAAAGCCTTCTTTAATAGGCCCTCACCAATTTCCCATCCATATAATTGAGATACGATTTGTTAGCCACCTTCATGCCGCCCGGGGTCGGGAAGTTTCCGGTGAAGTACCAATCACCGCTATGATTAGGAATGGCTTTATGCAGATTTTCGACTGTTTGGTATACTACTTCCAATTCGGCTTTCATGCCTTCCGGACGAACGATGTCGGCAATCTTTGCAGAAATTTCTTCGGGAGTGAATTCTTCGTACAAACGCTTCACATAATTTACGGGTCGCTCCTGCAAGCGGGCTTGCTGGCATTGCTCGTATACTTCGCCCAGTAAATAATCTTTACTCTGTTCCTTGAGCAGCTTAATCACGGCACGGAATGCCACAAAATCGCCCATCTTGCTCATGTCAATGCCGTAGCAATCGGGAAAACGAATTTGCGGAGCGGATGATACGACCACAATCTTCTTTGGCCCGAGGCGATCGAGCATTTTTAAAATACTTTTTTCCAGCGTAGTGCCGCGCACGATAGAGTCATCAATCACCACCAACGTATCTTTTCCTTTGTTCACCACTTCGTAGGTGGTGTCGTACACATGTGCCACCATTTCATCGCGATGGGTATCATCGGTAATGAAAGTGCGAAGTTTCACATCTTTGATAACTATTTTCTCAATGCGCGGACGGAACGACAGGATGTCCTCCAATGAGTCGACTGTCGGCTTGCCATCAAGAATAAAATCTTTTTGTTTGCTGATGAGGTAATCTTCGATACCCGCCATCATTCCCAGAAAGGCAGTTTCGGCTGTGTTAGGAATGTAAGAGAAGATCGTGTTTTTTAAATCGAAGTTGATCGATTTTAGAATCTGCGGAACGAGCAGTTTGCCGAGCTGTTTGCGTTCCTGATAGATTTCGGGATCGGTGCCGCGTGAGAAATAAATCCGCTCGAAACTACAAGAAGTTTTTTCAAACGGAGCGATAATTTGTTGCTGCGAGTAGCTTGCGTCTTTGTTGATGATGAGCGCATGACCCGGCTTTACTTCCTGTATTTGTTCGTAGTTGATGTTGAAAGCGGTTTTAATTGCCGGCTTTTCGGAAGCAACCACTACAATTTCTTCATCGGCATAATAATAGGCGGGACGAATACCACTTGGGTCGCGAACCACAAATGCCGAACCGGAGCCCGTCATTCCAGCCATGGTATAGCCACCATCAAAATCTTTGCAAGCTCTGCGAAGTACGTTTTGAAGGTTCAACTCATTTTCAATAATGTCGCTAACTTCTTTGTTGGTGAATTGATCTTTATATTTTTCAAAAAGACTCTGCACTTCTTCATCCAGAAAGTGGCCAATCTTCTCCATCACGGTAACGGTATCCACCTTATCTTTTGGATGCTGGCCGAGATCAACCAACACATTGAAAAGCTCATCTACGTTGGTCATGTTAAAGTTTCCGGCCATGACCAGATTGCGGCTGCGCCAGTTATTTTGACGTAGAAATGGGTGCACGTTTTCGATGCTGTTGAGGCCGTGGGTGCCATAGCGTAGATGGCCGAGCCACAGTTCGCCTGAGAATGCCAGATTTTCTTTTAGCCAAGCTTCGTTTTTGAACTTCTCCTTGCCTTCTTTTTGAGCCTTCTTGTATTTTTTTCCGATTTTTTTGAAGAGGTGAGCCACCGGTTGGGGTTTTATCGACCGATAGCGGCTAAAAAAACGAAAACCGGGCTTCTGATCAATTTTAATGTTGGCGATACCGGCACCATCTTGCCCACGATTGTGCTGTTTTTCCATCAAAATGTACATCTTGTTCATGGCAAAGGTGGAGCCATATTTTTCGATGTAGTAGGATAATGGCTTGCGCAATCGGATGAGGGCAATGCCGCACTCGTGAAGGATAGTATCGCTCATAGGGTTGAAAACACAAAGTTAGGTTTTATAGTTTAATCGACCCAGAAAAAGTGAGCTATCTCATGTTGTGTTTTTTGTTAAAAATAGGCTATTGTCTGTTTATGGATTATTGCCGGTTAGTTGGTTGGCGCGTGCACGTAAAACCATAGCTTCCGATTTCCGATCCAACTGATCGTAGGTATCAGCTAGTAATGAATAGCTATCGGCATAGAGGCTGTCAATAGTAATACTTTCTTCCAGAATTTTGGCTGCTTGGCCATACTCTTGTTTTTGGAAATGCCCAAGCCCAATCATGTAGCAAAGCACTTGCGACTTTTTATTTTCCTGATAGGCGCGATTGTAATAAAAGAGCGCTGAATCGATTTGCTGCAAGCCATAGTAGTTGTCGCCCAAAAACAAATCGTATTCATGCGATTGAGGGTTGATGCGTTCAAATTGCCGAAAGGCTTGATTACTTTCTGCCGGCTTATTCAAACTATACAGCAATGCACCTTTGTTACCCCACGCAATTTCAAAATCAGGTTTGTAAAGAATGGCTGTGTCATAATAATGTAGTGCGGTGTCTTTCTTTCCTATTTTTGAATAGAGTACCCCTAAATTCAAATACAGCTCGGGCATTTCCGGATTTTCTTCCTTCGTTAACTCATAAAAATATAAGGCGCTATCATAGTTCCCTCTCGAATATGCGGCAAAGCCATCTTCAAAATAACTGTTGGCTTTCCAATTGGTGTAAAGTGGGATTCCATCTTCGGCCAGCCATGTAAAAACAGAAATTAGGCCGGCAATTATGCCAATGATTTTTACGTAGCGTAATGTGTTAAATTTCTTTTTGCCATCGGGCGGTGAATCTTCGATGACCGCAGGCGGCACGTATTTACCGATGCTTTCAATTTTGTTTTCTACTTCAGGAAGTAGATTTTCAGGTAATGGCAAATAAATTTCTTCTTTACTGTTTTCATTCGCCTTATAGTTGATCAAAAGATAATGCAGCTTACTTTCGTGAATGACCTGAACAGTTTCAATGCCCCGTTCTTCATCATTTGCCAAAAAGATAGAAGCGGCAATGGCCTGACCTCTTGTTTTATGTTCGTCAGTTAAAATTTTGCCCCAATACGTTGCCTTGTTGTCTACTACTACGCCACTGGATTTTAATTCGATGGTGTGTATTGCATTTGGATCGGTCACCTTGTTGGCCGTTCTTTTCATTTGGAAATACAACAGCACCATCACCACCGCATAAGCAGCTAGTCCCATCCAGATGAGGTTCATATCAAAGGACAGTTCATCGATTTCTGACCATAGCATGATGGCTAAGAAGGCAATGATTACGGGAGACCACCAGATGTATTGCAATAATCCTTTTTTACGGTGCTCAATTTCTACGCGACTGTAATCATTCCAACTGCTTCCTTCCATTTTCCAGGTGAGGAGCGTGGGCTCTTTTTCAAAACGCTTCAAGGCTTCGATAAAGTAAGCGTTGTATTTTTTGTAAAGCCATGAAGTAAGAACACCCACTCCGGAGAATACAATACCCAATATGCCGATAATCAGCATCGTTGTATCTTCCGACCCCAACGCTGCAATGAAAATGAAAATAGGCAATACTACAACGGAAACAATCATCCAGCGAGTCGCTCGCTTTTGGTAGCTTTCGTAGAGGGAAACACTCATGGCAAAGGGGTTAGGTAATGTTGTTCAAGCTATAAAAAAACAGTGATTTTTTTTGATCTAATCTGAAAAGCGGAAAACACAGATAAGCATTTGGTGTTATAGCAATCTCATACGATAGATTTGTCATCCATTACGGGTTCAATTCTTGTATGCACGATGCCCAATTATTAAGTATTTTTGCGACTCTATTTTTTAGCTATGATTGAAACGGACATTATTATTATAGGTGCTGGACCAGTTGGATTGTTTACCGTGTTTGAGGCGGGGCTACTGAAGCTTCGCTGCCACCTGATTGACTCCTTGCCTGCTGCAGGAGGCCAATTGATTGAGATCTATCCTAAAAAACCGATTTACGATATACCCGGCTACCCCACTGTGAATGCCGGTGAATTGGTGGAAAAACTGCTGGAGCAATGTGGTGTATTCAAGCCCGGATTTACGTTGGGCGAATCGGCCACTGAATTGAAGGAAACCGAAGATGGAAAGTTTATTGTGACCACGAACAAAGGCACACAACACAAAGCCCCGATTGTAATGATTGCCGGAGGACTGGGTGTATTTGAGCCGCGCAAGCCACCGATTGCCGAATTGGCCAACTATGAAGATAAAGGAGTAGAGTACATCATTCGTGACCCTGAATTTTATAAAGGCAAGCGCGTGGTGGTTTCCGGTGGAGGCGACTCTGCGTTGGATTGGTCGATCTATCTCGTTGAAAAAAACATTGCGAGTGAACTATCATTGGTACATCGCAGAACTTCTTTCCGTGGACATTTGGATTCGGTGCAGAAAGTGATGGATATGGCAGCAGCCGGAAAAATCAACTTGATTACTGATGCGGAAGTGACAGGCATTTCCGGAAACGGAAAAGTGGAAGCAGTAACGATCAATCACGCTACCATGGGAAATATTGAAAAGCCTACGGATCATTTCGTGCCGCTGTTTGGATTAACACCCAGCCTCGGGCCAATTGCAAATTGGGGCTTGGAGATTGAGAAGAATGCTGTGAAAGTAGATACGTTTGATTACTCTACGAATCGTAAAGGGGTGTACGCCATCGGAGACATCAACACCTACCCGGGAAAATTGAAATTGATTTTGTGTGGATTTCACGAAGGAACACTGGCCGTGCAAAGCGCTTTCGCGCGAATTCATCCCAACAAGAAAAATGTATTGAAGTACACCACCGTCAATGGTGTAACCGGGTTTTAAAATCGCGCTATGGAAAACATGATCAAAGTTCATATCATCGACCGTGAGGGAAAGAAGCATGAGCTGGATGCGCCTACGGACATGAACATGAACATCATGGAGATTTGTAAGTCGTACGAATTACCGGTGGAAGGAACCTGCGGTGGTATGGCGCTATGCGCATCGTGCCAGGTATATTTGGAATCGGATACGACATTGCCCGAACAAAGCGATGCAGAACTCGCCATGTTAGACCAAGCTTTTCATGTAAAGGATAATAGCCGACTGGGTTGCCAGATTCGGATTACCGAAGAGATTGATGGAATTATTTTGAGACTAGCTCCTTAGGATCAACCCAATTTTAACTTTGAAATCCCTGCCTGCTTTTAATAAGCGGGAAGATGGCTACCGCACTGAGAATGATCAATGTGCCAACATAAAAATTCCAACCCATTACCTCTTGCTGACCGAATACAAAAAGAGCGATAAGAATTCCATAAACAGGTTCGAGGTTCAGTGCTAACTGAATAAAAAACACCGAAAGCTTTTTGCTGAGGTTAATCATAACAGAATAAGCGTATACCGAGCAAGCAATCGCCATCGTGCCAATGTAAACCCAATCCATTGTTGCGGGTAGCAGATGAAGCTGGTGATCTTCGGCTACATACATTTTATAAATCGGGAAGAACAATACAACCGTTGCACAGGCTCCGAGCATTTCATATAAGGTAATAGTGTAGGCGCTAACCCGTGCTGCAATTTTTGAATTGATCACACTGAAAATAGCAGCGGTCAAGCCGGAGATAATTCCTAACAACAAACCAAAAGCATAGTCGAAGTTGAATGAAAAAATAAGGATCAGGCCGATCAGTACCACAATGCCCAGCCCGACTTCAAGCGCCTGAATTTTTTTACGTTTGGCGATTGGCTCAATCAGTGCTGCCCAAAACGAACAAGTTGCAAAACCAACCAAACTAGTAGATGGGTTTGAAATTCTTCCGGAAACAAAAAAGGTAATCCAGTGGATGGCTACAATTGAACCCGTCAGAAAAATTTTGATGAAGTCTGATTGAGAAACCTTGAATGATCCTTTCACAATTAAAAGCAAAACAGTCATTCCAGCGGCTGCCATTAGCGTGCGGTAGAAAACCATTTCTACAGCCGGAATAGAAACGAGCTTTCCTAAAATGGCGGTGAAGCCAAATAGGAACACAATGAAGTGAAGTTTGAAATAATCTTTGGTGGTGGCGATCAACGGGGCACGTATTTATACATCAGCAAAGTAATCAAACCAAAAACAATGTTGGGCAACCACGCGGCTAACCAGGGCGAAAGGGCGCCCGTTTGAGCAAAGGTGCTGGCAATCGTAAAGAATAAGATGAAAATGAAAGCCATCAAAAAGCCGAGTGCAATTTGAAAACCTGTTCCACCGCGACTTTTGCGCGCAGACACAATGGCACCCATAAACACGAGCACATAAATATAGAAAGGCGATGAGTAGCGAATATGCCGTTCGGTTTCATAAGCCTCCACTCCGGTAGAGCCGCGAAACCTTAACGTTTCAATTTTTTCGGTTAATTCGGGAATCGTCATTCCTCCATATAACTTTTTATTATTCTCAAAATCTTTAGGAGTAATGGCCAGGGTGGTATCGAGCGCGTCTCCTTTTTCAACAAGCGGAATTTCATTGGTTTTCTGAACCTGAAAAATACTATCCACTTTTTTGCGCTTCCACATGCGAAGCGTCCACTTTAGTTTTACAGTGTCCCACACAATGTTATCGGCAGATAGTTTTTCAACCAGCCTATCTTTATCAAATCGCTCCAGCGAAAACTGATACCCGGTATTGCCTTGATTATTATAATTCTGGATGAAGAGGTACACATTTGGCGCAACTTGCATGTGCACGTTTCGCTCTTCGAAATAATACTTGTTTTGAAAGTACTGCATTTCAAACAAAAGCCGATCGTAGTTTGATTTTGGAATTACCCAGCCATTGAGTACAAAACTCATGACAGCAATGACCGTTGCCGCCAAAAAATACGGATACAAAAATCTGCGAAAGCTGATGCCGCTACCTAGGATGGCCACAATTTCGGTGTGTGCCGCCATGCGCGAGGTGACATAAATAATGGCAATAAAAATGGTGATGGGCGAAAGGAATCCGGCTATCCATGGAATGAAATCCATGTAATAAGCCAGTATGACCATTTTGCTGATTTTGAACTGCACGAATTTGTCCATCTTTTCAGTGAGGTCGATAATGCAGATAATCGCCTCTAAAATCAGCACCACAAAAATGAAGGTGGAGAGGATTTTCTTAAAGATGTATTTGTCGAGCAGTTTCATTCCAAATTCTTCCTTTACAGTTTTAAAGCCGTGCCGAAACCGTTTTTACCATTTTATTTTTCCATTCGGCAAAAGTGCCCTCCTGAATTTTCTGGCGTGCCTGCCGCACCAGCCATAAATAGAAGGTCAGATTGTGTATAGAAGCAATTTGCGCGCCTAAAATTTCTTTGGCGATAATTAAATGCCTTAAATAGGCTTTGGAGTAGAAAGTACTTACATGCCCTCCAAGTTCCACATCGATCGGGCTAAGGTCGTCTTTCCACTTTTCGTTGCGGATGTTGATGATGCCCTGCGTGGTGAAAAGCATGCCGTTGCGTGCATTGCGGGTAGGCATCACACAATCAAACATATCGATGCCCAGTGCGATGCACTCTAAAATATTTTCCGGAGTACCTACTCCCATCAGGTAGCGAGGTCGGTCGGCAGGAAGAATGCCGCATACCAAATCCGTCATTTCGTACATCATTTCGTGTGGCTCGCCTACCGAAAGTCCACCAATCGCATTGCCATCTTGTTGTTGATTGGCCACAAACTCAGCCGATTGTTTGCGTAAATCAGCATACACGCTTCCCTGCACAATAGGAAAAAGCGTTTGCTGATAACCGTATTTGGATTCCGTAGTGTTTACCCGATTAATGCATCGTGTTAGCCACCGGTGGGTGAGGCCCATCGATTTTTTAGCATAGTCGTATTCGCAAGGGTAAGGCGTACATTCATCAAAAGCCATGATAATATCGGCACCAATCGTGCGCTCAATATCCATCACACCTTCGGGTGTAAATGTGTGTTTTGAGCCGTCAATGTGTGATTTGAAAATCACGCCTTCTTCGGTGATCTTTCTGTTCGCGCCAAGCGAATACACCTGATAGCCACCACTGTCGGTAAGGATTGGGCGATCCCATCCATTGAAGCGATGCAATCCTCCGGCTGTTTCCAGCAGCGACAAGCCGGGACGCAGATATAGATGATAGGTATTGCCTAAGATGATCTTCGCGTCAATATCTTCTTTCAGTTCGCGTTGGTGCACAGCCTTTACAGAACCCGCTGTGCCCACGGGCATAAAAATGGGTGTTGGAATTTCTCCGTGATCGGTGGTGATCACGCCACTGCGTGCTTTAGATTGGGGATCTTGATGCGTGAGCTTAAACTTCATTGCCGCAAATGTAACGACATGAAGCGAATTAATCAGGGCGTGTTGGCAACTCGCGAAACCTTAAAATTCCGGCTGGTACATTGCAATTGATAATTATCTTTGTCCGATTTTCCACTTTAATACTTCGCCTTGTCTGTACTCTCGATTATTTGTATTTCCGTTCTGGCCATTCAGTTGATTTATTTGATTTTGTTTCTGATTGCGTTTGGTAAACGCAAAACGGCTGCAACGAACGAGTTACAACCTGTATCAGTGATCGTGTGTGCCCACGATGAGGAAGAAAATTTGCGCGAGCTGGTGCCCTTATTGCTGCAACAAAACTATCCGCAGTTTGAAGTAATTGTGGTCGAAGACCGCTGCAATGATGGTACGTACGATTACCTGTTGCAAGCCACCAAGGATTACCCATTGCTAAAGATGGTGCGCGTGGTGAACAAGCCGGAGCATGTGAATGGAAAAAAGTTTGGACTTACACTGGGCATCAAAGCTGCAAAATACGATTGGGTACTTCTCACCGATGCCGATTGCCGGCCTGCCAGCACGGAGTGGATTCAGCAAATGACGGGATCCATTCAAGATTCAACTAAATTGGTATTGGGTTTCTCTCCGTATCAAAAGTTGACTGGGTTTTTAAATGTCTTTATTCGATTCGAGTCATTCCTTACGGGAATACAGATGATCGGCTTTGCCCTTTTGGGGAAACCGTATATGGGTGTGGGGCGAAATCTTCTATATCACAAGTCGCTTTTTCTGGAAAATAAAGGATTCAACGCCCATTTGGGTATTACCGGTGGCGATGACGATCTGTTTGTAAACCAACATGCTACCGGCAAGAACACACGGGTTTCGATGGGCCAGCCAGCGCTTACATTTTCGAAACCTAAAACAACCTGGAAAGAGTTTTATCATCAAAAAAGAAGGCACTTGTCCGTAGGCAAGTATTATAAGATTTCTGATAAACTTGTGCTTGGGCTATTTACACTTACGTGGATGGCCAGTTGTTTTTTGGTGATACCCGCTTCAATCTTAAGTCCGCTTTTTTATTGGATTTTGGGCCTTTTCGTGCTGCGTTCGGGTTTGTTGACGTATCTTTTTTACCGGACTTCCCGTAAGTTAGGTGCCCCCTTTGAGGCATGGGTGGTGCCGTTTTTAGATTTTGTATATGCCTTTTATTATCTTGTTGCCGGAGCTGCGGCATTATCGGCCAAACGAATATCATGGAAGAGGAACTAGACGAAGGCAGGTTTTCATCAAAGGCGCTGGAAGATTTTCGGCTGATCGACATGGCTGTGGCGGGCGATGACAAAGCCTATGCGAAGTTATTGCAGCGCTACAAGCGCCCGGTGTATCATGTTATCTTAAAAATGGTGCGCAACGTAGACGATGCCGAGGATTTAATGATGGAGTCGTTTTCCAAGGCTTTTCGCAGTCTGCACCGCTTCAAAAAAGATTTTACATTCAGCACGTGGTTGTTTCGCATCGCTACTAATAACACGATCGATCACATCCGCAAAAAGAAATTGAATACACTGAGTATAGAAAATACCTATACCGATGACGATGGTGCTTCGGTATCCATTGATATTGAAGACAAGGGCAACTTAGATCCGCAGGAAGAAACCATCCGCATGCAGAAGGAAGAGATCATGCAGGTGTTTGTAAATATGCTTCCTCCGAAATACCAGAAATTGGTTCGGTTGCGCTATTTCCATGAGTTGAGTTATGAAGAGATTGCGGCAGAGATTGAAGCGCCACTTGGCACAGTGAAAGCCCAGTTGCACCGCGCCCGCGAGTTGATGTATGACTTGGTGAAGAATAAGAAAGAGCATATATAAAGGAGTGTCGATCGAGAAAGACGACTCCTGATAATCATTTCAATTCCTTACTTTTGCGATAGAATTTCTCGGCTCCGTAGTACAATGGATAGTATTTCAGATTCCGATTCTGAAGATGCAGGTTCGATTCCTGCCGGGGTCACTTTTGTAATTTAGTTTTTCTGATCAGGAAAATCTTCCGAAACCAAATCAATTTTAGTCAATTAAAGTATGGATGTTCATAAATCCAAGGTTTGGAATGGGTTGATTCATGGTAGCTACGAGAGAATAGTGCAACCGCTTTTTAAAGAAGATAACTTGATTAAGTGGGCGGTTGTTTATGATATGAGCAAGTACGAAAAAAGCATTTTTAATAATGATTTATTGGCTGATATTCAGAAAGGAACAGGATTCACTTTACTCATTTTTAACTACCCAGACGATACCGATCTCGATGAAGATGGATTCGATATAGAATTGTTTACATTAATAGAGAAGAAGTATTTTATAGACATTGAGCATTTACTTAAGTATCTCAATGATTCTTTCATAGACTTCAATTTGTTTGTTCCTACTTGGAAAGTTCAATTCCCTCTTGGATGGTAGTAATCTAAAGATTTAGCTTCTTGTGTCCCAATCTTCCTCAAGTCTTCGTGGGTTTGCTGCGGGAATTGTAATTTAGGGCAATATTCTGATTAGAAATTGCGAGTTATTATGGTTATAGATGATTTTATGGGACAGCGGTATTGAATCAAACTGAAAATGTGAAAGCGGTAATAATGAAGAACGAATAGGAACTGAATGAAAATGAACCATCGATTAGAAAAGATTCTTACTTTTTTATTTAAGGTTATAGCCGTTTTTTCAATTTGTTACTTTGTCATTACTGAATATGTCCTGTATTGGTATTTGAAAGATCATTACAGTTCTGTTATTGGAATAGTAGTTGCAAAAGAGAATTTTGAAAATGGTGGGTATACTTATCGATACCAATATGTTGTCGATGGAGTTGACTACTCTTCTACTTCATTATCAAGCGATTCAAGGAGCGCACCGATTATCGGGTCTAAATGTGTAGTAAAATACTTACCAAGTTGGCCTTCAGTATCTGGGCCAGAATTCGATACGAAACCGATCAAGTAAAATTTCCTCTATTTTATCTCCAAATTGCCCTTATATAATGATCGAGTTATTCTAACTCAGCCTACCCAACCTGACAAAAGTCATAGGATTGTGTAACCTCTGTCACCGACATTCGCATACGAATGTTGGACATTTGTTGAGGCTTCGGTAAAAGAAGCAGGTTTTATTTCTAACCTAACACATCATTTTATGAAAGTTGAGCAGATTTATACCGGTTGTTTGGCAGAGGCCGCCTACTACATCGAAAGCAATGGAGATGTAGCGATTATCGATCCGCTCCGTGAAACAGCTCCGTACATCGAGCGGGCTGCGAAAGATGGTGCTAAAATCAAATATGTATTAGAAACGCACTTTCATGCCGACTTCGTGAGCGGACATATTGATTTGGCAAAGAAATCGAATGCCCAAATCGTGTTCGGGCCAACCGCCACACCCGGCTACGAAGCACATGTTGCGAAGGATGGTGAAATCCTCACGCTGGGAAATGTAAAAATAAAAGTGTTGCACACACCCGGTCACACACTCGAATCGACCAGCTACTTGCTGATAGATGAAAATGGAAATGACTTTGCCGTGTTTACAGGCGACACATTATTTATAGGCGATGTTGGTCGGCCGGATTTGGTGCAGAAAGTGAAAGCCGAGATTACACCTAATTACTTAGCCGGTTTACTTTACGATTCACTCCGCCACAAACTCATGACTTTGAATGACGAAGTAATCGTATATCCCGGACACGGAGCGGGTAGTGCATGCGGCAAAAAGATGGATAAGGAAACGGTCTCAACTATCGGCAAACAAAAGCGATTCAACTACGCATTGCGCGCGGACATGAGCAAGGAAGAGTTTATCGCAGCCGTTACCGATGGACTCGTAGAACCTCCGCAATATTTTCCGGCTAATGTTATTATGAACCTCACCGGAAAGGTGGAGGGAATTGATGCGATCATGACCAAAGGCAACCAGCCGCTTTCTGCCAATGCGTTTGAAATTGCTTGGGAAGAAAATAATGCATTGATTATTGACGCACGTAAAAAGGAAGATTTTATTCAGGGTTTTATTCCCGGTTCCATTTTTATTGGCATGGACGATTCCTTTGCCCCTTGGGTGGGCACACTAGTGCCGGATTTAATGCAGCCGATTTTGCTCGTTACCGAACCGGGGCGTGAAAAAGAAGCCATCACCCGACTAGCACGCGTAGGTTACGACAACACCATTGGCTATTTGAATGGCGGCATGGAAGCGTGGATAAAAGCCGGAAATGAAATAGATACACTGGATTGCATAATGGCGGATGAATTTGCCGTTCGATTTACAAAAAATCCCAACTTAAATGTTTTAGATGTGCGCAGACACAGCGAGTATGAAACAGAACACTTAGTAGGTGCTGAGAATTTTCCCTTGGATTTCGTGAATAAAAATATCTATTCCATTGATCCGGAGAAGGACTATTACATTCATTGTGCCGGTGGCTATCGCTCTGTCATTTTCTGTTCCATTCTTAAATCGAGAGGCTACCATCGTTTGAAGAATATTCTGGGCGGATTTCAGGCGCTGCGAGCTACAAACTTGAAACGATCGGAGCTGCATCAGGTGAATACAGAACTATAAATCAGTTACTGCCGCACATCGAAGAATGAGCGGGTGCGATTTAATTTAAGATCGCGCAGTAGGGTAGACTTCACACCAATGTTGAACGTGTAGTTTTGAAAGGGGCCAAATGGAACCCAGTTCAATGACAACTGCCAGCAATGAATGTCGCGGTTAATGCCAAAATTGGTTTGTGTAATTTGGTTGGAGACAAAATCATATCCCGAGGTGAACGTGATTTTCCATTTTTGTGTAAGCGACATGTCGCCAGAAAAATTTAATGCTTGCGTAATCTGTGACGCCTGATTGACATTGTGTGAGTAGCTGATGTTGTAGTTGATGCGCAGGTTCCACGGAACATTAAAATCTACATAGGTATTCGGATTTTGCAGCAGGTAATCTTTGTCCGCCTGATTCGCACTGGATTTCGCTACTTTATCGCGCATTTCGGTGTCGCTTTTTTGTCCTTTCGGATTGAGATTGGTGCTGAATGCCAGACCGGCAGAAGTAATGCGACCGAAACTTCCATTTGCCCAAGCAAACTTATCTCTTCTACGCTCGACAATAGAAACGCCTTCTGTCGGAATGCTGAGTGTGTTCCATCCTTTTTCAATCACATACGGTTCAAGAGTTGCATTAAGGTTAATATTGATTTTATTGTTCAGCACGTTGGTGTTGGCACTCATGCTAATGGGAGCTAACTTGAATGAGTCGGCAGCAAAATTGTAGCTGGAATTAATGGCGAGGTTATTGAAGATAGATACTTTGCGCTCCACCGTATCTTTTTTGCCTTTTACTTTCATTTCAATGGTGTTGCCAATTCCAAAGCTGATCGCATTACTCAATCCACTGCGCGAGCCACCATATACAAATCCTTCGTGGCGCGACTTCAAAACGGTAATTGTTTTTCCGGAAGCGTCTTTCAGATTCAACCGTTGGTAGTAATCGTATGAGGGATCGCTAAAGTCGGGCGTGTAGCTGTATGAAATATTGGGTGTGATAACATGGCGTATACCGCGAATTTTACTATCCGGATTTTTAGAAAGATATGTACCGTAGATACGCGTGGTAAGGCTTACCGCAAAACTATAATTGGTGATGCGGTTAAATACCCGCGAAGTGTCTTTGATCACCGCTTTTTTTCCGGTAGCATCCACACCCCAATTCAATTTCTGAAAATACCAGGTTTCATCGATGGAAATGTTGGGGCTTACCGCAAAAAACTTTTTTACTTTGATAGTAGTAGAAAGAGGAATGTTGTGCTTCACACCGTTTTTGGCATTTCTAAAAAACAAACCAAGGTTTTCGCCACTGAAACTCGCAATACTGTCTTTGGTCGAATTGCCAATTCGGCCGATGTTGTTGGTAATTTGATTAGTACCTGCCATGGTATAGCGCATGTTGAAGTTTTCAAAAGCTTCGCCAAGCCCTTTGTTTTTAAATGGATACAGGTTGTTCACGTTAAACGTAACATCCGGCAATGGCAAATCAACTTGGCCGGTCGAGAGATCTTGACTATGGCGCATGTTCACGCCCAACGTAAATGGAGTGCCTACAAATGTTTTGGAATACGAAATGTTGGATGTGAGCTTTCGTGATACGTTGTCAGGACGTTGCTGATTGGGATTTGCGTTTACACCTAAATAGTTGTTGGCCGTAAAGGAAGAAGATGCAGCGTTGACCGAAGCAGAAAAACGACTGGAACCACGCGATTTCGGGCTGTGCGACCACGATAATTGAAAATCTTTCAATCGACTTTGATCTTCGAATTTGTCGGTCACTAAGTTGCTCGTAAAGGCAAAGTTTAACGCTCCGGAATATTTGTAGCGATTGTTGTAAACGGTACTGATTTTTACAGCATTGGATCCTTTCGAATAAATATCGGCAGTAAGGGTGAGTTTGACGTAGTCGCTGATGTCAAAGAAATAGCCGGCATTGCGTAGAAAGAAACCTCTGCGTTGCTCTTCGCCATATTCTGGAATAATAATGCCGGAGGAACTTTGGCGCTGCGAGGGAAACATGCCAAAGGCAAAACCTAAAGGTGTGGGCACGTGGTTGAACTCCATGTAAAAAGGGCCGGTAACGATTTTATCTCCTGGAATTGCTTTGGCCTTTTGCGAGATGATGCGGAAGTGTGGATCTTTTAAATCGCAGGTGGTATAGGTGTTGTGGATAGTGAACAATTCGTTCTTGTCGTTTTTGTATACTCTGGAACCCGCCATAAAGCCTTCACCCTGCTTGGTAACAACTTCAGTGATAAATGCCTTTTTCTGCTTGAAGTCATACGTAATTGATTTGGTTTCGTACTCTTCGTTGCCATCTTTAAAGACCGGAAAGTTGAGGAGGCGCTCCAATGAATCAGGTCGGCCATTGGCGGTGATGGTTGATTTTTCGTAGTCGATTACAATCAATTCTGCATCCAGTTGGATCGTTCCGTATTTTACTTTGGCATCGCCATAGAGTTTTACAATCTTTCTGTCTAAGCTAAAGTTGATAGAATCGGTGGCAGAGTAAACAATTGTGGTTTCGATATCGCCTTTTTTGGCTGTAGCCAACGAATCTTTTTTTAGTTTGGAAGAGTCGCCTTTAATGGAAGGGGGCGGCTGACTGCCGATGGGTGATTCGGGGCGGGGGCGCTGCTGCTGGGCCTGCACGGAAAAAATCGAAACGATAAAAAGGAGCAGTGAAATCGATACGCGAAGAGAATAGAGGTGCGAGGCTACGTGGGCGTGCGAAGCGGGCAAGGGATTGAAGCGAAAAGCCCCAACCAACAAGCCTTTAATCAACAACCAAGGAGTGTAGGGGCTTGTAGCGAAAAGCCCGGTGGCCACTGCGATCAGCTTGGCCATGCCCCCAGCATTCATCATACCCCTATGCATTAGGCACAATCGCCTGCCTTTGGTCTTCAACAGTTTACCTTTTAATGAAAAATTCACAACTTTACACAAACTTATCGCAATTACGCCAACCTTCTTTAACCACTGTGGGCAAATTTCATTTTAAACTTGTATTGATAGCAATAACCTTGCTAAACTCTTCAGTTACTTTTCGTCCATCGAATTTTAAATTAGAAACGATTGTAATTGACCCGGGGCATGGTGGCAAGGACCCCGGAACATTGGGTAAAAAATCCAAGGAAAAGGATGTAGCCCTAAAAATTTCTCTAAAGCTGGGGGCGTATATTGAAAAGAACTTTCCGGATGTGAAGGTGATTTATACGCGCAAAGACGATAAGTATGTGGCGCTGGATGAGCGGGCGGAAATGGCTAACCGTAATAAGGCTCAGTTATTTATATGTATACATGCCAACTCGCTGCCGGGTGCACCCGCCCATGGCACGGAGACATTTGTGATGGGTTTGCATAAAGATAAAGGCAACTTTGAAATAGCTAAGCGCGAAAATTCGGTGATTTTGATGGATGAAAATTACCAGCAGCGCTATGAGGGTTTTGACCCCAAAAGCCCGGAATCGTACATTTTATTTACCTTGAGCCAAAGTGCCTATCATGAAAGTAGTTTGCGGTTTGCACAGAAGGTGGAGAATCAATTTAAAACCAAGGCGGGGCGAGTTAGCCGTGGTGTGAAGCAAGCAGGATTTATTGTGCTATGGAAAACGGCCATGCCGAGTGTGCTGATCGAAACGGGTTTTTTGTCGCAAAGCAAAGAAGAAAGCTTTTTATTATCGGATGACGGACAGGACATGATTGCATCGGGTATTTACAGGGCATTTAAGGAGTATAAGACGGAAATAGAATCAATCAACTAACTGCGTGAAAACTAAAGAATTTAAGGTAGGTCTCTTCATTGCTATTGCTATTGCAATGCTTTATTTCGGATTCAATTACCTCAAGGGGATTGACTTCTTTTCGCGCTCCGTAAAATACTATGCTGTGTACGATAATATTGACCAACTGGCGGTGTCGAACCCTGTGTTGGTAAATGGTATGCCGGTGGGCCGCGTGAGCGCAATCGGGCTTTTGCAGAATCGCAACAACCATGTGTTGGTGGAATTGGAAATCGATTCAAATATTCCGTTGTCAGATTCGACTACGGCCATTTTGAATAGTTCATTGCTAGGCAGCAAATCGGTTTTACTTCGTATTGGCCAATCAAGAACTAAAATTAAGCCGGGCGATACGATTCGCTCGGAAGTAGCGAAGGGCATGTTTGATGTACTTTCGGAAACGGCTACTCCGGTAGCTTCGGATTTGCAAACTACGCTGCGCAAATTCAATGGCATTATTGATAATCTTTCGAAGAACTCACAGCAATTGGAAGTGATTTTTGCTAAGCTGCAATCAACTCCCGACCTGTTGAATAAAACTT
This sequence comes from Cyclobacteriaceae bacterium, assembly GCA_044228465.1. GTDB lineage: Bacteria > Bacteroidota > Bacteroidia > Cytophagales > Cyclobacteriaceae > ELB16-189. The sequence continues at coordinate 37,568 of JBGAUU010000019.1, forward strand.
TGGTCACAGCCGATACTAAAATTGTTGAATTATCAGGCTCTGTAAAGGGTGTGGCGGATAACCTGAACACCACACTGACTGACCTGCGCCCGACACTTCACAATTTCAAAACGATTTCGGACTCGCTGAAGATGATGAAGTTGAACCAAACACTTCAGCGCACGCAGCAAGCCATTACAAATTTGAATAAAACACTTGCTCAACTGAACAAGGGAGATAACACCATGAGCAAACTGCTAACTGAAGATACGTTGTATGTAAACCTCAATCGTCTGGTGAAAGACTTGGATACATTGGTGGTGCATTTCAACAGTAATCCGAAGCATTTTTTAGGGCCACTCGGAAAGAGCAAGGCGAAGATTGAACGCGACAAACGCAAAGAGGAAGAACAGAAGAATGCTGCCAGCAAAAAGAAATAGCTTGGCTGCTGCAACCCCAATCATTCCATGGATTTAGAATTTAATAAGAACGAAGATCAACTGAAGCAACTTTGTTTTCAACTGAAATCGAAGGCAAAGAAGACCATGCTGGGTGGCGGTGAAAAGAAAATTGAAGACCAACACCAAAAAGGTAAGCTGACTGCACGTGAACGGATTGAATACCTAACCGACAAAGGTTCTTATTTTTTGGAGATTGCCCTGTTTGCCGGAGAGGGCATGTACAAAGAGCAGGGAGGTTGTCCATCGGGTGGAGTGGTTGCCGGTATTGGTTTTGTGAAAGGCAGACAATGTGTGATTGTGGCCAACGATGCGACTGTGAAGGCCGGAGCGTGGTTTCCGATTACCGCGAAGAAAAATTTGCGCGCGCAAGAGATCGCGATGGAAAACCATCTACCCATTATTTATCTGGTGGATAGTGCGGGTGTGTTTCTGCCGATGCAGGATGAAATATTTCCGGATAAGGAACATTTTGGTAGACAATTTCGCAACAATGCAAAAATGTCGGCCATGGGCATTGTGCAGATTGCAGCGATCATGGGAAGCTGTGTGGCAGGTGGTGCGTATTTGCCGATTATGTCGGACGAGGCGATGATTGTAGATAAGACAGGTTCCATCTTTTTGGCGGGATCGTATTTGGTGAAAGCAGCCATTGGTGAAGATATTGATAATGAAACCCTGGGGGGTGCTACCACCCATTGCGAGATTTCAGGGGTAACTGATAATAAGTTCCCGAACGATCAGGCATGCCTCGATTACATCCGTGGATTGTTTGATAAAATAGGATCGCCTTCGGTAGCAGGTTTTGATCGGGTGGCGGCTATGCCTCCGAAAGAAAAGCAAGAAGAGATTTATGGAATGATTCCATCGGATCGCACGAAGCCATATGATATGGTGGAGATCATCAAGCGCATGGTGGATGATTCTGCTTTCGATGAGTACAAAGCATTGTATGGTAAAACGATTGTGTGTGGTTTTGCCCGAATAGACGGATGGGCTGTGGGCATTGTGGCCAACCAGCGCAAGGTGGTGAAAAATAAAAAAGGTGAGATGCAGATGGGCGGTGTGATTTACTCAGATGCTGCCGACAAAGCTGCGCGGTTTATCATGAACTGCAATCAGCGCAAAGTGCCGCTCTTGTTTTTGCAAGATGTTAGTGGCTTTATGGTGGGCAGCAAAGCAGAACATGGTGGTATCATTAAAGATGGCGCCAAGATGGTGAACGCCATGGCGAATTCTACGGTGCCGAAGTTTACGGTGATCATCGGAAACTCGTACGGTGCCGGCAACTATGCCATGTGTGGCAAAGCCTACGACCCGCGATTGATTTTTGCGTGGCCTACCGCACAGATCGCGGTGATGAGTGGAAACTCGGCTGCGAAAACTTTGTTGCAAATTCGGGTGAGCACGTTGAAGGCACAAGGCAAGACCATTTCGAAGGAAGAAGAAGATTTATTGCTGAAAGAAATTACCGATCGCTACAACGAGCAGTTGAGTCCGTATTATGCGGCTTCGCGCTTGTGGGTAGATGGTGTGATCGACCCACTCGAAACGCGTAAGATGATTTCGATGGGCATCGCTGCTGCCAACCACGCACCGGTAGAGAAGTTTAATGTGGGGGTGATTCAAACGTAACATAATTAGCTAATTCGTTAATTCGTTGATTCGTTGATGAAATTGGAGTAAGAATTATCGAATTGCCGAATTAGCAAATAAACGAATTAACAGGTTGATGCAAGAAAGTGAATTAAAGGCATTGGTTTCTTTACTGGACGATGAGGACAAACAGATTAGTTCGCACGTAGAGGAGAAGATTCTGTCCCTTGGAAAGCAGGCAATTCCTTTTTTGGAGCAGGAGTGGGAGAGTAATTTAAACCCGCACGTTCAAGGCCGCATCGAAGAACTCATTCACACCCTTCAATATGAGTTGCTTAAAGAACGATTAAAAGAATGGTATCTGTCGCCCGATCAGGATTTGCTTACGGGCATGTGGATATTGGCCACCTATCAATACCCAGATTTGGAGTTGGAAAAACTCCGTCAGGAGTTAGAACAAATTTACTACGACACGTGGCTGGAGTTTCGCCCGGATTTGTATCCATACGATCAGGTGAAAGTGATCAACAGTGTATTGTTTAACAAACTCAAGTTCGGTGCGAATACGAAGAATTTTCATTCGCCCGGCAACTCGATGATTAATATTGTGTTGGAGTCGCGGAAGGGCAACCCGATAACGTTGTGCGTGATTTACATGCTAGTAGCCCAGAAGCTAAAATTGCCGGTGAGTGGCGTGAACCTTCCGAATTTGTTTATTCTCACGTACAAAGACGATAAGCATCAGTTTTATATCAATGCGTTCAATCGTGGGTTGATTTTTTCGAAGCAGGACATCGAAAACTATATCAACGAACTGCATCTCGTTCCACAGACTTCCTTTTACGAGCCTTGCAATAGTTTGGAGATCATCAGACGCGCCTTGCGGAACCTGGTGATGTCATTTGAAAAAATTGGCGAACATGCTAAAGCCGAAGAGGTAAAGCTCTTGCTTATTGAAATTTCGGATGGTGGAGATTTGGGAGTTTGATTACTTAAAGAAGTTCTTTTTCTATTTCAGCCAAATAGATTTTGTCCATAGGTTGTGTATACGGGTCAAACCTCTTGTAACCCTTCAAATAGAATTCTTTAGCTTTCAGCATAGTTGATTTCGAGAGTTCCTTATCGTTTTTCTTTTTATACACGATGCTTAGATAATAATAGTTTTCAGCAAAGTAATCGTTTGATTGAATGGATTTTTTGAGCGCTTCAGTCGCTCCTTCCAAATCATTAATCTCTAATTTTATGACTCCCAGATGTAGATAATCGAATGGAAAAGGAGAATACCCTTTTTCTGTCAATTGCTTTTCGATGATTTGAATAGCTTGTTGTTTTTTACCCAGTGCTTTGTAGCAAAGTGCTTTTACAATATTCAATTGATAGTCGCCATTTTGTGAATAGCCAATGTCGAATTGCGTCATCGAATCTAATTTTTCGAAATCAGCGATGGCACCTTTGTAATCTCTTAAAAATTGATAGCGGCACCAACCCCGGTAACCCAGATGACCTCTTGGATTTAAAGAAACAGCTTTGTCGATCAATTTTTTCCAAGTAATGAAATCACCTCTTTTAAGATAAGGAACAGATTTTTCCCTGTAAGCATAATCCAGCGTGGGGCACTTAGCTACAGCCTCATCAAATTTCTCCTGCGAATACCGAGAACCTTGACTATTTTCTGCATCTGTTGCCATTAGACAAGCCTCATAGCATGCACTATTGTTTTCCGTTTTATAAACCATGCAATTTGGTTGTGAATGGCTAAGGAAGGAAATCTGAAGAAGTAAAAGTGTTAAAGTTCTCTTCATGGCATAATCTCAATAATTCGTCCGGATTCAAGCTTAAATGTTAGGTACTGGTAGTAGTCCAATTTGGAACCGTTTTCGTCCATGGGTACGATCCAGCCATTCAAGCTTTGGGTGATCTTGAGGAGCTGTGTTTTTACCTCTTCTGAAAACTTTTTTGGTTCATAGTTGTAATTCATCTCTTGAATTCGAAACATACCTGTTTTGCCCTCACAGTTTACAATGAAGCGAATAGTAACATAGCCACTATCTTCTATTGAGTTGGTCTCTTTAAATCCTTTAAATGACTCGAGTATCTTTATTTTTTCACCTTGATATTGAAGGCCTTTTCCGTAATTGTAATACTGCCCTACAAATTCATTGCAGATCTTAAATTGATGATCGTCTTGTTTCTCATCAAATTCAATGTCACCAACTTGAGCGGGATACTTTTGTTGGCTATTCGCTTTTTGTTTGCAAGCTACTAATACCGACAGCAGCAAGAGCGTCAATAATTTTGATTTCAACATTTCTAAGTCTATTTCTTCTTAATCGTACAGCCCAGCACTCGGTTATTAGCCACCTCTATTTTCTGCCCTGCTAAAAACTTGTCGATGGCATCTTTCAAATAGTTTTGTTTGGTGTCAGTAGCAACTTGTGGGTTGTCGTCAATGGCTCCACTGTAAATTATATTCAGTTGCGGGCTAATTAAAAATACTTCGGGACTTTTGCGCGCGCCAAAGTTCTCCATCGCTTTCTGCTCTTTGTCCGCCAAATACGGAACACCTAAGTCAGTATAATGAATAGCCATTTTTTCAGCCGACTCTTGTGGGTCTACATTGGAGTTGATCAACAGAAACTGAACTTTTCCTTTGTACTGATCAATCAGTTTCTTCAAACGGTCTTTGTAATAATTATCGTACGGACATTCATTGCTCGTAAATACCACCACAATGGCTGATGATGACGTGTATTGATTTAACTCCACCGTGCTGCCGTCATTCACATTAGTCAGACTAAAATTTTGAACTTGTTGCGCTTGTGCTGAGATAACACCGAACAAAAGAATAAAAATTAATTTTTTCATATCATGAATGTTTAGTCAAAACCACTACAAAATCGTTTTCCACCCGATACTCCAAAGGTACATTTTGTTTTTGGTCGTTGGCATGTATACTACCCTTCAAAAACCCGGCCAACTTCATCTCAAAAGACTCAACCAGCAATTGCTGTGCAAAATGAAGCCCTCGCTTGGCATAAATCTTATACAATGCCTCTTTGGCACACCAATAAACACAGAGTTTGGTTTGGTCTGCGTTCGCATCTTTCCACTCTTCAGGCGATAAAACTCGTGGCCCTACCTTCAATAACTTTTCTTTGGGTTGCTCTAAGTCGATTCCAACCGGAAAGAGTTCATGCCATTGTGCTGCTACGTATGGGAAAGAATGCGTTAATGAAATTTGCAATGACAGATCACGCAAAAAAGGTTTACCAAATTCATCTTTAATTAGGCCGTTATAGGTAAAGTTGTTTTGCTCGATAAGATGCCTGATTAAAACACGCGCTGCGAGCCACTCCAGCCGTTTGGTCGCGCTGACCAATTCCGCTGGCGCTTTTTCGAAGGCATCAAACGCCAACTCTTCTTCAGTCTCTTCAATGTGCCAAATGCCCCATCCACCTTGATTGTATTGTTCTATTTTGTGAAGAGGCATTGGTTGCTATCAGTTTATAGCCCAATTTTGTGAAAATATTTTCAATTCTCTAATTCAGGCAGCCCATGCCAACGCCACTCGTTAAAAAAATCCACACCCTCACCGGTCATGCAGATTGTGTTTATACACTTCAGGCGAGTGGAGATGCCCAGCATTTTTTTTCAGCCGATGGCAAAGGCATGGTGGCGCGGTGGAATTTAACGCAACCGGATGAAGGTGAACTGATTGCCAAACTGCCGAACTCGGTGTACGCTTTGCACTATTTAAAAGACACCGATCAGTTGATGGCGGCTCAAAATTATTCAGGTATTCATTTGCTAGATTGGAAGAGTAAAAATGAGTTGGCTTCACTACAAATTTCAAATTCAGCCATTTTTGATATTCAATCAATCGGAAGTGATTTATGGATTGCCGGTGGCGATGGTTTTTTAACTGTTGTAGATAGGAATGACTGGCGAATCAAAAAAAGATTGACCATCAGCGAGAAGAGTGTTCGTGCGATAACCATACATCCAAACGGAAGTGAAGTAGCTATTGGGTTTAGTGATTTTTCAATTCGCGTTTTTTCAACAGAAGATTATTCGTTGAAACACGAGTTTGTGGCGCATACCAATTCTGTTTTTACGTTGAGTTATATGCCGAATTCCCATTACTTAATCAGTGGAGGCCGTGATGCAAAGTTAAGAGTGTGGGATGTTGCGAATGGATATCAACTCGTTGAAGAGATCACGGCTCATCTATTTGCCATCAATCATCTGGTGTTTAGTCCGGATGGAAAGTATTTTGCTACGGCCAGCATGGATAAATCGGTGAAAGTGTGGGACACACAGGCGTTGAAGTTATTGAAGGTAATTGACAAAGGACGTCATGCGGGGCATGGTACTTCGGTCAATAAATTGTTGTGGACACCGTATCAGAATCAACTGATCAGCGCCAGTGACGATCGGAGTATTTCTGTGTGGGAAATTGATTTTAGCGTGCTAAGCGAAACCGAATGAGAAAAAGTAAATTGATTTTGTTGCTACTGTGGGCAAGTGTCGGAGCTTTTGCGCAAGACACCACACGCTTGTCGTTATTGTTTTTGGGTGACATCATGCAGCACGATTCGCAGATACAAAGTGCTTATAATCCAATCACTAAAAAATATGAATATGACTCGTGCTTTCAGTTTGTGAAACCTTACTTCGAATCGGTTGATTTGGCGATTGGCAATTTGGAGTTGACATTGGCAGGAACGCCATTCAAAGGATATCCGCAATTTTGTGCGCCTGATGAATTAGCACTTGCATTAAAAAATGCCGGAATGGACGTGTTGGTGACGGCCAACAACCACAGTTTAGATCGGGGAAAAAAAGGAGTGGAGCGAACCATCAAAATGCTGGACAGCCTTGGATTTATTCACACCGGAACATTTCGTGACAGTGCCGAGCGAGCCCAGTTGTATCCGCTCATCATTGAACGAAAAGGCTTTCGACTGGCGTTACTCAACTATACTTACGGTACCAACGGCATTCGTGTGACGAAGCCGAATATTGTGAACCTGATCGACACCGCTCAAATGCACAAAGACATCTTAAATGCAAAGCAAGTGCAACCTGACTTTATCATTGTATTCACGCACTGGGGTTTAGAGTATCAGTCGCAACCCTCCGCAGAGCAGAAAATGTTAACGGAATTATTTTTTCGGTGGGGCGTGCAGTTAGTGATTGGATCGCATCCGCATGTGTTGCAACCAATGCAGTGGCGAAAAGAGCAGCAGCAACTGGTGGCATATTCATTGGGAAATTTTATCTCCGGTCAACGACCTCGCTACCGAAATGGTGGTGCGATGTTGCGAGTGGAACTAAGTAAGATAACCAATGACAGTCTCGCTTCAACGCGAATTGACTCTGCTGGTTATTTACTGGAGTGGGTATATCGCACGGCAGACTCCAAGCAACATTTTTATACCCTTCCGGTGAATGATTTTGAAACTGACACCACGGGTTTTATCAAAGACGTAACATCGAAAACACTTTTCAAAACATTTATCGATGATTCGCGAAAGCTGTTTGACCAATACAATATCAACCTTCGTGAGATTAAAGCACAACCGGCTCGCAAGCCTGAAGAGTAGAACTTACTCCACGTGCTGAAGCCAATTTTGAATGATCTTTTTAAGATTTTTTTCTTTTGATTTTACATCGGCCAGATCAGCGAATGTGATGGTTCTCCGCCCGTCTTTGTAATCGCCTTGTAGTAAGCCGGAGGTATCTTTTATTTTGCCACCACTTGGCAATACCAGCATGATGCGGCCCTTGAAAAGATTCATCACCACAATTTCGCGCTTGTACTCTTTCGGGTCGAAGGCTTTCATTTCACCGGTATAGTAAAAGCATGGATTGTTCCATTTGATTTGCTCACCGATGGAAGGATCAATTTTTAGAATGAACTGACGAATGTACTCTACGACCTCCCGCAAACCCGGCTCCAGTTTTTGGACGTGTTGGGTGACGAGTTCCTGGTCAGTAAAAGAAGGTTGTTTCGTTTTCATTAGTAAATCAAATTATACTTTATTTTGATTGCTTTTCCTTCAGTACTTTTTCTATGTTTTGATTGAGTCGCTGCAATTCCTTCAGAATAGAGTCTTGCTTTTGTGGGATTTTAATAAAGTCTGAAAATGGATTAGCTGCCTCGGCTTTGATAGCGTTTGCGTTTACTTCGTGGCAGAAAACAGTATCACCTGGCGAGAGAATGGATGCACTAATGCCTGTTTTTATTTGAAGAGATTTGCCTCCGAGTAATTGAGAATTTATTACTAACTCACTATCAGATGGGAGACTGTTTACCTTTGTGAGCTTCAGATCACCAAATAACTGGCCATGATTACCAACACGTAAATTATCAAGCACACCAACATCTACGCCATTCAAATAAACTGTGCATGGCGTTGGTAAGTTATTTGCATCTGGAATTTTTGCAACAAGTTTTAGTGAATTTGATTCACAACCTACCAAAAGTAAAAGACAGATAGCCTTTAAAAAGACATAAAAATGGATACGATTCATGGGCTGATTCAGATGGTAACTTCAGCCAAATCTACTTATTCTCTAATTGTCTAAACTGTACACTTCCCGAAATGGAGCCTAAAGTGACTTCACTGGCGATGGCAACAATTGCCAATTTCCAGCGTTTTATTGCATTAAATGCCTGATGCTAAGCATATTCAGAACTAATTGCTATATTTGTTAGTGGATTTTTTCATTTTTTAATCTTTCATTTTTTAAACTGTCATTTAAACTACCACATCATGAGAATCACTCCGTTAGAAATTCGCCAGAAAGCTTTTGAGCGTGTATTGCGCGGCTACGATAAAGACGAAGTCAACGCCTACCTCCAGTCACTTTCACAGGAATGGGAGCGGATGCTGGACGATGCCAAAGAAATTAAAATTAAATACGAAGCCACCGAGCGTGAAGTAGCCAAATTACGCGAGGTGGAAAGTTCGCTCTATAAAACACTCAAGACGGCTGAAGATACGGGTGCCAATGTGATCGATCAGGCAAACAAAACAGCCGAGTTGATATTACGTGAAGCCCAAATGAAAGCGGATGCTTTGCTGAATGAAGCAAAGAACAAAGCAAAAAATGCGATCGAAGAGTCTGAATTTATTTCGAAGCAGATGTTGGTGGAAATGGAAGAACGCCTCAAGACATTAGGACAGCATTACAAAACGTTAGAATTACATAAAGACAATTTGCTTTCAGATATGAAACGTCTGGCAGCAGAAACAATTGACCGCGTGGATCGTGCCAAGACTGCGGCTCGTGATTTCGATCCCGATCAACATTTAGCGCTAGCTAAACGTGAAACGAAGAAAGCTTTGTTTCCCAATGCCGAGGTAGAACGTGAAATTAAAAATGCTATGGCTTTGCCCGCGCAATCTATAGTGAAAGAAGTACCACAGCCGGTAATGGCAAGCGAAACCAAAGTGCAAAAATCTTTTTTTGACGACATCCAATGACAGGCAAAGTAGTGCTGGAAGGCCTTGAGTTCCACGCCTACCATGGAGTGTATCCGCACGAGCGATCATCGGGAAATAAGTTTGAAGTGGATGTTTCCATCGATACGGTTTTTTCCGATTCTGCTTTTCGCGATGAACTGACCGGTACTATCAACTATGAAGATGTGTATGCTATAGTAAAAGAAGCAATGGAGCGTCCGGCTAAGTTGCTGGAAACGGTAGGTCATTTGATTGCCGAAGAATCTTTACAGAAATTCCCTTCCGCCAAAGCAGTAGAAGTAAAAATCTCCAAGTTCAATCCGCCCATTGGTGGCGTGTGCAAGAAAGCGAGTGTGATTGTGAATAGGGTGAGATGATTTTTTACCACGAAGGCACAAAGGCACTAAGGTTTAAACTGAATGACACAAAAGGAAATAAATAGCCTGGCTTATGAGGTAGTCGGGTGTGCCATTGAAGTTCATCTGGAATTAGGACCTGGATTATTGGAGAGTATTTATGAGGAATGCTTCTGTGAGGAATTAGTAAGCAGACACATAAAATATGTTCGTCAGGCAAAGGTCCCTGTAACATACAAATCCAGGAATCTTGACTTGGACTTGCGTTTGGATGTTCTAGTCGAAGATTTGATCGTATGTGAATTAAAGGCGATAGAATCTATTTTGCCAGTACACAAAGCTCAACTTCTTTCTTACATGAAATTACTTCAGAGGCCAAAGGGGTTGTTAATAAACTTCCATACGGATAACATCACGAAATCTGTGGTTCCGATGGTAAATGAATATTTTGCATCCCTGCCAAAAGAATAATCCTTAGTGCCTGAGTGCCTTTGTGGTAAATTCGGTTTTACTTAGCCTCTGCAAACAAAAATCCTTTCGCATCGGCACCTTCATAAAAGTCGACTTCTTTTCCGATCAGGTACATGGTATGTTTTTTTTCTACGTATACCGGAATGCCGTCTACTTCGTAAGCTAAGTCCGTAGGCTTTTGTTTGTCGAAGCCAATCATCAGCGCAACGCCTCCGCATCCACCACCTTTTATTCCCAATCGCAAGCCATAGTCAGACGGAATGTTTTTGGTTTGCATGATTTTTTTTACCTCGGCTGCTGCGCGAGCACTAATTCCAATGGGTTTTACGTTGTCAAACATGTTAAACGCCTTTCAGTTTTTTGGGGTCTCGTGTTGCATGAAAAACGCGCGATATCACTACCCGATCTTGTAAGACTTTATAGATTACTTTAAATGAGAATACGATAAGATATCGGTATTCTGCCTTTTTATGTTTTAATAAAACTTCTTCCTGACCTCTTCGTGGAAACATCTCCAAGGCAGAAGTTTTTTCCAGTATTTTCTCAAGAACAATGGTAGCGTATGAAACACCCCGTTCCGTTTTAATGTAAACAATGGCTCTTTCTAATTGAGCCAAGGCCCTTACCGTCCAAACTACTTTAACCATTCCTTGGCCCGCAAAATCACTTCTTCTTGTGCGATTACCTTTCCTGCTTTTTCCTCTTCTTCCGATTCGTCAATGTCTTCCAGCAGAGCCAGTTGATCATAAATATCATCCAGGCGTGTATCCTTATTTACATTATCAGCTATCTGATGCAGATATTCCTTTAATTTTTCCGTATTCATAACAAACCAATTTGTTCCTATAAAATTACCTAAATTTCGAACATAATAGACCATTAAAAAATTCCTATGAATGCCTTATTAGAATTTGGAAAAATACTCATTCCGGCAGCGATCGTGCTCTATGCCGTTTACCTGATGGTGCGGTCGTTCATTCAGCGCGAAATTGACTTGAAGAAACTGGAAGTGCGCGGCCGTAGCATCGAAACTATTTTACCAGTCCGCATGCAAGCCTACGAGCGAATGGTTTTGTTTTTAGAGCGCATCTCACCGCAAAACTTGCTCATCCGCCTCAACAACCCCGGTCTTTCGGCCCGCGACTTTCAAAAAATATTGTTAGACGAAGTGCGCAACGAATACAACCATAATGTATCGCAACAAGTGTACATGAGCGAAGAAGTGTGGAACCAAATCAAAAATGCAAAAGAAGATCTTATCATTTTGATCAACGAGGCAGCCGGTCAGATGCCTGCCAATGCATCCAGCATCGATCTGGCCAAACAAGTATTTCAGATGTCGATGGACCGGAAAGTAGATCTGATCAATCACTCGTTGTCGGAGTTGAAGAAAGAAATTCAACAGATATTTTAACATGGGCAAAGTAGCTTTACTCGCTGGCACCACCGGATTGATTGGAAGTCAACTCTTAGAATTGTTGTTGAAACACGATGCCTATTCATCCGTAGTGGCCATCAGCCGTAAACCATTAGCCGTCACTCATTCTAAACTAAATAATATTGTATGCGAGTTGGCTGCAATACCCACTGCATTACAAACCGTGAAAGCCGATGATGTTTTCTGTTGCCTGGGCACTACTATGCGCAAAGCCAAAACCAAAGAAGCCTTTCGTGCGGTAGACTATGATGCACCGCTCGCATTGGCACAAGGGGCCAAACAAAACGGAGCAGCTAAATATTTATTGGTCTCCGCTTTGGGCGCCAACAAAAACTCGTCCATTTTTTACAATCAGGTGAAAGGCGAAGTCGAAGAAGCCATCAGTAAAATTGGTTTCGACAGCTATCATATTTTGCAACCCTCTTTGCTCACAGGTCCGCGACAAGAACAACGCACCGGAGAAGAAGCCGCGCAAACCTTCTACAAGATTTTTGGTTTCTTGATTCCAAAAAAATATGCTTCTATCGAATCCATCAAAGTAGCGCGTGCCTTAGTAGCCTACGCGCAACAAGCCGCTAAAGGTCAACACATCCATTCATCCATCGAAATGCAATTGTTTTGACATATGATATTTGTGGAGATTATTTGGCCGCTTCTAATGATCCCTATTTTGGTTAGTTGGTTGAGTGTAAAAATTGGTGGTGCAAGAATCTGGGGCTATATCGTTACCTTCATTTCAGTCTTAGTTTATCCGTTGGCATTAATGAATGTTTTTCACTTTAAAGATGGAGCTGCCAATGCCGGGCTGATAGTTATTCCTTATGTATTTCTTCCTATTTGTATTTTAATACAGTTTTTGGCGAATTTATTATTTAGTAAATTTCTAAAAAGGCAATCCTAATTTTAATTCAATGATAGCAGTCGTTCAACGTGTCACCGAAGCCAGCGTCACTATCAATGGTGCGATCAAGTCACAAATTGGCAAAGGGCTTCTCGTTTTGATTGGTATTGAAGATGCCGACAACGATGAAGACATTGAATGGCTAAGTTCGAAACTCGTGGGCCTGCGCATTTTTGACGATGCCGAAGGCGTAATGAACATTAGTGTGAAAGACGATGGTGGAGATATTTTGCTAGTCAGTCAGTTTACCTTGCACGCCAGCACCAAGAAAGGAATGCGCCCCAGCTATATCAAAGCAGCCAAACCACCTGTGGCCATTCCGCTCTATGAAAA
>JBGAUU010000146.1:0-7927 GCA_044228465.1 Cyclobacteriaceae bacterium
GGAGACCTCATCGATATATTAATTCTTGCATCTTCCGTTTCCTTTCAGCAACTTTAGAATAGTTAACTGAATGAAATGAGTCTATCAAAACCACGCCTTACATTCTCACAGATCATCAATATGAATGTGGGGTTCTTTGGCATACAATATAGCTTTGGCTTGCAACAAAGTGCTGTTAATCCCATTTACGATTTTTTGGGCGCAAGCCCCGATGAGATTCCACTCTTGAATTTAGCAGGACCTGTAACTGGACTTTTAATACAGCCTATCATTGGAGCACTGAGTGATAAAACGTGGCATCCGCGCTTTGGAAGACGCAAACCCTATTTTTTTATAGGCGCTTTGCTTTGCAGTATTTGTCTTTTCTTTTTTCCTTTTAGCAGTGCCTTGTGGATGGCAGCCGGACTTCTCTGGATACTCGATGCGGGTAATAACACTGCGATGGAACCTTATCGCGCATTTATTGCCGATAAATTAAATGACGAACAACGCCCGATGGGTTTTCAAACACAGAGCTTTTTCACTGGGCTAGGCCAAACGCTGGCAAATGCTTCACTCTTTATTTTTCCAATGATAATTGTAGGAAAAACAGGGGCGATTCCCAATTGGGTATTTGCATCTTTCTTTTTAGGTTCGGTTTGTTCGATCGGAACGATTTGGTGGAGCATGCGCACAACACCGGAAATTCCACCAACAAAAGAAGAGCTTGAGAAAATGCAAAAAGAGCCTTTCAGCCTAATGTTTCCGTTCAAAGAAATACCGGATGCAATTATTCGCATGCCAAAAGTCATGTGGCAACTCGCTTTGGTTTATTTGTTTCAGTGGTATGCACTTTTTTGCTACTGGCAAAATGCTTCAAAAAGCATTGCGTTGTCTGTGTGGAAAACCTCTGAAACTGTAAATAATCCATTGTACGAAGAGGCTGTTAGTTGGGCAGGTCTTGTCAACGCTTGGTATAATGTGGTTACATTCTTGACTGCATTTGCCTTGGTATGGTTTGTTCGTAAGTCATCTGCTAAGATCGTTCACTTTTCTTGCCTCGTTCTCGCTGGAGTGGGGCTGTTAGCATTCCCATTCATCGAAAATAAATTTTTACTTTTTCCGGCCATTACCGGATTCGGAATCGGGTGGGCGAGTATGATGGGAATTCCTTACCTGCTAGTCGTTTCTAAAATTCCGAAAGAGCGTTACGGAGTTTATATGGGTATCATCAACATGATGATCGTAGTACCCATGATATTGCAGAGTGTCACGTTTGGTGAGATCATGAAGCGCTTCTTAAATAATGATTCCGGAAATGCGATTGTTTTTGCAGGTGTGCTTCTGCTCATCGCGTCCGCAGCAACTCTATTGATTGATTCAGATGGAAAAGAAAGCGATGCTCCTGTGATTGGAAACTCTTCACACTAAACCTTTTTTTATGAACGTTTATCTGGCAGAATTTTTTGGAACCATGCTACTAATCCTTTTGGGTGGAGGCGTGAATGCCGCTGTTTCACTTCGTAAATCAAAATCTGAAAATGGCGGATGGCTGATGATTTCCATCGGTTGGGGATTGGCCGTCATGCTGGCAATCTATGCAGTCGGCAACATCAGTGGCGCGCATCTGAATCCTGCTGTAACCATTGCGTTGGCAATCAATGGAAGTTTTGCTACGGATCAGGTTCTAGGTTATATCTTAGCTCAGTTTGCAGGCGCCATTACTGGTGCTGCATTGGTATGGCTGCACTATCTGCCTCATTGGAAGGAAACCGCAGACCCTGCAACCAAACTCGGTGTTTTTTGCAATGCACCCGCTATACAAAATACCTTTTCAAATTTGATCAGCGAGATTCTAGCAACCATGGTTTTGATTCTTGCCTTGCTCTTCATTGGCGCGAATCAATTTACTCAAGGTCTAAACCCTATCGTAGTTGGCTTATTGATTATCTCAATCGGATTGAGCCTGGGTGGCACAACCGGTTTTGCAATCAATCCGGCTCGCGATCTCGGCCCGCGCATCGCTCATTTTATTTTGCCGATTCATGGCAAAGGAAATTCCGGTTGGGGCTATTCTTGGATTCCGGTGGTGGGACCGATCATCGGTGGAGTTTTAGGAGCATTGATTTATAAATTGATTTTTGTTTAGGGATTTAAAGGGACACTAACATGCCGAAGTATATCATTGCATTGGATCAGGGAACAACCAGCTCACGTGCTGTGCTGTTTGATGAACAGGGCAACATTCAAGGAATCGCTCAACAAGAGTTTACGCAAATCTTCCCGCAATCCGGATGGGTAGAGCATGATGCCAATGAGATTTGGAGTACTCAACAAGGCGTGTTACTCAAACTACTTGCAGATCATAAGATCGATGCGAAGTCAATCGTAGCGATTGGAATAACAAACCAGCGAGAAACTACGGTAGTGTGGGATCGTAAAACCGGTGAGCCTATTTACAACGCCATTGTCTGGCAAGACAAACGCACCGCTGCCATTTGCGAAGAATTAAAAACAAAAGGCTTAACAGACTATGTAAGGATCAATACTGGTTTGGTTATTGACTCTTACTTTTCAGGGACTAAAATCAAATGGATATTAGATCATGTGCCCGGTGCCAGACAACGCGCGGAGCAAGGCGAGTTGGCATTTGGTACCATTGATTCATGGCTCATTTGGAAACTGACGAATGGAAAAAGTCACGTTACGGATTATTCAAACGCAAGTCGTACACTCATTTTTAACATACGCTCACTTTCGTGGGATGATCGGTTATTGCAAGAACTCTCAATCCCTAAAAAGCTATTGCCCGAAGTAAAACCTTCGGCTGCCGATTTTGGAAAATGGAATTGGAATGGTGCAGAGATACCAATTTCGGGAGTAGCAGGAGATCAACAAGCGGCACTTTTTGGGCAAGCTTGCTTCGAACCTGGCATGGCGAAAAACACGTATGGTACCGGTTGTTTCATGTTGATGAACACGGGAACTACCATGCAGGCATCGAAGAATGGGTTGATTACCACCATAGCTTGGGGACTTGATGGTAAAGTAGAATATGCCTTAGAAGGGAGTGTATTTATTGCCGGTGCTGCTGTGCAATGGTTGCGTGATAGCCTCCATATCATCGATCAATCAAAGGATTCTGAATATTTTGCGATGAAGGCGCTCGGATCAAATGAAGTGTATGTGGTTCCTGCCTTTGCTGGCTTAGGCGCACCGTATTGGGATATGTATGCACGCGGTGCCATTTTTGGGTTGACGCGTGACACAGGCAAAGATCATTTAATCAAGGCAACGTTAGAATCACTGGCGTATCAAACAAAAGATATCTTGAATGCCATGCAGGAAGACGCAGGCCTGAAGCTGGCTGCCTTGAAAGTGGATGGTGGTGCGTGTGCCAATAATATCTTAATGCAATTTCAAGCGGACATATTGGGAACAGAAGTCGAGCGACCCGAGGTAATTGAATCAACTGCCTTAGGTGCAGCTTATTTGGCGGGCATACAAAGCGGCTTGTGGAAAAAACAAGACATTACCAGAAACAGAAAAATTCAAAAAAGATTTTTACCTCAAATGGAAGAGGGCACACGTGATGCCTTATACAGAGGTTGGCAAAAAGCAGTGAAGCGTACGATGGGATGGTTAGGGGAGGAGGGATAAATCAAATCAAACCAACTTCGTCCCTTTCAAACTCTTCATCACTTTATTGATGAACACGAAGTCATCCAGTTCCTTTACGCCTGAATGGGTAATATCTTCATTCGAGCCTTCCCACAGTTTATCTCCTTTGTGGAGGAACATAATCTTCTCCCCAATACCCAACACCGAGTTCATATCGTGGGTAACGATAATGGTGGTGATGTTGAATTCGTGGGTGATTTCCAAAATCAACTCGTCAATTAAAATAGAAGTCTGCGGGTCCAGGCCGGAGTTAGGTTCGTCACAGAAAAGGTAATTTGGGTTATTCACAATCGCGCGGGCAATACCCACGCGCTTCTTCATACCCCCGCTGATTTCAGACGCCATCTTCTTGTTTACATTTTCCAACCCCACCCGCTTCAAACAAAAATTAACGCGATCCAATTTTTCATCATAAGGCATTTTGGTGAGAATGTCCAACGGAAACATCACATTCTCCTCTACATTTTTAGAGTCAAACAATGCACCCCCTTGAAACAACATGCCAATCTCTCTGCGAATCTCCGACTTAACATCTTTGTCGGCATCCGTAAAATTACGCAGGTCATAAAAAGCGTATCCGGTGTCCGGATGGAGTAGGCCAACGATACATTTTAGCAACACACTTTTGCCGGTACCACTCGATCCAATAATAAGATTCGTTTTCCCTTTATCAAATTCCCCGCTGATGTTGCGCAACACGCTCTTATCATTGAAGGACTTACTAATGTTTTTTATCTTGATCATGATGATTAGAGCAAAAGATTAGCTAAGAAATAATCAGCCAGCAAAACAGCAATCACACTCGATGTTACCGCATCGGTACTGGCAATACCTACTTCCAGCGCACCGCCTTGTGTGTAGTAACCTTTAAAGCAAGAAATCGATGCGATCAGGAAAGCAAATACAAATGATTTGATAAGCGCAAACGTAATGCTATAATCGTTGAAAATCGACCGAATACCCATTACATATTCCGTAGGCGTTAAAATTCCCGTCAGTGTTCCCACCAAATACCCACCAATAATAGAACAAACACCGGCCACAATTACCAGCATCGGATACATCAGCATGGAAGCTACGATTTTAGGAAGTACCAAATACGAGGATGAGTTAATCCCCATTACTTCCAGCGCATCAATTTGCTCGGTGATACGCATCGTACCCAAACCACCCGCCATACTCGACCCAATTTTTCCGGCAAATATGATCGCCATAATAGTAGGTGCCAGTTCCAATACTGTCATCTCTCGAACCACTTGCGATATTACATAACGAGGCACCAGTGGAGTCACCAAATTATAAGCGGTTTGCACAGTTGTTACTGCCCCCATAAACGTAGATACCAACACAAAAAGCGAAATCGACTTCACGCCAATTTGCATACACTCTTCAATCACCAATCGGTAATAGGTGATGAACGTTTCACGCCTTACCACCAGCGATCCCAGAAAAATCATGTAACGACCAAATTCTTTCATCGAGTTGTATTGAAATACTATCTTGCTCAAAGATAAAATATTCCCATGAACAAATTAGCAGTAGTTACCGGTGGCACCAAAGGAATTGGCAGGGCTATCATTAATCGTTTTGCCGAAGCCGGCTTTGATATTGCAACTTGCGCACGAAAAGAAGCGGATTTAAACGAATTAAAATCAGCAATCGAAAGCCGACATTCAGTGAAACTGACCGCTTTCATGGCCGACATGTCCAACAAAGATCACATTCGCCTCTTTGCAGAGAAAGTTCAGCAACTTCGTCAACCAATCGAAGTGCTTGTCAACAATGCCGGATATTTTATACCAGGCTCTGTGCTCGATGAGGCAGACGGAGCGTTGGAAAGCATGATTAACACAAACCTGTACAGCGCTTACCACCTCAGTCGACTGTTGGTTCCATCGATGCGCACACGCAGAGCCGGACATATTTTCAATATGTGTTCCATTGCCAGCATCATGGCCTATCCCAATGGCGGTTCTTATGCCATTTCCAAATTTGCGTTGCTCGGCTTTTCCAAAGTGCTGCGCGAAGAATTGAAAGCGCATGGCGTACGTGTTACTTCCGTTCTTCCCGGAGCCACTCTTACCGCCAGTTGGGATGGAGTCGATCTTCCCGATGAGCGGCTGATGAAACCGGAAGACGTGGCAGAAACTGTTTTCAGTGCGTATAGTATATCGAAACGAAGTGTAGTGGAAGAAATTCTGATACGTCCGCAGTTGGGCGATTTGTAAAAGCGAATTTTTTTTGGGGCGTGGCCCCGCTGCCGCGATAGCCATCGGGGGGCCACCGGGCTTTCCGCTTTTACTCCTCGTGGCGCGAGGCGCACCACTGCGGGGTAACCGCTTCAATCCCTCGCCCGTAGCACCTAGATAATTTGTGCGCCATGTACTATGTTAAAATTCCAATGATAGTTAGTAAAAAATATGCGAGTTAAGTGTAAGAACTGTTTGCCTAAAGAAGGAATTGAAATACCTGACTTTAGCATCAATGAAAGAAAGACGATAGTGAAACTTAAGCAGCTTTCTCCATTACTATTAATTAAGCATTTAATCGAAAAGAGTAATCTCACAGCACTTGAAGCGAAATATGTTACTAAACACGTCAATCTTCATTTTGGTCATTGCAATTGCTGTCAATATATTGATCTCGAAGAAGGTATTGTAGATTGCCCTAAATGCAAGGCTTTGAATTTTAATTGGTAAGTGAGAGATATGGAATAGCTCAAACTGCAAATGTTCGTGCCTTCACGAATATGTAATTCATTTCCCTCCCATTATTTGATCAAACAAAATTTCATTAAACAGTTTCGCTTGCTCCATGTGGGGCAAGTGACCTGCCTTAGGAATCACAAATAATTTGACACTCGGCAGCCGAGTGGTCAGGTTGCCACGAACATCATTTAAAACCACCACTTTATCATGCTCACCCCAAATAGCGAAAACTGGAACTTTAGCTTCCGAAATCTTTTGATGCTCGGCCACCAATGGCGTTCTGTTTTTGCGAGTAGAGATTATTGCACGTGCAAATCCTTTGAACTTCATAATGTCTTCATATTTCTTATCCCAACCTCTGAAAGGAATGGAATCATAAAAATCACCTAGCTGTCCTTTGCCCATCTTTGGATAGTTCTCGCTGCTTTTAAATTCTTCTATTTCTTTCTCCGTCACGGCAGCCGGGTGTTGTGGATTTTCAACAGGATTTTCAAAACCAACCGCATCCACATACACCAGATTTTTTACTCGTGTTGAAAACTGCGCTGCAAAAGAAGAGATGGCACGCCCACCTCTTCTATTTCTTTCTCCGTCACGGCAGCCGGGTGTTGTGGATTTTCAACAGGATTTTCAAAACCAACCGCATCCACATACACCAGATTTTTTACTCGTGTTGAAAACTGCGCTGCAAAAGAAGAGATGGCACGCCCACCGTCTGATAGTCCCACCAAAGTTATCGGCTTGGCAATCTCCAAAGAGTCTAACAACTCATGAAGTTGGTTTGTAAACAAAGCAACATCATAAACAGCATCCGGGTTATCCGAGAAACCCCGTCCGAAATTATCATATCGCAGTGTAGAGTAACCTCGCTTACTCGCAGCATGAAAAGTAGAATCCCAAATATAGGAGGGAACCGAAAACCCATGCACCAATACCAGCACCGTATCCGCTTCCGGGTTGCTCCACTCGTAATAGGTAGAACCCTGACTTAGTTTTATGAACGCGCCTGTTTTGATAGTAGCTCGAAAAGTGCTGTCTTTAGTGATCGTTTCGAAATCAGTGGTCGTTTTTTCAGGCCGACAACTCACTATCATCAATCCGATAGCTAATAATGGAATAGATAGAATACGCATAGTTTAATGGAAAGTCGAAAGCTACCAATCAGAGCAGGCAACAACAAATCGGAGGCCCGATTTTAACAAGTATTTAACCCGAAGGCAATCAGTTTTTGGGATAAACAATACCACCTTTTTGGTTGTTAAAACAACTGGTAAAATTCGGTAACTTTGTCCTTTCTCTAGTCGCATGGTGAACACGCAGGTAGAACAGCTTAAACTTTATTGCAATAGTCTTGTCAGTTACAGCCGCAGAAAAACTCGTGAAGTAACCATAGGCGATGTGCCACTCGGTGGCAACAACCCCATTCGTGTGCAATCCATGACCACGGTCGATACCATGGACACCATTGGCTCGGTTGAGCAAGTGATTCGCATGGTAGATGCAGGCTGCGAATATGTGCGCATTACCGCCCCAAGTTTAAAGGAAGCTCAGAATTTAGA